>CAKTRJ010000019.1 GCA_934597345.1 uncultured Oscillospiraceae bacterium
GCAGAGGTAAAGAGAGATTTAGGCTTGCCAATGTATGATGCTCCTAATGCGGTAGAAGAATTGAAACAGCCGAGGAAGCATCCGACAGCGGAGAAAGTGGAAGCGATAAAGGATGCATTAAGATATTTTGAAATTATGGAGGAGATTTAATGAGTAGTTCTATCTTTTTGAGTTATCCAAGACCATTTAAAAAAAGGCAAGAAGAATTTATTGAAAGAATAATTCATTATTTTGAAGAAAGAGAGTTACAACCAAGAACGTTAGGGGTGACAGATTATGATATGGATGCGCCATTAACAGCAATAAGAAGGTTGATGTTAGAATCAAATGGATTAGTAACAATAGCGTTTAGAAGAAGTTTAATTAAACAAGGAACAGGGAAACCGATTAGTGATATTGGCGAGGAGGAGTATGATTTATCCAATAAATGGTTAACTAGTCCATATTGTCAAATTGAACCGGCTATGGCTTTCCAATTGGGATTGCCTGTTTTAATACTGAGAGAGAAAGGGGTTATTGCAGAAGGAATATTAGAAAAGGGTGTTCTTGGGGTGTATATGCCAGAATTTGATTTGAATTGCAATTTAGATGATTATTTTAAATCTAAAGAATGGATACAAATAATTCAAAAGTGGGAAGGTTATGTCAGAAAAGTTGTGGATAACAAAGGGAAACCTCCTATGCTGTATTAAATGTTGTTTATGCAGTAGTCTATTACACAAACGGAATGGATGTTGTATTTTAAAATATCAGATAAATAGGACGGTTGTAGAGAAAAGCTGGTAAATAAAAAAACAAAGGAGAATATTGACATGGTAGAATGGATTATAAGTAATAAAGAATGGATATTTAGTGGCTTAGGTATAGCTATTATATCAGCTTTCTTTGCAATATTAAAAACAAAAACTAAAACAAAAACTCCTAAAGGTGGTGAGGGAAATCTTAATGTTAGTGGAGATAAAAATGTTATCGGGGATGGAAACATTCTTCAAATTACAAATCTTACAGAAGAAAAACAACAATCAAATATAAAAATAGTAGATATCTCTTTAAATGAAGATAAAGAATTTATTGTTGATATAAAATTGAGAAACATTGGAGACCAAGTAGCCTATATAAAAGAGATATCATTCGATATATTAGATTACTATAATATGATCAATCCGCAAATGACCCATTATCGATTGGTAGAATCCTCTCATACTTATGATGTGGTTTTAGGGAAAGAGAAACAACAAGTATTTAATGTTTCACAAAGTATAGGTGCAAATGAAGTCGATAGATTTCAGGTGAAGCTTGCAAGTTCTATAGCAGAAACGCGTATGGTTACGATTTATTACTTAACATTATCGATTATATATGATGAAGATAACAAAGTAGTAAAATCAGAGAAATATCTTTGGGCCGTTCCATCTATTAGTGAATATGCAGCATGTTACATAAGCCATACCAGCATGGAAATTGCGAAGAAAAATTATTTAGAATTAAAGAAAATGAATAACTACGATGCAATTAAAAGCATTCATTTTATAAGTATTCTTAAGAGTTATGAAGAGAATAAGTCAGATTTTTTGATTAAACATTAAGGATAAATGTAGTAGGTTATTGATTACTGCTATTCATATTATAAAGATAATTATATTTTTTCTGTTGATTTGTGGGGATATGTCTTAAAATGACACGCATATCGAAAGCGTGGTGCTGCTGGAACGGACAGAGAACGCATGAACGGAGGACGGAGAGATGAAAAAATACATGGTATTGGTGCTGGGACTGGCGCTGCTGCTGATGTTGGCCGCCTGTGGCAGCAAAGCGGCGGAGAACGCGGACGCGGAGGAGGTACCGGGCGACCCTACCGGTACGGTAACGGTGACCGCGCCGCCGCAGGAGCCGCAGCTGCCGGAGGAGACTGCTGCGGAAAGCGGACAGCAGACACCGGAGCCCAACAATGAAAAGCAGCCGGCACAGACGGAAAAGCCAGCTGCCCCGCAGGATAAGAAGGAGGAGCAGACTGGAGAACAGGGGCAGACCTCCTCTGACGGAGAGACACTGCCGGACCACTGGACGGAGGGCGGCGGTCCCGCACCATCGGGACAGAAGATGGTGGAGGCCACCAAAAACTATGACTGTGCCGCGGCCGAGAAGCTGGGGAAGGACCGGCTGATCGCCAAGGGGCTGACCTATAACGAGAATCTGAATCGGGACGAGTGTACGGTGGATTCGGTGCATTTTTATGGCAGCGACGCCTATTTCAAGGGCGGACAGGCGTATCTGAACGATGTGGTGCTGCGGCAGGTGGAGCGGGTGTTCCCCACGGCGTCGGCACCGGACGCGGCATATACGGAGGTGCGCTGCCATGTGGAGTACTCCGACGGCAGCATCGGCTACATCACGGAGATTTGGTACAAATACGTGGGGCCGACGGAATAAAGAGGAAGGGGAGTGCTTTCGGCGGAAAGCACTCCCTTTGACAAAAAAGGCAGCGACAAAATATTTTGCCGCTGCCCGTACTTCATCTTGACATGCCATCAAAAATATGGTAAACTAAGACGCTTATATTGAGATGATGGGGACATATCCCCTTTTACATGCTCAGTATACCACCGCCAAGAGGGAAATACAAGAGGTTTTCGGTAAAAATGCCAACAAGCCCGCGTGTATCAAAAGGCGGCGTCAATACCGTTCAGAAAATTTGAAAATACAGCGGCCAAGGCCTGTCGCCGGTGGGAACGGCGGCAGCGGCGGAGGCGGCACAACAAACAGAAAGGCGTGATGACATGGCCAAGGACAAGTATTACGGCAAGACAGTGCGCAAGAACTTTGCCCGCCACGAAGAAGTGGTGGCAATGCCCAACCTGCTGGAGATCCAGAAGGATTCCTACAAATGGTTCCTGGAGACCGGTCTGCGGGAGGTATTCTCCGACGTGGACGTGATTTCGGACTATGCCGGTAATCTGGAGCTGAGCTTCATTGATTACACCATGGACGAGAAGCCCAAGTACGACGTGGAGGAGTGCAAGGCCCGTGACGCCACCTATGCCGCCCCCATGAAGGTGAAGGTGCGCCTGCACAACAAGGAGACCGGCGAGATCAAGGAGCAGGAGATCTTCATGGGCGATTTCCCCCTGATGACCCACTCCGGCACCTTCGTTATCAACGGTGCCGAGCGCGTGGTGGTCAGCCAGATCGTCCGCTCCCCCGGCATCTACTACGGCAAGGAGATCGACCTCAAGACCGACCTGCCCCTGCTGACCAGCACCGTGATCCCCTACCGCGGCGCGTGGCTGGAGTACGAGACCGACACCAGCGAGGTGTTCTGGGTCCGTATCGACAAGAACCGCAAGCTGCCCATCACCTGCCTGATCCGCGCCCTGGGCCTCAAGACCGACGCCGAGATCCTGGAGCACTTTGGCGATGACGAGCGTATCGTGGTGACGCTGGAGAAGGATACCTGCAAGACCTACGAGGACGCCCTGCTGGAGATCTACCGCAAGCTGCGTCCCGGCGAGCCCCCTACGGTGGACTCCGCCCAGACCCTGATCCAGAACCTGTTCTTCGATCCCCGGCGCTATGACCTGAGCACCGTGGGCCGCTATAAGTTCAACAAGAAGCTGACCTTCTGGGCCCGCGCCAAGGGCCAGATGCTTAACGAGCCCGTGGCTGATCCCGCCACCGGCGAGCTGCTGTTCGAGGAAGGCCGTGTGCTGACCGCCGACGACTGCGCCGAGATGGACGCCATCGGCGTGAAGGAGGTCACCGTCACGCTGGATACCGGCAAGGTGCTGAAGATCACCTCCAACGGCATGTGCGACATGTCCCGCTATGTGGACTTCGATCCCCGCAAGGAGTGCGGCATCAAGGAGCGCGTCCGCTTCGACGTGTTGCAGGAGCTGCTGGGCCAGTATCAGGGCGGGGAGCTGATCGAGCAGTGCAAACTGCACGCCGACCAGCTGGTGCCCAAGCACATCATCATCGACGATATCTTCGCGTCCATCAACTATATGAACGCGCTGGCCTATGGCCTTGTCACCCGTGACGATATCGACCATCTGGGCAACCGCCGTCTGCGCTGCGTGGGCGAGCTGCTGCAGAACCAGTTCCGCATCGGCTTCAGCCGCATGGAGCGCGTCATCCGCGAGCGTATGACCATCCAGGATCTGGATATCGTCACCCCCCAGAGCCTGATCAACATCCGGCCCGTTACCGCCGCCATCAAGGAGTTCTTCGGCTCCAGCCCCCTGAGCCAGTTCATGGATCAGACCAACCCGCTGGCCGAGCTGACCCACAAGCGCCGTTTGTCCGCACTGGGCCCCGGCGGTCTGAGCCGCGAGCGCGCCAACATGGAAGTCCGAGACGTGCACTACTCCCACTATGGCCGTATGTGCCCCATCGAGACGCCTGAAGGTCCCAACATCGGCCTGATCTCCTATCTGGCCACCTACGCCCGCGTCAACGAATACGGCTTTATCGAGGCGCCCTTCCGCGCCGTGGATCACGAGACCGGTAAGATCTCCAACGACATCACCTATATGACCGCCGACGTGGAGGATCAGTATATCGTCGGTCAGGCTGCCGAGCCTGTGGATGAGAACGGCTGCCTTACCAACCGCCGTATTACCTGCCGCCACCGCGACGAGATCGTGGAGGTGGACCGCACCAACGTGGACTTCATCGACGTGAGTCCCCGTATGATGGTGTCCATCGCCACCGCCATGATCCCCTTCCTGCCCAACGACGACGCCAACCGCGCCCTGATGGGCGCCAACATGCAGCGTCAGGCCGTGCCTCTGCTGAAGCCGGAGGCCCCCATCGTGGGCACCGGTATGGAGCACAAGATCTGCCTGGACTCCGAGGTGGCCGTGCTGGCCGAGGGCGACGGCGTCGTTACCAAGGTGGACGCCACCAACGTCTCCGTCAAGTACGACAGCGGCGAGACCAAGGATTATAAGCTGATCAAGTTCCTACGCTCCAACCACGGCACCTGCATCAACCAGAAGCCGATCGTTTCTGTGGGCGAGCGTGTCCACGGCGGCGACGATCCCTCCGTCCTGGCTGACGGCCCCGCCACCGAGCAGGGCGAGATCGCGCTGGGCCGCAACATCCTGGTGGGCTTCATGACCTGGGAAGGCTATAACTACGAGGACGCCGTGCTGCTGAACGAGCGGCTGGTGAAGGAGGATGTCTACACCTCCATCCACATCGAGGAATATGAGATCGACGCCCGCGACACCAAGTTGGGGCCGGAAGAGATCACCCGCGATATCTCCAACGTGGGCGAGGATGCTCTGAAGGATCTGGACGAGCGCGGCATCATCCGTGTTGGCGCGGAGGTCCACGCCGGCGACATCCTGGTGGGTAAGGTCACCCCCAAGGGCGAGACCGATCTGACCGCCGAGGAGCGCCTGCTGCGCGCCATCTTCGGCGAGAAAGCCCGCGAGGTCCGCGACACCTCTCTGAAGGTGCCTCACGGCGAGAGCGGCATCGTCATCGACACCAAGGTATTTACCCGCGAGAACGGCGACGAGCTGGGGCCGGGCGTGAACGAGGTGGTCCGCGTCTATATTGCCCAGCGCCGCAAGATCCAGCCCGGCGACAAGATGGCCGGCCGTCACGGCAACAAGGGCGTCGTGTCTCGCGTGTTGCCCCAGGAGGATATGCCCTTCCTGCCCGACGGCACCCCGCTGGATATCGTGCTGAACCCCCTGGGCGTTCCCTCCCGTATGAACATCGGCCAGGTGCTGGAGGTCCATCTGGGCTACGCTGCCAAGACCCTCGGCTGGAAGGTAGCCACCCCCATCTTCGACGGCGCCACCGACAAGGACATCACCGAGGCGCTGGAGCTGGCCGGTCTTGACCCCGAGGGCAAGAGCTGGCTGTACGACGGTCGCACCGGCGAACGCTTCGACAACAAGGTCACCGTCGGCTACGTTTACTTCCTGAAGCTGCACCATCTGGTGGATGATAAGATCCATGCCCGTTCCACCGGCCCCTACTCCCTGGTCACCCAGCAGCCTCTGGGCGGCAAGGCCCAGTTCGGCGGCCAGCGCTTCGGAGAAATGGAAGTCTGGGCGCTGGAGGCTTACGGCGCTGCTTATACCCTGCAGGAGATCCTGACCGTCAAGTCCGACGACGTCACCGGCCGTGTCCGCACCTACGAGTCCATCGTCAAGGGCCACAACGTGCCCGCTCCCGGTGTGCCGGAATCCTTCAAGGTGCTGGTGAAGGAGCTGCAGTCCCTGTGCCTGGATATCCAGGTGCTGGATAAGGACGGCAACCAGATCGAGCTGAAGGATGACGAGGACGCCATGGATACCTTCAATCTGGCCCGCATGGATGCCGACAACGACCGGCAGAACCGCTATGCCGATGAGGATGAGTTGGCCAACGCAGGCTTCGATTATGTCAGCGACGAGGAAGTGGACGCTTCCTATGACGACGTTGACGAAGATGATGAATTTTGAGAAAGAGGAGGAGCTGAACAATGAGTTACGCAACCTTTGACGCCATCAAGATCGGCATCGCTTCTCCGGAGATGATCCGCGAGTGGTCCTACGGCGAGGTCAAGAAGCCCGAGACCATCAACTACCGCACCCTGAAGCCGGAACGGGACGGCCTGTTCTGCGAGCGCATTTTCGGGCCCACCAAGGACTGGGAGTGCCACTGCGGCAAGTATAAGAAGATCCGCTATAAGGGCAAGATCTGCGACCGCTGCGGCGTGGAGGTCACCCGTGCCAAGGTGCGTCGCGAGCGCATGGGCCACATCGAGCTGGCCACCCCCGTCAGCCACATCTGGTACTTCAAGGGCATCCCCTCCCGCATGGGTCTGCTGCTGGACATCAGCCCCCGTATTCTGGAGAAGGTGCTGTACTTCGCCGCCTATATCGTCACCGATCCCGGCGAAACGCCCCTGATGAAGAACCAGATCCTGTCCGAGAAGGAATACCGCGATTACCGCGAAAAGTATGAGGACGACTTCCGCGCCGGTATGGGCGCTGAGGCCGTGAAGGAGCTGCTGCGTCAGATCGACCTGGAGCAGCTCAGCGAGCAGCTCCACGCCGAGCTGAAGACCACCTCCGGCCAGAAGAAGGCCCGCGTCGTCAAGCGCCTTGAGGTGGTGGACGCCTTCCGTATCTCCGGCAACAAGCCGGAGTGGATGGTCATCGACGTGCTGCCCGTGATCCCGCCTGAGCTGCGTCCCATGGTGCAGCTGGACGGCGGCCGCTTCGCCACCTCCGACCTGAACGACCTGTACCGCCGGGTCATCAACCGCAACAACCGTCTGCGCCGCCTGATGGAGCTGAACGCCCCCGATATCATCGTGCGCAACGAGAAGCGCATGCTGCAGGAGGCGGTGGACGCCCTGATCGACAACGGCCGCCGCGGCCGTCCCGTCACCGGCGCCAACAACCGTGCCCTCAAGTCCCTGTCCGATATGCTGAAGGGCAAGCAGGGCCGCTTCCGTCAGAACCTGCTGGGCAAGCGCGTGGACTACTCCGGACGTTCCGTTATCTGTGTCGGCCCCGAGCTGAAGATCTATCAGTGCGGCGTGCCCAAGGAGATGGCCGTGGAGCTGTTCCGCCCCTTTATCATGAAGAAGCTGGTGGAGGACGGCAGCGCCAACAACATCAAGTCTGCCAAGAAGATGGTGGACAAGGGCCGCACCGAGGTGTGGGATGCGCTGGATGAGATCATCAAGGATCATCCCGTCATGCTGAACCGCGCGCCTACCCTGCACCGTCTGGGCATCCAGGCCTTCGAGCCGGTGCTGGTGGAGGGCCGCGCCCTGAAGCTGCATCCCCTGAACTGCACCGCCTTCAACGCCGACTTCGACGGCGACCAGATGGCCATCCACGTTCCTCTGTCCGCCGAGGCACAGGCCGAGGCCCGTCTGCTGATGCTGTCCGCCAACAACCTGCTGCGTCCTCAGGACGGCGGCCCCGTCACCGTGCCTACCCAGGATATGGTGCTGGGCTCCTACTACCTGACCTTCGAGCGGTTTGAAAACGGCGTTTCCCAGATGGACAACGACGAGTACTGGCCCGAGGGCATCGACTTCGCCCTGGCCGGCAAGAGCTACGACGAGCTGACCGACGAGGAGAAGGCCAACAACCGCCTGAACATCTATCGCGACGAGGACGAGGTGCTGATGGCTTACAACGAGCACATCATCGGCATCCACCAGCCTGTCTGGGTCCGCGTGGAGAAGGAATTCAATGGCGAGAAGCTGTCCCATGTGGTGCGCGCCACCGCCGGACGCATTATTTTCAACCGCAATGTGCCGCAGGATCTGGGTTTTGTCAAGCGTCTGGACGACAACGGCCAACCCACCGACAAGTTCTTCGATTATGAGATCACCGAGACCTGCGGCAAGAAGCAACTGGGCAAGATCGTTGACCGCACCATCAAGAAGTTCGGTTTCACCATCGCCGCCGAGGTGCTGGACAACATCAAGGCCACCGGCTATAAGTACTCCACCCGCGGCTCCATCACCATCTCCATCGCGGACATGGTGGTGCCTGCCAAGAAGCACGAGCTGATCCGCGAGACCGAGGAGCGCGTGCTGGACATCGAGGATCAGTTCAACATGGGCTTCATCACCGACGAGGAGCGCTACAAGCTGGTG
Organism: uncultured Oscillospiraceae bacterium; assembly: GCA_934597345.1. Taxonomy (GTDB): domain Bacteria; phylum Bacillota; class Clostridia; order Oscillospirales; family Oscillospiraceae; genus Vescimonas. The sequence goes on from CAKTRJ010000019.1 coordinate 8,624, forward strand.
GTCCGCGAGTGGGAAAAGACCACCAACGACGTTACCGACGCCCTGACCGCCAACATGAACAAGTACAACCCCATCTTCATGATGGCAGACTCCGGCGCCCGCGGCTCCATGAAGCAGATCCGCCAGCTGACCGGTATGCGCGGCCTGATGGCCAACACCGCCGGTAAGACCATCGAGATCCCCATCAAGGCCAACTTCCGCGAGGGCCTGTCCGTGCTGGAATACTTCACCTCCAGCCGCGGCGCCCGTAAGGGCCTGGCCGATACGGCTCTGCGTACCGCCGACTCCGGCTACCTGACCCGCCGCATGGTGGACGTCTGCCAGGACGTCATCATCCGCGAGGACGACTGCGGCGTGGAGAAGGGCATCGTGGTGTCCGAGATCAGCGAGGGCGGCCAGGTCATCGAGAAGTTCTCCGAGCGTATCAAGGGCCGCTTCCCCGTCCGCGATATCTGCAAGCCCGGCACCGACGAGGTGCTGATCTCCAAGGATCGTATGATGACCGAGGACGATGCGGCGCTGCTGGAGTCCTTCGATATCCACACCGCCGAGATCCGCACCGTGCTGACCTGCAAGGCCCACAGCGGTATCTGCGCCAAGTGCTACGGCATGAACCTGGCCACCTCCAAGCCTGTGGCTCCCGGCGAGGCGGTGGGTATCATCGCCGCCCAGTCCATCGGTGAGCCCGGTACGCAGCTGACCATGCGAACCTTCCACACCGGCGGCGTTGCCGGCGGCGACATCACTCAGGGTCTTCCCCGTGTTGAGGAGCTGTTCGAGGCACGCCGTCCCAAGAAGATGGCCACCATCGCCGAGATCGGCGGCAAGGTCCGCTTCGAGGAGGCCGCCAAGGGCAGCCTGCTGAACATTATCATCACCGCCGACGACGGCGACACCCGCACCTACGCGGTGCCTCACACCGGCCTGCTGGTGCAGGATGGTGATGTGATCGAAAAGGGCAAGCAGCTGCAGGACGGCGCGCTGAACCCCCACGATGTGCTGCGTATCCGCGGCGCCTCCGCCGTTCACAACTATCTGATCCAGGAAGTTCTGAAGGTGTACCGTCAGCAGGGCGTGGATATCAATGATAAGCATATCGAGGTCATTGTCCGCCAGATGATGCGCAAGGTCCGCGTGGAGGAATCCGGCGATACCAAGCTGCTGTCCGGCGCTATGACCGACATTCTGGACGTGGAGGACGCCAACGCCGAGATCCGTGTCCGCAACGCCGCAGGCGAGACCAATGACGAGGGCGAGCCCCTGCAGGAGGCCACCTACACCCAGGTGCTCATGGGCATCACCAAGGCCTCTCTGGCCACGGATTCCTGGATGTCCGCCGCCTCCTTCCAGGAGACCACCAAGGTGCTGACCGAGGCCGCCATCAAGGGCAAGGTGGATCATCTGGTGGGTCTGAAGGAGAACGTCATCATCGGTAAGCTGATCCCCGCCGGCGCCGGTCTGGGCGCTTACCGCCAGCTGGCCGAGGAGCTGGTTCCCGATCCCGATCCTGTGGAGGAGGAGATCGCGCCGCAGGAGGTCATCTTCACCAATCAGGTGGCCGCCGCCAACGTGGAGTAAGCGACAGGATACTCCGTTGCTGGTCCCAAATGCCCTCCGGCAGCGCCGGAGGGCATTTATTCTCCGAACTGCACACATTTTACCGAGGGATTTCAGAGAAAAGCACAAATTTTTGGCACAAATCCACTTGACGCTGTTTCTTGCCTATGATATAATTCTAACTTGCGCGGGCATTGCTCCGCGAACTTTGTCATGCGGCGTCCGCGCCGCGTCAACAGAAGGGAGCGGCGCGCATGGAAGCACTGGCGGCCAAGGAAAAAGTGGTGGGTCTCAAGCAGGTCCGCCGGGCTGTGGCGGCCGGTAAGGTGCGCAGGGTCTATCTGGCCTGCGACGCCGACCCCCGGCTCACCGAACCGATGGAGGCGTTGTGCCGGGCCTCCGGCATCGACGTGGTGACGGATTACACCATGGCCCAGCTGGGCCGCGCCTGCTCCATCGCCGTGGGTACCGCGGCAGCCGCCGCGCTGGAGGTCTGACCGCCCCGCAAAATTTGTTCCTTGCGGAATAAAATTCCTTTATTCCGAGGAAAATACAGGGAGATATTCCCGCAATTTTGAAGAAAGGAGTACCTATTGCATGCCTACTTTTAATCAGCTGGTCAAGCAGGGCCGGAAAAAGGCTACCTACAAGTCCGATTCCCCCGCTATGCAGAAGGGCCTGAATACGCTGAAGAACAAGGAGACCAACCTGTCCTCCCCTCAGAAGCGTGGCGTCTGCACCGCAGTGAGAACCGCGACCCCCAAGAAGCCCAACTCCGCTCTGCGTAAGATCGCCCGTGTCCGTTTGACCAACGGCTACGAGGTCACCGCTTACATCCCCGGTGTGGGTCATTCTCTGCAGGAGCACTCTGTGGTCATGATCCGCGGCGGTCGTGTAAAGGATCTGCCCGGCGTCCGCTACCACATCATCCGTGGTACCCTCGACACCCAGGGTGTTCAGGGTCGTATGCAGGCCCGTTCCAAGTACGGTGCCAAGCGCCCCAAGCAGAAATAAGCGATCGACCAAAAGCAATTAAAAAGAGCTTTGCCGAAAAGGTACTATATTTTATATACCTCTTTGGCAGGCCGTACAGCAGCCAACACACTGCGCGCTGCTGAGTACCTATGAAATCATATTATTATGAAGGAGGGAAGCATAGTGCCCAGAAGAGGTAATGTTCCCAAAAGAGAGATCCTGCCCGATCCCATGTACGGCTCCGTGCTGGTGACCAAGCTGGTCAACAGCATCATGCTGGATGGTAAGAAGGGCGTGGCTCAGAAGGTCGTGTATGGTGCATTTGACATCATCAAGGAAAAGACCGAGAAGGAGCCCCTGGAAGTCTTTACCCAGGCTATGGAAAACATCATGCCCAGCCTGGAAGTCAAGGCCCGCCGTGTCGGCGGTGCTACCTATCAGGTCCCCATGGAGGTTCGTCCCGCCCGTCGTCAGACCCTGGGTCTGCGCTGGCTGACGAACTACTCCCGCGCCCGCGGTGAGCGCACCATGGCCGAGCGCCTGGCAGGCGAGATCATGGACGCCGCCAACAACACCGGCAGCGCCGTGAAGAAGCGCGAGGATACCCACAAGATGGCCGAATCCAACAAGGCATTCGCCCACTTCCGCTGGTAATCCCGCACCACATTGTATTATTCGTAAAAGGAGAACGGTATGCCGAGAAAGGTTACACTGGAAAATACAAGAAATATCGGCATCATGGCCCACATCGACGCAGGCAAGACCACGACCACAGAGCGTATTCTGTACTACACGGGCGTGAACTACAAGTTGGGTGAGACGCACGAGGGTACTGCCACCATGGACTGGATGGAGCAGGAGCAGGAGCGTGGTATCACCATCACCTCCGCGGCCACCACCTGCTATTGGAAAGGCAGCGAGAACCAGTTCCCCCAGACGCGCATCAACATCATCGACACCCCGGGCCACGTGGACTTCACTGTGGAAGTGGAACGTTCTCTGCGCGTGCTGGACGGCTCTGTGACCGTCATGTGCGCCAAGGGCGGCGTTGAGCCCCAGTCTGAGACTGTGTGGCGTCAGGCGGATCACTATCATGTCCCCCGGATGATCTACGTCAACAAGATGGACATCACCGGCGCGGATTTCTATCACGTCCTGGATATGGTGCATGATCGTCTGAAGGCCAATGCTGTACCCATCCAGCTGCCCATCGGAAAAGAGGATACCTTCCGCGGTATCATCGATCTGGTGGAGATGAATGCTGATATTTACTACGATCAGCTGGGCAAGGATGTCCGCGTTGAGCCGATCCCCGAGGATATGGCGGATCTGGCCGAGGAATACCGCGAGAAGCTGCTGGACGCCGTTTCCATGTTCGATGACGAGATCATGGAGATGTATCTGGAGGGTCAGGAGATCCCGGCCAAGAAGATCCGCACGGCCATCCGCAAGGCCACCTGCGCCGTGGAAATGGTGCCGGTCACCTGCGGCAGCTCTTACCGCAACAAGGGTGTTCAGAAGCTGCTGGACGCCATCGTGGACTATATGCCCGCTCCCACGGATGTGCCCGCTATCGTGGGTACCCATCCCAAGACCGACGCCGAGGAGGATCGCAAGCCTTCTGACGACGAGCCCTTTGCCGCGCTGGCCTTCAAGATCATGACCGACCCCTACGTGGGCCGTCTGACCTTCTTCCGCGTTTACTCCGGTAAGCTGACGGCCGGTTCCTCCGTGCTGAACGCCACCAAGGGCAAGCGCGAGCGCATGGGTCGCATCCTGCAGATGCACGCCAACCACCGCGAGGATATCGACACGGTGTATGCCGGCGATATCGCCGCCGTCGTGGGTCTGAAGAACACCACCACCGGCGACACCCTGTGCGATGAGAGCCACCCCATCATCCTTGAGTCCATGGAGTTCCCTGAGCCCGTGATCCGCGTGGCTATCGAGCCCAAGACCAAGGCCGGTGAGGAGAAGATGACCATCGCCCTGATGAAGCTGGCGGAGGAGGATCCCACCTTCCGTACCTACACCGACGAGGAGACGGGTCAGACCATCATCGCCGGTATGGGCGAGCTGCATCTGGAGATCATCGTGGATCGTCTGCTCCGCGAGTTCAAGGTGGAGGCCAACGTGGGCGCACCTCAGGTGGCGTACAAGGAGACCATCCGCAAGGCGGTGGATCAGGATACCAAGTATGCCCGTCAGTCCGGCGGTAAGGGTCAGTATGGTCACGTCAAGATCCACGTGGAGCCCAACGAATCCGGCAAGGGCTACGAATTTGTCAACGCAGTGGTGGGCGGCGCGATCCCCAAGGAGTATATCCCCGCTATCGACGCCGGTATTCAGGGCGCAATGCTCTCCGGCACCGTGGCTGGCTATCCCGTGGTGGATGTGAAGGTCACTCTGTTCGACGGCTCCTACCACGAGGTGGACTCCTCCGAGATGGCGTTCAAGATCGCCGGCTCCATGGCCTTCAAGGAGGCTATGCGTAAGGCGGAGCCCACGCTGCTGGAGCCCATTATGAAGGTCTGCGTTATCGTGCCCGACGAGTATATGGGCGACGTTATCGGCGACCTGAATGCCCGCCGCGGTCAGATCCAGGGCTATGAGATGCGCTCCGGCGCACAGCAGATCGACGCGTTCGTTCCGCTGGCTGAGATGTTCGGTTATGCCACCGACCTGCGTTCCCGTACACAGGGGCGCGGTCAGTACACCATGGAGCCCAGCCACTATATCGAGCTGCCTAAGGGTCTGCAGGAGAAGCTCATCGCCAAGCGCACCGGTAAGGAAAATTTGTAAAAGCGTATTTTACGATTGATTTTCCCACCGAAATATTGTAAAATGGCAGTGTTAGACTGTAACGCTGCCCACACATGATACAAAAATGTTAAGGAGGATCATTTCAAATGGCTAAGCAGAAATTTGAGAGAACTAAGCCCCACGTTAACATCGGTACCATCGGCCACATCGACCATGGTAAGACCACCCTGACCGCTGCCATCACCAAGTTCCTGGCTTTGCAGGGCAAGGCTGAGTACACCGATTACTCTTCCATCGATAAGGCTCCCGAAGAGCGCGAGCGTGGTATCACCATCAACACCGCCCACGTTGAGTACGAGACCGAGAAGCGTCACTATGCACACGTTGACTGCCCGGGCCACGCCGACTATATCAAGAACATGATCACCGGTGCTGCCCAGATGGACGGCGCTATCCTGGTCATCGCTGCTTCCGATGGTCCTATGGCTCAGACCCGCGAGCACCTGCTGCTGGCCCGTCAGGTGAACGTTCCTTCCGTCCTGGTGTTCCTGAACAAGTGCGACCAGGTCGACGATGAGGAGCTGCTGGAGCTGGTGGAGATGGAAGTCCGCGAGCTGCTGGACTTCTATGGCTTCCCTGGCGACGAGACCCCCATCATCCGTGGCTCTGCTCTGAACGCTCTGGTTTCCGAGTCCACCGATCCCAACGCTCCCGAGTATGCCTGCATCAAGGAGCTGATGGACGCTGTTGACACTTGGATCCCCACCCCCGACCGCAAGGAGGATATGCCCTTCCTGATGCCCGTCGAGGACGTGTTCACCATCTCCGGTCGTGGTACCGTCGCTACCGGTCGTGTGGAGCGTGGTAAGCTGAACCTGAACGAGAAGGTCGAGATCGTCGGCCTGTCCGAGGAGAAGCGCGAGACCGTCGTTACCGGTATCGAGATGTTCCACAAGCTGCTGGACTACGCTGAGGCCGGCGATAACATCGGCGCCCTGCTGCGTGGTGTTGCCAAGACCGAGATCGAGCGCGGTCAGGTTCTGTCCAAGCCCGGTTCCATCCATCCTCTGACCAAGTTCGTGGGCCAGGTCTACGTTCTGACCAAGGATGAAGGCGGCCGTCACACCCCCTTCTTCAATAACTATCGTCCCCAGTTCTACTTCCGTACCACCGACGTGACCGGCATCATCACTCTGCCCGAAGGCACTGAGATGTGCATGCCCGGCGATAACGTCGACATGAAGGTCGAGCTGATCACCCCCATCGCTATCGAGAAGGGTCTGCGTTTCGCTATCCGTGAGGGCGGTCGTACCGTCGGTTCCGGCGTCGTCATCGAGATCGAGCAGTAATCGGATTTCAATGCAAAAAAAGAAAGGCCGTAAGGCCTTTCTTTTTTTGCGCTCTTATGCCTTCGGGAACGCCAGATCGGACTGGAAGCCGCCCTGTCCCGTTGCGATGATGTCGCCGCCGATGATCTGGTCGCCCCACAGGTACAGATTCGCCTGCACGCCCTGTGGAATATCCGGATAATTGGCGATGGTATAGGTATACCGCTTTACGGACTGCCCGGTGAACTCCGCAAAGGGCAGATTCTGGCCCTTTTGCAGCTTGGCGTAGTCTGCCCACTCGTTTTCCAGCGTTTCCGGCAGTTGGAGATCCAGCGTTTCAATGGGCTGCGGCTCCACCTGCCAGCCCAGCCCCTCCAGATAGGCCACCCGCTCCTCTGGTGTGGCGGCGGTGATGATCTCTGTCTTCTTCTCTCCGCCGAAGCAGCCCGCCAGCAGCAGCGCCGAGCCGATCACCATGCCCAGCGCCAGAGAGAGCAGCGCCATGCGCCGCCGCGTGATATGGATAACACGCATTCCATCAACTCCTTTGTAGATGGTTATTCCCAAGCGGAAGAAAATATGCTATACTGTGCCCAAACGAGCAAGGAGGCAGCTATGGAACGGCTGGATAAGGTGATTGCCAACAGAGGCGCGGCCTCCCGGCGGGAGGTAAAGACACTGGTGCGGCAGGGACGCGTGCTGGTAGACGGTATCCCCGCCGCGGCGGCGGATATGAAGGTAGATGCGGCCGCGGCGGTCATTACCGTGGACGGCGTGGCGCTGGAAAGTGAGCGGCATGTCTATCTGCTGCTGCACAAGCCTGCCGGAGTGCTGACGGCTACCGAGGATAAGCGCCAGCCCACGGTGCTGGACCTGATCCCGCAGGAGATGCGCCGCCGGGATCTTGCGCCGGTGGGACGGCTGGACAAGGATACGGAGGGTCTGCTGCTGCTGACCGATGACGGCGAGCTGACCCACCGTCTGCTGAGCCCCAAATACCATGTGGACAAAGTGTACTATGCCAGCGTGGAGGGCGTACCGGATGCGGCGGACGCAGCGGCCTTTGCGGAAGGACTGCTGCTGGGCGACGGCCTGCAATGCCTGCCGGCGAAGCTGGAGCCGCTGGGCGGCGGCGAATGTCTCGTGACGCTGCGGGAGGGCAAGTTCCATCAGGTGAAGCGGATGCTGGCCAGCCGGGGGAAGCCTGTGCTGTATCTGAAGCGGCTGGCCATGGGGCCGCTGCGGCTGGAGCCGGAATTGGCGACGGGACAGTGCCGTTTCCTGACGCCGGAGGAGCTTTTTGCCCTGCGTAATACGTGCGGCTTGTGATTATATCGACAAAGCGCAAAAAGAATTCTGATCTTTTTTGTGAGAAAGATAAAAAAATGCTTGCAAAACCGTGATTATGACGATATAATATTGGCAACCCCTTGGCAGTTTGCACAAACTGCCCGGCGGCGCTTTGAAGAGAGAGCAGGAGGGCTTGTTATGTCCGGAAGAATTTTCCAGAATGTAGTGCTGCAATTCAAGGAGACCACCGACCGTACCATCGGCGTCATTGACGCGGAGGGAACCGTTATCGCGTGCAGCGAGCTGACGGGTATCGGCAAGAAGTGGAGCAAATATGTGGAGACCATCCAGCAGGCCGACGGCGAGTGCGTGGCCCTGGAGGGCAAGACGTTCAAGGCCCTGCCCGGCTGGGGCGGCCACTTTGACTACGCCGTGTTTGCCAGCGGCGACGACGGCATCGGCCGCACCGTGTGCGCCATGGCCGCTGTGGCGCTGAACTCCGCCAAGAGCTATTATGAGGAGAAGCACGACAAGGGCTCCTTCATGAAGAACATCATTTCGGACAACATCCTCATCAGCGATATCTACATGCGGGCCAAGGAGCTGCATGTGGCCGCCGAGGTGAACCGCGGCGTGTTTGTGATCCGCCCGGTGGACGACCGGATGGAGTCCGCCCCGCTGGATCTGGTGCAGAGCCTGTTCCCCGACCGGCAGAACGATTTCGTTCTCAGTGTGGGTGAGCAGGATGTGGTGCTGATCCACCAGATGGATAAGAACGCCGGCTCTCCCGAGTTGGAGAAGGTAGCCCTGCGGATCGAAGAGGCCCTGCGCATCGACGGCGAGAGCAGCGTGTTCGTGGGCATCGGCACCATGGCCCAGCACCTGCGGGAGTTGGCCAAGGCCTATAAGGAGGCCCAGATCGCCATCGAGGTGGGCAAGGTGTTCGACACCGAGCGCTACGTCATCAACTATGAGAATCTGGGTATCGGTCGCTTGATCTATCAGCTGCCCACTACCCTGTGCGAGATGTTCCTGCAGGAGGTGTTCAAGAAGAATCCCATCGACGCGCTGGATCAGGAGACGCTGTTCACCATCTACAAGTTCTTCGAGAACAACCTGAACGTGTCCGAGACGGCCCGCAAGCTGTTCGTCCACCGCAATACGCTGGTGTACCGGCTGGAGAAGATCAAGAAGCTGACCGGCCTTGACCTGCGGGAGTTTGACGACGCCATTACCTTCAAGGTAGCGCTGATGGTCAAGAAGTATCTGACCAGCAGAGGAATAGACGCATAAGATTACTGGCATGAATTCTGCGAAGCTTTTACAGCCGCCCAAAGGGCGGCTGTTTTTTTGCGGCATTTTTTTGTAAATTCCGGGAACATTTTGACGGTTTTGTACGTCTATAACAATAATGGCAGATTTTGCATGGCGGATTTACCGAAAATTCATGGTTTTCCTGTTGCCATTTGTTGAGGATTTATATATAATGTAACAAGGCGTGGCCTTTTGCCACAAGATGTTGCATTTTGAGAGAATTTGAGGGAGTGCCATGATTCGATTGACGGACGCGGAAAAAACCTACGAGAACGGCACAAAGGCCGTTCGCGGGATTTCATTTCAGATAGAGGACGGAGAATTTGTGTTTCTGGTGGGGCCTTCCGGCAGCGGAAAGTCCACCATCATTAAGCTGCTGACCGGAGAGATCGTGCCCACTGGTGGGCGCGTGATGGTCAACGGCTTTTCCATGAGCCGTATCAAGGAGAAGCAGCTGCCCCTGATGCGCCGCACCATCGGCGTGATCTTTCAGGACTTCCGGCTGATCGCCAGCCGGACGGTATACGATAATCTGGCGCTGGCCATGCGGGCAGTGGGTGCGTCGCCCCGTGAGATCCGCAGCCGCATCCCTTATGTGCTGGAGCTGGTGGGCCTGAAGGGGAAGGAGAACAACTACCCCGACGAGCTCAGCGGCGGCGAGCAGCAGCGTGTGTCTGTGGCTCGTGCGCTGGTGAATAATCCCAGCACCATTGTGGCCGACGAGCCTACAGGCAACCTTGACCCGGCCCGCTCACTGGAGATCATGACGCTGCTGGAGCGCATCAACGCCCTGGGTACCACCGTCATCGTGGTGACCCACGAGCGGGGACTGGTGAACCACTTCAACAAGCGGGTCATCTATCTGGACAGCGGCCGGGTGGCGGGCGACGCCACCGGTACATATGAGGGGGTGGTGGGCCAATGAAAAACTTTGGATATTTCTTCAAAGAGGGTGCCCGCAGCATGTTCTCTCACGGGTTCATGTCCTTTGCCGCCATCGGCGTAACGGTGGCGTGTCTGCTGATCATGGGCACATTCTCCCTGGTGGCCTATAACGCCAACGAGAATCTGGCAGACCTGCAGAAGGAGAACGCCATGGTGGCCTTTGTGGACGACTCGCTGACAGAGAGCCAGGCCAAGGCCCTGCAAAGCAAGCTGGAAAAGACAGACAATGTGGCGGACTGCACCTTCGTTTCCCGCCAGGAGGCCCGGGATGCTTATGTGGCGGAGTATGACGAGGACGACATGTTCAAGGATCTGGATCCCCAGGTGTTCCGCCATCGCTATGTGATCCATCTGACCGATCCCGACAAGATCACGGAGACGAAGGCGGCGGTGGACGCGATACAGGGCATCGACGAGGTGCGGGCCGACGAGGTCATCTCCGCGGGCTTTATCACGGTCCGCAATGTGGCCGGCGTGATCTCCATCGTGCTGATCGCGATACTGCTGATGGTGTCGCTGTTCATTATCTCCAACACCATCAAGCTGACCACCTTCGACCGGCGGGAGGAGATCGCCATCATGAAGATGGTGGGCGCCACCGACGGGTTCATCCGCTGGCCCTTCGTGTTCGAGGGCCTGCTGCTGGGCCTGTTCGGCGCGGTGATCGCCTTTGGTCTGCAATGGCTGCTTTACAGCGCCATGGCCAACGGCATCACCAATTCCGACACCATGCAGCTGCTGGAGGTGGTTCCGTTCCGGAGCATCTGGCAGCCGGTGGCCGGTATCTTTGCCGGGGCCGGTGTGGTGATCGGCGTGGGCGGCAGCCTGATGGCCATCCGCCGCTTCCTGAAGGTATAAGCAGCAAACCATGCGGACGAGCGTCCGCACCGAGGAGGACAGACCATGAAACGAACGACCGGAAAACGTGCTTTGGCGCTGCTGTGCGCGTTGCTGATGACGGCGGCGCTGCTGCCGGTGGCGGCTTACGCGACGGGCGGCATCAAGGCCACGGACGAGACGGATACAGGCACCAGCTCCGCGGGCAGCACCACAACGGATACCAAGACAGAGGGTGCCACCACGACGGGCGACAGCAAGACGGAAACGAAAAAAGACAGCGCCGAGGCTGACAGTATCCGCAAGGAGTATAATGACCTGCAGCAGCAGATCAACAGCAAGCGGGAAGAAATGAACAACCTGAAGAATGAGCTGGACAAGATCAAGGGACAGAAGGCCAGCACCCAGCAGCAGAAGAACCTGCTGGACCAGCGCAACACGGCGCTGACCCAGGAGATCAGCCTGCTGGAGCAGCAGATCGACGTGACCAACCGCAGCATCGCCGCCAACGAGGCGCTGGAAAAGCAGCAGACGGAGCTGTTCCACAAGCAGATCCGCCAGGAGGAGGAGCAGGGAACGCTGTCCTACTGGTCGGTGCTGTTCAAGGCGAAGAGTTTCGCGGATCTCATCAGTCGTATTGACTTTGTCAACGAGATCGCCCGCTATAACCAGAAGGTCATTGCTGACCTGCGGGAGATCCGGACGGAGCTGGCGGCGGATAAGGAGGCACTGGAGGCGCAGAACGAGGAACTGAGCGCCTCCAAGCAGGAGCTGCAGGGCCAGCTTTCGGAGAGCATGAAGCTGCTGGCGGAGTATATCAAGACGGAAGAGGGCAAGCAGGCGGAGTATGACGCCATCAAGGCCGAGGAGGAGGCGCTGGACGACCTGATCGCCGCGGCCGAGGCCAAGGCCCGTGAGCTGGGCATGGATGACATTGCCGGCACCGTGGGCGGCTACGCATGGCCCTGTAACGGCATCCGGTGGATCACCTCCAAATTCGGCGGCCGCAATTCCCCCGGCGGCATCGGCAGCACCAACCATAAGGGCGTGGATATCGGCACCCCCATGGGTACGCCTGTGCTGGCGGCCAAGGCCGGTAAGGTCACCTGGGCCAGCTGGAACGGCGGCTACGGCAACTGCGTTATCATCAGCCACGGCAAGGGCAACTCCACGCTGTACGGCCATCTCAGCAGCTATAATGTGAAAGTAGGCGACTCGGTGTCCCAGGGACAGGTCATTGCCTATTCCGGCAGCACCGGCAATTCTACCGGCCCGCATCTGCACTTCGGCATCAAGGAAAATGACAGCTGGGTGGATCCCCTGAGCTATCTGACCGGCTGGCAGTATTACGGTTGATTTTGGATAACCGGCACCTCTGTACCATACACTGGTACAGAGGTGCTTTTTTATGTATGGCTATGTGACATTGGGAACGCCCGCTGTCGTGACGCGGCGGCGGATCGAGGGCGTATGGTTCATGGCGGCGGTGCTGCCGGAGTCCGGAATCCTGCTGCGGCTGCGCCGCCGCTTTGTTTGGCGAAAACTGCGCCGTTGCGGCGTGAGACGCTGCGTTATGCCGGAGACGTTGGAGCATGAGGCTGCCCGGTGGGGCATCCTTCCGGTGGAGGTGCAGCGCCTGCGGCAGGCGCTGCTGCCGCAGCTGCTGGACAGGCAGGGGGACCTGCGGCGGAAAACGGCGGCTTTGCAGGCGGCGCATGTAACAGCGGCGGTGGCGAACGCTGCCATGGTGCTGGCCCGGCGGGTGCGGTATCTGTCATTGGAGATCGGCAGCGGGAGAGAGGTGCTGGAGCGCATCCTGTGGGAGCGGTTCGGGCTGACCGTCTGCGGGGTGGGGCAGGCGGCGGTGACGGTGTCCTTCGGCGGCGCGCCGGCAGGAAACACCATCTGCCTGGGGGAGGACTGCCGCCGCTATCAGCGGCTGACCTACCGCCTGACGGCGGGAGAGCCGGAGAACGAGGTGCCGGAACAGCTGCTGGCGGTGCTTTTTGAGGCTGGAGAGATCAAAAAAGAGCAAATTCGCGTAAAAACAATTGAACCCAACGCTTGACAGGTGGACGGAAACTCACTATAATGCAACATGACGTATTGTATTTATATAATTAAGTATACCCTATGGCAGATATCTGCGTAGGGGTGCAATAGAAAGGAATGTGCAGCATGGCAAAAGAATTCAAAATGAGCCAGGCCCGTTATGACGAGCTGAAGCAGGAGCTGGATTACAGCAAGACCACCCGCGCCGACGAAGTGGCGGAACTCATTAAGGAGGCCCGCGGCTTTGGCGACCTGAGCGAAAACAGCGAGTATGACGAGGCCAAAAACGAGCAGGGCAAGCTTTATTCCCGCATCGCGGAGCTGGAGGACATTCTGCTGCACGCCGTCATCGTGGACGAGGCGGAGATGGACTCTGACAAGATCTCCATCGGCTGCAAGGTCGTGGTGACCAATCTGGATACACGAAAACAGCTGCCCGCCTATAAGATCGTGGGCTCTCAGGAGGCCGATGTGATGAATCGCGCCATCAGCGAGGATTCTCCCTTCGGCAAGGCTCTGATGGGCCGCAAGGCGGGCGACGAAGTGATCGTGGAGGCTCCCAAGGGCGCCATCCACTACCGTGTGGACAGTATTGAACGATGAACCCCTCGATCAGCGATCGGGGGCTGATGAGATAAGGAGGCCGTTATGGCAGAGCAAAACGCCAATGTGACCAACACCAACGAACAGCAGGAGCTGGGCGAGCTGCTCCAGATCCGCCGCGACAAGCTGAAGGCATTGCAGGACGAGGGCCGCGATCCCTTCCAGATCACCAAGTTTGACGTGACCCATCACGCCCAGGATATCAAGGACAACTTTGACGCACTGGAGGGCACGCCCGTCCGCGTGGCGGGCCGTTTGATGAGCAAGCGCGGCATGGGCAAGGTGTCCTTCTGCGACATGCAGGACAAGTCCGGCCGCATCCAGATCTACGCCCGCAAGGACGAGATGGACGAGGATAACTACAACCGCTTCAAGAAGTACGATATCGGTGATATCGTGGGCGTCATCGGCGAGGTGTTCCGCACCCAGCGGGGCGAGATGTCCGTTCGCGCCCATGAGATCATCCTGCTGAGCAAGTCCCTGCGTCCCCTGCCCGAGAAGTTCCACGGCCTGACCGACAAGGAGGTACGCTATCGTCAGCGTTATGTGGACCTGATCATGAACCCGGAGAGCAAGCGGAACTTCGAGATCCGCAGCAAGTTCGTGTCCTACCTGCGCCGATATCTGGACTCTCTGGGCTTCATGGAGGTGGAGACGCCTGTTCTCAGCCCCATCGCCGGCGGCGCCAATGCCCGCCCGTTTATTACTCACCACAACGCCCAGGACATCGACATGTATATGCGCATCGCCACCGAGCTGCACTTGAAGCGGCTGATCGTGGGCGGTCTGGAGCGCGTGTATGAGGTGGGCCGCATCTTCCGCAACGAGGGTATGGACACCAAGCACAACCCCGAATTCACCACTTGCGAGCTGTATCAGGCCTATACCAACCTGGACGGCATGATGGATATTCTGGAGGCCATTCTCTCCGGCGCGTGCAAGGAGATCCACGGCGGCTATCAGGTCCAGTGGCTGGGCCACGACATCGACCTGACCCCCGGTTGGCCCCGCGTCACCATGGCCGACGCCGTGAAGAACGTCACCGGCGCAGACTTTATGGCCATCGAGGGCGATGATGACGCTGCCGTGGAGCTGGCCAGAAGCGTGGGCGTAGATATGGACGGCGTGTCCCACACCTGGGGCAACGCCCTGTACGAGGCCTTTGACCAGAAGGTGGAGGAGACGCTGGTGCAGCCCACCTTCATCACCATGTATCCCGTGGAGGTCAGCCCCCTGGCCAAGCGCAGCCCCGCTGACCCGCACCTGACCGAGCGGTACGAGGCGTTTATCTGCGGCTGCGAGATGGGCAACGCCTTCTCCGAGCTGAACGACCCCATCGACCAGTATGAGCGCTTCAAGGCACAGGCCGAAAAGCGCGCCCAGGGCGACGAAGAGGCCGACATGATGGACGACGATTTCGTCATGGCGCTGGAGTACGGCATGCCGCCCACCGGCGGTCTGGGCTTCGGTATCGACCGGTGCAGCATGATGCTGTGCGGCGCGGACTCCATCCGCGACGTGATCCTGTTCCCCACAATGAAGCCGCTGGATGCCGACAAGAAGACGGACAAGCCTGCCGAGGCGGCTGCTCCCGCCGCGCCTGCCGCGGAGGAAAAGATCGACTTCTCCAATGTGCAGATCGAGCCGCTGTTTGCCGATCTGGTGGATTTTGACACCTTCTCCAAGTCCGATTTCCGTGCCGTGAAGATCAAGGCGTGCGAGGCTGTGAAGAAGTCCAAGAAGCTCCTGAAGTTCATTCTGGACGACGGCACCGGCACAGACCGCGTGATCCTGAGCGGTATCCACGAGTATTATGAGCCGGAGGAGCTGGTGGGCAAGACCTGCATCGCCATTACCAACCTGCCGCCCAGACCCATGATGGGTATCGACTCCTGCGGTATGCTGATCTCCGCCGTTCACCATGAGAACGGAGAGGAAAAGCTGCATTTGCTGATGGTGGATCCCCACATTCCGGCCGGTGCAAAGCTCTATTGATCGCGCCTGAAGTCGGTTCACATCGTTTTTTAACCCCCGCTGACCCGACAAAGGCTTGTCGGGTCAGCCTTTCCATTCCAACAATAAGGAGGCGGTCAATATGGAAAAAATCACCAGCCGCGCCAATCCTCTGCTGGTCCATATGAAAAAGCTGGCCGCTTCCGCCGCCTATCGCCGGGAGCAGGGCGTGTACCTGTGCGACAGTCCCAAGCTGCTGGCGGAGGCGCTGAAATGGCACGCCCCCGTGAGGGAGATCGCCGTCACCGGTGGTACGGCCCTGCCGCCGCTGCCGGAGGGCATCCGGGCGGTGGAGGTGCCGGAGGACGTGATGGCCTCCATCTCTCCCATGAAGTCGCCCCAGGGCGCACTGTTCACCGTGGCGCTGCCGGACGGGAAGGCGCCTGAAACGCTGCCCGGCAGCCGCTATATGGTGCTGGACGGCGTGCAGGATCCCGGCAACGTGGGTACCATCCTGCGGACGCTGGATGCCTTTGCCTTTGACGGCTTGCTGCTGCTGGAGGGCTGCGCCGACCCGTGGAGCGTCAAGACGGTGCGCTCCTCCATGGGTGCGGTGTTCCGCCGCCCCATGTGGTGCATGAAGGCGGAGGCGCTGCCCGGCCTGCTGGCACGCAGCGGCCTGCCCCTGTACGGCACGGCTTTGCGCCAGGACACGGAGGATGTCCGCGCCGTATCCCTTGACCGCTGTGCCATTGTCATCGGCAGCGAGGGACAGGGCATCCGTGATACGGTGCTG
Organism: uncultured Oscillospiraceae bacterium; assembly: GCA_934597345.1. Taxonomy (GTDB): domain Bacteria; phylum Bacillota; class Clostridia; order Oscillospirales; family Oscillospiraceae; genus Vescimonas. The sequence goes on from CAKTRJ010000019.1 coordinate 25,037, forward strand.
GATATGTGCCAAAAGACATTGAAAATCCCCATGACGGAGCGCTGCGAATCGCTGAACGCGGCCATCGCCGCCGCGGTGCTGCTGTGGGAAAGCTATCGGTAAGAAGAAAGTGAGGTGTGGGCCATGGCGGCGCTGAAATACTGGCTCTGGCTGACCACGCTGCCGGGCCTGACGGACAGCAGTAGGATGCTGCTGATGGAGCATTTTTCCTCGCCGGAGGACGTATACTATGCCCGCGAGGAAGCGCTGTGGCAGGTGGACGGGTTGAAAAAGGAGCAGGCGGCGCTGCTGGAAAACAAGTCGCTGGCAATGGCAGACCGCGTGCTGGCCGACTGCGCCAGGAAGGATATCTTTATCATCACCATGGCCGACGCCCTGTACCCAGAGCGGCTGAAAAATATTTATCAGCCGCCGCTGCTGCTGTACGGCAAGGGGGCCATGCCCCTCTTTGACGAGGAGGCGGCGGTGGCCGTGGTAGGCACCCGCTCCTGCACGCCCTACGGCATCCACTGCGCCGAAAAGCTGGGCTATGAGCTGACCCAGCAGGGCGGCATGGTGGTGTCCGGCATGGCCAAGGGGGTGGACGCGGCCGCCATGCGTGGCGCGCTGCGCTTCGGCGGCTTTACCTGCGGCGTGCTGGGCGGCGGTGTGGATGTGGTCTATCCGGCGGAGAACCGGCGGCTGTACGAGGATATCGCCGCCACCGGCGTGCTGCTGTCGGAGTATCCGCCGCAGACAGAGCCGGAGGCGTGGCATTTCCCGGTCAGGAACCGGATCATCAGCGGCCTGAGCGTGGCTGCCGTGGTGGTGGAGGCCCCGGAGCGTTCCGGCGCACTGATCACCGCCCATAACGCGGCGGAGCAGGGCAGGGAGGTGTTTGCCGTCCCCGGCCCCATCGACGCGCCCAACAGCGCCGGCTGTCACCAGCTGATCCGGGAGGGCGCGGGCCTTATCACCTGCGCGTGGGACATTCTGGGAGAGTTCGAGAGCCGGTATCCCCACAAGCTGCGGCGTCAGTCACCGCCGCCATTGCCGCCGCTGCCCCGCCTGGCGGGCGCACCCAGAACGGCGGAGGAAAAGATCAAGTTCGAGCCGGAAGCGTCGCAGACGCCTGTTCTGCCCTGCCTGACGGCGGAGGAGCTGGACGGACTGCCGGAGGAACAGCGCCTTGTGTTGCGGGCACTGGCGACTGATACGCCGAAGCTCAGCGACCAGCTGGCGGAGGAAACGGGACTGCCCATCCAGCGGGTGCTGCCGGCCTTGACGCTGCTGGAGATCAGCGGCTGGGCGGCCCAGAACGGCGCGCGGAGCTTTGTGCGCACCGTGGCGCTGCCCCCACAAGAGTAGGAAGGAAAAGGAATTAAGAGAGCATGAGCAAGAAAAATCTGGTGATCGTGGAGTCTCCCGCCAAGGCCAAGACCATTGGCAAATATCTGGGGCCGGACTATCAGGTCACGGCCTGCATGGGCCACCTGCGCGACCTGCCCAAGAGCACCCTCGGCGTGGACATTGAACACGATTTTGAACCTGAATATAAACCCATCCGCGGGAAAGAGGAACTGATCCGCCAGCTGAAGAAGGACGCCGCCGCCAGCGACACTGTCTATCTCGCCACCGACCCGGACCGCGAGGGAGAGGCCATTTCCTGGCATTTGCAGCACCTGCTGAATCTGCCGGATGACAAGACCAGACGTGTTACCTTCAACGAGATCACCCGCAAGGTGGTGGGCGAGAGCATCGCCCATCCCCGTGCCATTGATCAGGATCTGGTGGACGCCCAGCAGGCCCGCCGTGTGCTGGACCGCGTGGTGGGCTATCAGATTTCCCCGGTAATGTGGAAGAAGATCCGCCGAGGCCTGTCCGCCGGCCGTGTCCAGAGCGTGGCTACCCGTATGGTGTTTGACCGGGATCAGGAGATCGCCGGGTTCCAGCCCCAGGAGTACTGGACGCTGGACGCGGTGCTGGAGAACGCGGAGAAGGCTGCCTTCAAGGCCCATTACTACGGCCGGAACGGCAAGAAATACGAGCCCCAGACCCAGGCGGATGTGCAGGCCATCATGGACGAGCTGCGCGGCGCGGCCTTTGCCGTGAAGTCGGTGAAGCGCACCGACAAGAACCGCTCTCCCGCACCGCCCTTCACCACCTCCACCATGCAGCAGGAGGCTTCCCGCAAGCTGAACATGACGCCCCGCCGCACCATGGCCATTGCCCAGCAGCTGTACGAGGGCGTGGACATCACCGGCGAGGGTACTGTGGGTCTGATCACCTACATGCGTACCGACTCGCTGCGTATCAGCGACGAGGCACAGCGGGACGCCCGCGACTTTATCAAGAGCCGCTACGGCGAGGGCTATGTGCCTGCCGCCGCCCGCCAGTATAAGACGAAGGCCGGTGCGCAGGACGCCCACGAAGCCATCCGTCCCAGCAACGTGACCCTGACGCCGGAGGCCATCCGCGGCGACCTGACACCGGAGCAGTACCGCTTGTACCGCCTGATCTGGAGCCGTTTCCTGGCCAGCCAGATGGCCAACGCCGTCTATGACAGCGTGTCGGTGGACATCAGCGCCGCCGCCCACTTGTTCCGCGCCACCGCCAGCAAGCTGAAATTCTCCGGCTATACCGCCGTGTACGAGGAGAGCCGGGACGACGAGGACAAGGAGGAGAAGGAGCCCGCCCTGCCCGACCTGCGGGAGGGAGAGGCCCTGTCCCTGAAGAACTTTGCCCCCAGCCAGCATTTCACCACGCCGCCCGCCCACTATACCGAGGCGGCGCTGATCCGTGCCATGGAGGAAAACGGCATCGGCCGTCCCTCCACCTACGCGCCTACCGTGTCCACCATTCTGGATCGCCGCTATGTGAAGAAGGAGGGCAAATACCTTCTCATCACCAATCTGGGCAAGGCGGTCACCACATGGATGGAGAAGTATTTCTCCGATATTGCCGACCTGAAGTTCACCGCCAACATGGAGCAGCGGCTGGACGATGTGGAGGAGGGCAAGCTGCCCTGGAAGCAGGTGCTGCGCCAGTTCTATGACGACGGCTTCGCCCAGCACCTGACCGACGCCGAGGCAGGCGACTATATCCGCCCCGAGCCCACCGTCAGCGAGGAGCTGTGCCCCGTATGCGGCCGCAATCTGGTAGAGCGGGAGGGCCGGTTCGGCCCGTTCCTGGCCTGCCCCGGCTATCCGGAGTGCACCTTCACCATGCCGCTGGTGGTGGAGATGCCGGGCCGCTGCCCCAAGTGCGGCGGGCGGCTCATGAAGCGCAGCGGCACCAGCAAGACCTCCGGCAAGCAGTATACCTACTACTGCTGCGAGTTTGCCAACAACAAGAAGGGCGAGCGCACCTGCGATTTCATGACGTGGGACGTGCCCACCAAGGAGGATTGTCCTCTCTGCGGCCAGACCATGTTCAAGCGGGCGGGCCGGGGCTTCAGCAAGCCCTTCTGCGTCAATGAGAAGTGCGCCAATTTCCTGCCGGAGGAAAAGCGGGGCTATCACCGCAAGAAGGACACCGCCGCTGAGGGCGGCGAGACTGCCGCTGAAACGGCGGAAGCGCCTGTTGAGGAAAAGACCGCCAAGAAGCCTGCCGCCAAGAAGGCGGTGGCCAAGACTACGGCGGCGAAAAAGACTACCACCGCCGCCGCGAAAAAGACCACTACCACGAAGAAAGCGTCCACCACCAAAAAGACCACCGCCAAAAAGACGGCGGAGAAAGGCAGCGCGGAATGAACCCTGTGACTGTGATCGGCGCGGGCCTGGCCGGAAGCGAATGCGCATGGCAGCTGGCCCAGCGGGGCATCCCCGTGATCCTGCGGGAGATGAAGCCCCTCAAGCGCACCCCCGCCCATGTGACCGATGATTTTGCCGAGCTGTGCTGCTCCAACTCCCTGCGCGGTGCGGGGCTGGAAAACGCCGTGGGCCTGCTCAAGGAGGAGCTGCGGCGGCTGGACAGCCTGATCCTGCGGTGCGCCGACGCCACGGCGGTGCCTGCCGGCGGCGCGCTGGCGGTGGATCGCCACGGCTTTGCCGCCATGGTGACCGGGGCCATCCGCAATCACCCCAATATCACCGTGGTGGCGGAGGAGGTGACGGACATCCCGGAGGGGGATGTGGTCATTGCCTCCGGCCCGCTGACCTCCGACGCGCTGGCGGACAAGCTGGCGGCGCTGTTCGGCAGCACCGACACCCTGCACTTTTTCGATGCCGCCGCGCCGCTGGTGGCCTTTGACAGTGTGGATATGACCAGCGCCTACTTTGCCAGCCGCTATGACAAGGGCACGCCGGACTACATCAACTGCCCCATGGATAAGGAGCAGTATCTGGCCTTCTGGCAGGCGCTGATCGCCGCCGAGGAGGCGGAGGTCCACGGCTTCGAGGATAAGAACGTGTTCGAGGGCTGTATGCCCGTGGAGGTCATGGCCCGCCGGGGCGAGGATACCCTGCGGTTTGGCCCGCTGAAGCCTAAGGGCCTGCCGGATCCGAAAACGGGCCGGGATCCCTACGCCGTGGTGCAGCTGCGCAAGGACAACGCCGACGGCACCATCTATAATCTGGTGGGCTTCCAGACCCATCTGAAATGGCCGGAGCAGAAGCGGGTGTTCTCCATGATCCCTGCCCTCCACGACGCCAGGTTCCTGCGCTACGGCGTTATGCACCGCAACACCTATCTGGATTCTCCCCGGCTTCTTGACCGGTACTACCGGCTCAGGAGCGACCCCCGCATTGCCTTTGCCGGACAGATGACCGGCGTGGAGGGCTATGTGGAGTCCTGCGCCAGCGGCTTTCTGGTGGGCGTGGAGCTTGCCCGGCGGCTGCTGGGCAAGGCGCCCATCGACTTCCCGCGGGAGACCGCCATCGGTGCGCTGGGCCTGTACGTCAGCAACGACTCCGTGGCGGAGTTCCAGCCGATGAACATCAACTTCGGCATCATTCCGCCCCTTGACCACCGGGTGAAGGGCAAACGCAACAAGAACGCCGAGCTGAGCCAGCGGTCGCTGGCCATCATCGACGCCATCCGGGAGGAGGTACTGGCCAAATGAGGATCATCGTAGACGCTATGGGCGGCGATAACGCGCCGCTGGCCATCATCAAGGGTGCTCTGCGGGGGCAGAAGCGCTGGGGCGTGGACATCACCCTCGCCGGCGACGAGGCCGCCATCCGTGATGCCCTGTCCCAGTGCGGCGTCAGTGAGCTGCCCCAGGGCATGGACATCGTCCCCACCACCGAGGAGGTCACCATGGAGGACGATCCCGCCACGGTGTTCCGCCGGAAGAAGGACAGCTCCATGGGCGTGGGCCTGACGCTGCTGCGCGACGGCAAGGGCGACGCCTTTATCTCCGCCGGCTCCACCGGCGCGCTGCTGACCGGGGCCACCCTGATCACCAAGCGCATCCGGGGCATCCGCCGGGCCGCCATGGCGCCCGTCATGCCCACCACCACAGGCCGCTGCGTGCTGATCGACTGCGGCGCCAACGCCGAGTGTACGCCGGAGTACCTGCTGCAATTCGCCTATCTGGGCAGCTTTTACGCCAGCCATGTGCTTGGGATCGAGAATCCTCGGGTGGGCCTGCTCAACATCGGCGTGGAGGCGGAGAAGGGTACCGACCTCCAGCGCCAGACCCGTGAGCTGCTGCTGAAGCAGGAGCGGCTGAACTTCATCGGCAATATCGAAGCCAAGGAGGCCATCAAGGGCGGCTGCGACGTGCTGGTGACCGACGGCTTCTCCGGCAACGTGATGCTGAAAACCATCGAGGGCATCGGCTCCTACGCCGGAAGCTCCCTGAAGGCCATTTTCAAGAAAAATCTGCTGACCAAGCTGGCCGGAGCTATGGTGCTGCCGGGGCTGAACGCCTTCAAGGCCCAGCTGGATCCCAACAAGGTGGGCGGCACGGCCTTCATCGGCATTTCCAAGCCGGTCATCAAGGCTCACGGCTCCTCCAACGACGAGGCCATCGAGAATGCCATCGGCCAGGCGAAGGAAGTGGCCATGAGTGGTCTGGTGGACGAGATCGCCGCTCATGTGGAGGAAATGACGGTCAACGCCTAAATCAAGAGAAATTTACGAAAAAGGTATTGACAGGCCAGTAGGATTGCCGTATTATTTTCCAAGATAATGCAATCTGAAAGGAGGAGTAACTTCCTATGACACCGGAGACGATCTTCAAAACCATGCAAGATCTGATCGCGGAGCAGTTTGCCATTGATGCAGACGAAGTGACCATGGATAGTTCCTTTGTGGACGATCTGGGCGCGGATTCCGTGGATCTGGTGGAGCTGGTGATGGCGATGGAGGAGGAATTCGACATCGGCGAGATCGATGAAGAGGATCTGCAATCCCTCAAGACCGTTGGCGACTGCGTCCGCTATCTCAGCAGCCACATTGAGTGATACTTGTACATATGAGAAGAAACCCCACCGGTCAACGTGGGGTTTTCTTTTCGAGAATTTGTTTTGGGCCACCGCCCATGGGATCCGCACTGTGGGATATCGTGGGCGACGGCCCGGAAGGGATGGAAAGCATGGAATCTTTACACCAATTGGAGGCGCGGCTGGGCTATACGTTCACCAACAGTGATCTGCTGCGCAGCGCCCTGTATCACAGCTCCTACGCCAACGAGCACCGGGGCATGGGCATCGCCAGCAACGAGCGCCTGGAGTTTCTGGGCGACGCGGTGCTGGGCTTCGTGTCGGCGGACTATCTGTACCGCAAGCACCCTGACCTGCCGGAGGGCGAGCTGACCCGCATCCGCGCCGCGCTGGTGTGCGAGGAGAGCCTGCACGAGGTGGCGCAAAGCCTGCATCTGGGCGACTTTCTGATGCTGGGCAAGGGTGAGGAGAGCGGCGGCGGCCGCCGTCGTCCGTCCATTCTGGCGGACGCGGTGGAGGCGGTGCTGGCCGCGGTGTATCTGGATGGCGGCATCGACAAGGTGCGCGCCCTGATCCACCGTATCCTGCTGGAAAAGGAGCAGGAAGAAGTGGTGGAGAACCGCCGCCGTGACTGCAAGACCGAATTGCAGGAGCTGGTGCAGCGCAAGCCCAATCAGGTGCTGCACTATGAGCCGGTGTCCGAGAGCGGCCCGGATCACGCCAAGGTGTTCGCCGTGGCGGTGACGCTGAACGGCCAGGTCATCGGTCTTGGCTCCGGCCACAGCAAGAAGGAGGCGGAGCAGTCCGCCGCCCGCGCCGCGCTGGAGCAATTACAGAAATAAGAAAACGCCCTGACGCGCCGCGTCAGGGCGTTTTCTATCTCTGAAAAATTTTCCGTGGGTTTTGGGTGAAAATGGTGTAGTATAGAGTAGAGACACATCCGGAGGGGAGGGGATACGGTTGGACGAACGGACGCTGATGGCGAAGATCGCAGGCGGCGACGAGGCCGCGCTGCATGCGCTTCTGCGGCAGTACGGGCCGCTGATCCGGTACATCCTGCGGCCCATCCTGACGGATGAGCGGGACCGGGAGGAGTGCTATGCCGATATCTCCCTGAAGATCTGGCAGACGGCGGGCAGCTTTAACGGCGACAAGGGTGCGCTGAAACCGTGGCTGACGGTGCTGAGCCGCAACGCCGCCCTGAACCGTGCCCGCCGTGCCCAGGCCGACGCCCCCCTGGAGGAGGACGTGCCCCACACCGGCGGCAGCGCCGAGGAGGAGCTGCTGCGCCGGGAGCGCCAGCAGCGGCTGCAAGCCGCCATCGCGGGCCTGCTGCCGGAGGAACGGAGCCTGTTCTATCGAAAGTACTACTACTGCCAGTCCACCGCCCAGATGGCCGCCGAGCTGTGCCTGACGGAGCGGGCGGTGGAGGGGCGGCTGTACCGTCTGCGGCAAAGGCTGCGGCGGCTGTTGGGAGGTGACTTCTGTGAGTGACGATCTGCGTTTTGATCAGCTGCTGCGGGAGGACGCCTCTGCTCTGTCCCCGGCCATGGCGGAGGTGAACCCGTGGCGTGAGGCCATGGCTTTGGTGCTGTGGGGCATGGGCCTGACCACCATCACCTTCAACTTTCTGTATCTGGATATGCTCCTGCCTGCGCTTGGCGGCATCCTGATGGTGCTGGGTTTCCGCACCCTGCGGCGGGAGAACAAGGCTCTGCAATGGTGCTGGCGGCTGTCCATCGCCGCCGCCATAGTGCGCAGCGCGTCCTTCGCACTGGCGGCCCTGCCGGTGGATGTGAAAAACATCCCGGCCTATGCGGTCATGGCCATGACGTTTGCGCTGTATTGCTGTTTGTGGCGGGGCATGGTGGGGGTATCCCGTGCAGCAGGCGCGGAAAAGCCCGCCGCTCCCGCCGCCGGTGCGCTGGTGATCTTCTACGCGGTCATGTGTGCGCTGGCCTTCATGGAATTGAGCGGCTGGCTGGCGGTGCTGCCGGTACTGATCGTGTATATCGTGATCCTGCGGAATCTGGTGAAGCTGGCCCGCTCCCTTTCGGACACGGGCTACGCCATCCACGCCGCGCCGGTACGCCTGCCCTCGGCGGCGGTGCTGTGGGGCTATCTGGGGCTGACGCTGGCGGCGGTGCTGTTGGCCATGTTTCTTGGCCAGCGGTATCCTATGGACTGGCAGGTGCGTGACGACGTGCCTCAGGACACGGCCATCCGGGCAGAGCTGCTGACACTGGGCTTTCCGGAGCAGGTGCTGGACGACCTGACGGCGGAGGAAGCGGCGCGGATGTCCGGCGCGGTGAAGGTATATGCAGAGACAGAGCCTCTGTATGAAGACGATACCTACCGTGAGGTCACCACATCGGTGTGGAACGATGACACGCCGCCCCGCTGGCACTATATCGACGCGGAGAAGCAGCCGGACGGCAGCTACCGCTATCACTATCGGGCATATGACCTCTATGAGGGCTTTGTGACCCATGTGGTGGTACTGGTGGAGGACGCGGGCAGACAGCGGGCTATCGTGCTGCACCATGTGACGATCGGACAGCCGGATGTGGCCTGCCGCTCGGAGTGCATAGAGCTGTGGCCCCTGTGGCAGGATAACGAGGAGTCGTGGAGCCCCGGCGGTTTCTGCGGCGGCCGCCTGCTGTGCGAGAAGGACGGCCAGTCCTATGCGGCGGACTTCTACTCGATGGAGAGCGGCGGCTACGAATTTACCGATTTCCTGGGTGCCAATCGGAGAAGCAGCATCGTCGCAAGGTGGTCGCGGATGGATCACAGTGAGAATATACGGGCCTATCTTCTGTACGACGCCGAAATGCTGACGCCGGAGCTGCCGTGGCTGTATAGTTGGTGCAACTACGTCCGGCAGACGAAGCCGGTCTATCCCTTCCGGGATGCGCTGACGCTGTGGCACGAGTGGAATACGGACGGCTGCTATGAGAAGTGGCAGACCTTTATACGGCATTGGCCGGATCCGACGGACGAAACCGAATAGCACAAAAGAGACGGCGCAAGCCGTCTCTTTCTTCATAAATAACAGTGGCATTTTTTTCATAGATATGGTATACTATATTTGATATCTTCTGCGATAACCGATAACAAACTGTAATTTCCATACCGGATATGACAAAAAGTATTCGGATATGACATGAGGTGACTCTATGACATATTTTTCTTCCTTCCTGCTGGGCCTGGTACAGGGCGTCGCGGAATTCCTGCCCATCTCCAGCTCCGGCCATCTGGCCATTGCCCAGAATCTGCTGAATATCAAAGCCGAGGTGCCGGAGTTCTTTGACGTGCTGCTGCATCTGGGCACGCTGGTGGCGGTGTTCGTGGCCTATTGGCGGGACATCTGCGACATGGTGGTGGAGCTGATCCACGGCGTCAGCGATCTGGCCCACAGTTCTACGCCTGCTCAGGTGCCGCCTGCCCGCCGTCTGATTTTGCTTATTATCATCGGCACACTGCCGTTGTTTGCCGTCCTGCCCATCCATAAGAAAGTGCAGGCCCTCAGCAATAACATGATCTTCATCGGCGCGGCGCTGGTGGTAACGGGCTTTCTGCTGTTCGCCTGCGATCTGGTGCGCAAGGGCCGCAAGACCGAGCGCAATGCCACGGTGCTGGATGTGCTGGTGGTGGGCGTGGGTCAGGCTATCGCCACCATGCCCGGTATCTCCCGCTCCGGCGTGACCATCACCACCGGCTGCTTCATGGGGTTTGAGCGGAAGTTTGCCGTGCGCTTCTCCTTCCTGCTGTCCATCCCGGCGGTGCTGGGCGCCAATATCCTCAGCCTGAAGGACGCCATCGAGGCCGGTATCGTCTGGGCGGAGGTGCCCATGTATCTGGTGGGCGTGATCACCGCCGCGGCGGTGGGCTATGCCTGCATCCGTCTGCTGCGCATGGTGGCCGAAAAGGGCCGCTTCGGCGCGTTTGCGTATTACTGCTGGGCGGCGGGTCTGCTGACGCTGCTGCTCAATGCCATCAAGTGAGGTAAGCTATGGCGAATACACCTAAGAAAAAAACCGCATCGTCCTCTGCCAGAAGCGGCGGCAAGGGGAACGGCAAGCGCCGCAGTGCGCCGCCTCCCGCCTATAACGCCCAGGCCCGCCTGATCAGCGGCGTGGTGTGTCTGCTGTTGGCGCTGTGCGTGCTGGTGACGTACTTCAATGTGGACGCCATTCTGCTGACATTCCTGGCCAATGCGCTGAAGGGTTGCTTCGGCTATGGTTACTGGCTGGCGGCCCCGGCGCTGCTGTACGCCGGTATCGTGCTGGTGAACCATAAGGGCCGTCCGGTGAAGCTGCGGCTGGTCTGCACGCTGCTGCTGCCGGTGCTGGTGGGCATGGTGCTGCACCTGCTGCTGGCCCGGGGAACCTATGGGTTTACGCTGGAGAGCATCAAGCCCATGTGGAAGGACGGCCAGTCGCTGCTGTGCGGCGGCGTGGTGTCCGGCTCGCTGGCGGTGGGCGCGGAGGCCCTCCTCAGCCGCGTGGTATCGCTGATCCTGACCATTCTGCTGACGGTGCTGGCGGTGCTTGGCGCTTTGCAGGTAAAGCCTGCCGAGCTGATCGCCGAGCTGAAGCGCCGCGCCGAGGAGCGCGCCCAGTGGGAGGATGAGGATGACGATTATGATGAAGAGCCTGCTCCCGCAAAGCCTGTAAAGGCGGAGACCGTTACACCTCCCGCTCGCAAAAAGCGGCCCAATATCGACATTCCGCTGGATGACGAGACGGCGGAGCCCAGCCGCGAGGCTGCGGCGCTGAAGTCTCCCGGCGGCAGTCTGTTCCGGGGCCGCTCCGGCGATGTCAAGACTCCGGCGGAGCTGCTGGACCCCACACTTTCCGCTCCGGCGGCGGAGCCTGCCGTCCCGGCGCAGGAGCCGGATAAGCCTGCCGAGCCTGCCCCGGCCCCTGTGAAGGAGCCCATGACGGAGAAGCAGCGGAAGGAGGCCGTCCGTGCGGAGGTGGAGTCCGCCACCGCCGAGGTCAGCGAGGCCATCGAGAAGGAGCTGGCCGAGGGGGAGGAGGCCTACCGCTATCCCCCCATCACGCTGCTGGACGAGAACACCGATGACAACCATCAGGAGGTGGGCGCGGAGCTGCGGCTGAATTCCCAGCGGCTGGCGTCGGCGCTGGCCTCCTTCGGCGTGGACGCCCATCCCGGAGAGGTGGTTCACGGCCCCAGCGTCACCCGCTATGAATTTACCCTGGATCAGGGCGTGAAGCTCAGCAAGCTCACTAATCTCAGCGACGATATTGCGCTGGCACTGGGCGCTACCGGCGTGCGCATCGCGCCCATCCCCGGCAAGATCTCCGCCGTGGGTATCGAGGTGCCAAACAAGGCGGTCACCGCCGTCCGCATCCGCGACGTGATCGAGAGCCGGGAGTTCACAAACCATCCCAGCACCGTGGCCTTCGCCGTGGGCAAGGACATCGGCGGCAGCGCCATCGTGGGCAACATCGCCCGGCTGCCCCATGTGCTGATCGCCGGCACTACCGGCTCCGGTAAGTCCGTGTGTACCAATTCGCTGATCGTCAGCCTGCTGTATAAGTCCACCCCCGACGAGGTGCGCTTTATCATGGTGGACCCCAAGATGGTGGAGCTGGCCCCCTATAACGGCATCCCCCATCTGCTGATCCCCGTGGTCACCGACCCCAAGAAGGCCGCCGGTGCCCTCCAGTGGGCGGTGTATGAAATGATGAAGCGGTATAAGATGTTCTCTGAGCGGGGTGTGAAGGATCTGGCGGGCTTCAACGCCCTGTGCGAGAGCGACCCGGAGCTGAAGAAGCTGCCCACCGTGGTGGTGGTCATCGACGAGCTGGCCGACCTGATGCTGGTGGCCGCCAAGGAGGTGGAGGAATCCATCTGCCGTGTGGCTCAGATGGGCCGTGCCGCCGGTATGCACCTGGTCATCGCCACCCAGCGTCCCTCTTCGGACGTCATTACCGGCCTGATGAAGGCCAATATCCCCAGCCGTATCGCCTTCGCCGTGGCGTCATCGCTGGAGTCCCGCATCATTCTGGATACCACCGGCGCGGAAAAGCTGGTGGGTAAAGGCGATATGCTTTACTTCCCGCTGGGCAACCAGAAGCCCACCCGTGTGCAGGGCTGCTTCATCACCCCGGAGGAGATCGAGCGCGTGGTGAACTTCGTCAAGGAGAGCGGCACGGCCGACTACTCCGACGAGGTCATGGAGAAGATCGAGGAGGTCATGAAGCAGAGCGACAAGAGCGGCGGCAAGTCCTCCGGCGGCAGCGCACCCGCCCCCGACGAGGGCGAGGGCTGCGACGAGCTGCTGGGCGCGGCGGTGGAGGTCATCCTGGAAACGGGACAGGCCAGCGTGTCCATGCTGCAGCGGCGCTTGAAGCTGGGCTACTCCCGCGCCGCCCGTCTGGTGGATCAGATGGAGGAGCGGGGCATCGTGGGCCCCTTCGAGGGCAGCAAGCCCCGCCAGCTGCTTATTACCAAGGAACAGTGGCAGGAGCTGAAGATGAAGGGCAGCTATTCCGCCAAAGAACCGGAGCCGGAGAGCCATCCGGATCCCTACGGCAGCATCAGCGACGTATTCAACAGCCACGATGCGTTAGATTAAAAAATGTGCACCCCATATGGGGTGCACATTTTTTAATCAGTGAAAAGTGAATAGTGAATAGTGAAAAGTTACGGTATGCCGCCTGCGGCGGCATGATCTCAAATGAAAAACTTCCGGTGCAGGGACTGCCGCAGGGGCTTGCAGCCGGCCACCACCAGCAGCATGCCGCCCAGAATGACTCCCGCAGTCAGGGGGTACAGGGACCAGAAAAAGGTCTCGTGCAGCTGGAAGGTCAGGTTGATGAGGAACTCGATCAGCACCGCGATGCCGCCGGAGAGGATCAGCCCACCGCCCACTACATACAGGTGGCCGCCCGGCAGATACCGCAGCAGCGTCACCATGGCCGTCACCAGCAGACCGATGGCTCCGGTGACCGGGAAGGCGAAGGACAGGAACCAGTGTTCCCCGGTGGCGAAGTTGATATACAGCAGATAAAGGCCGATGGCCACGAAGTCGATGGGTACGAAGATCACCGGATTGGGGCGGCGGAACCACAGCGGCAGCGCCACAAGGATATACAGCAGCGCCACGCCGCCGGAGGCGTACCCCGACCAGACGATGGAGCCGTTGATCCGCCAGTCACACAGGATAAACAGAATGGCGGGCAGCAGCGCCAGCACCGTCAGAATGAACAGCACGCCGGAGCGGCTGACCTCCTCGTTGCGGGGCCGGGGATCCGGCGGATAGGGCGGCTCGCCCTGTGGCTGCGGCAGATCGGGATGAAATACGCGGGTGCCGCACAGGGGACAGACCTTTTCGCTGTCCGCCAGCTTCACGCCGCACTTGACACAATACATGATAGGCTCCTTTCCCGCGCCTTGTCAGCGCTGATTGCTCTCCACTGTGACGCTCAGGCCCAGCCGGTGGAGCACCTGATAGAACCGCAGCTCCAGCTCCGGTTCGCGGATGCTGCGGATGCAGTTGATATACACCGTGTCGTTCCAGGTCAGAACGCCGCAGTCATGGGGCGCCTTGGCCTGCACACCGATGATGAAATCCATCCGGGCCACATACGGTGCCATGACCTCCGGCAGACGCACCACGCCCAGATTGGACAGGCACAGGCAGGATTTGCACTCGCCCACCGTGTCGAACACGGCCTTCATGGCCAGATTCTTGATGAACAGCGGCATGACCCGCAGGACGGGCGATTTCTCGCTGGCTACGTTGGCGGCGAATTTGGCCCGCATGGTCTGGGGGTTGTTCTCCAGCCCCATCCGGTGGTGGACGGCGGCGCAGATCTCCTCGAAGGTATAGTCGCCCATGCGGGGATCAATCTCCGGCGTGATATAGGAGGCGAAGTTCCGCAGCGTGCGGCTGGGGAACAGGTTCCGCAGGTTCACCGGCAGCAGCACCTTCACCGGCTTGCGCAGCCGCCGCTGGGGCACCTTTTCCGCCTGAAGCTGGGCAATGGCTTGCATCATGGCGGCACACAGCAGCTCCGTTACCGATACGCCGTAGCGTTTGGCGCAGGCCTTCAGCTCCGGCGCGGGAACCATCAGCGTGACCAGATTCTTGAAGCCGTCCTTCTCCGGCGTGCCGGAGAGATGCCACGCGGTGGACTCCTTACGGCTGGCCTTCACGTCGCCGGCGTAGCGCAGGAAGCTGTCCTCCAGTTCCTCGTCGCTGGGTTCCTCCAGCCGTCCCAGTACGCCGTCCACAGCGGGGACGGTCAGGCCGTATTTCTGACTGAGATACTCCGCCAGCAGCGTTTTGACGAAGATCAGCGCGCCGGTGCCGTCTGTCAGGGCGTGGAAAAATTCCACCGCAAACCGGTTATGATACACCAGTACCCGGAAGGCGCACTGGCGCACCTGATGGAAGGGCGCGTGGGCCAGCGGGCAGCTTTTCTCCTCCTGAATGACGGGGGCCTTGGGGATCTGCTCCAGATAGTACCAGAACACGCCCCGCCGCAGCCGCACGGCAATGGAGGGGAAGCGCCGGGCCGTCACGTCCAGCGCGCTGCGCAGCACGGCGGTGTCCACCGGTTCGGTCAGCGTGGCGGAGATGCGGAAGAAGTTGTTCCAGTTGCGCCGTTTGGCGGCGGGATAGATCTTGGCGGCGTTGTCCAGCTTCATCCACCGCAGGCTGCGGGCGGGGGACAGCACCTGATCCATGAAGCGGTTGATGGTCTCGAAGTCCTGGGGCATGTTCTCGTTGAGACAGTACAGCACATAGGCATGCCACCGCTCCGGGGCCACGATCATTTTGCTGCGGCAGCCGCTTTCCAGCAGTTTTTCATGCAGCATCCGGGTGTCGTCCAGCATCACCTCGTCGCCGCCCACAAACAGCAGGGAGGGCGGCAGTGTCGTCAGGTCACCGAACAACGGCGAGCAGAACGGGTCGGTGGGATCGTCGGTATAGCATTTGGCGTAGAATTGCAGCAGCTCCGGCGTCATGGAGGGGTCGATCTCCCGGTGCTCCTCATAGGACTTGCCACTGCCGGTAAGATCCGTCCACGGCGAGATACCGATCAGGCCGCAGGGCAGGGGAAGCCCCAGCTCCTTCAGCTTCAGGCAAAGGGCGTAGATCAATCCGCCGCCGGCGCTCTCGCCGCACAGCAGGATCTGGTGGGCGGCGTAGCCCTTGCCCAGCAGATAGCGGTAGGCCTCCAGCGCGTCGTCCAGCGCCGCGGGATAGCGGTTCTCCGGGGCCAGCCGGTAGGCGGCGCAGAAGGCCCGCACGCCGCACTCCGACGCCAGCGTGGCGGCAAAGCCCTTGGCATACTCCAGGCTGCCGCAGGTGTAGCCGCCGCCGTGGAGATACAACACCACGCCGCCCCGGCGCTCGTCCCGGGGCATGATCCACGCGCCCTGAAAGCGACCGAAGTCGTGTTCCTTCACCAGCACCTCCCGCTTGTGCAGGGCCGTCATCAGCTCGCCCAGCTTATCCTGTCCCTTGCGGGTCACCTCAAGGGAGCAGCTGGCCACAAAGGGCTTGAAGAAATTCAGTTGTGACCGGACAAGCCTGGCGTGCAGTTCCATGAACGACCGTTCCTTTCAGATTTATCATACTATTATAGCATTTGCCGCGGGCGTTGTAAATACACCACCGTTATGGCAGACCGGGGACGCGCCTGCGCAGCAGCGGGCAAAGCAGCGCCGTCACGGCGATCTTGATGGCGTCGCCGGGCAGAAAGGGGATCATTCCGGCCCACAGCAGGCCGGATACGCTCATGCCCTTGCCCATATAGCCGTTGAGGATCAGCGCCATGTAGGGCACGCCCACGGCGTACAGCACCGCGAGACCTGCCACACATGCCAGCGCCAGCCGCAGCGGAGAGGTGCTGCGGCGGCTGATGGCGCCGATGATGGCGGCGGCGGGGATCAGGCCCAGCAGAAAGCCGAAGGTGGGCTGAATCACATAGCCGAAGCCGCCGCCGGCGGTGAAGATGGGCAGGCCGATGAGACCCAGCGCCACATACACGCCCTGGCTCAATGCGCCGCAGCCCGGCCCCAGCAGAACGCCCGCCATGGCGGTGAACAGAAATTGCAGCGTGATGGACGAAACGCCCAGCGGAATGCGCAGAAACGCGCCCACAGCCGTTAATACGGCCAGCAGCGCGGTATAGACCAGCTTTCGTGCAGACATGGCAGCCTCCTGAAATGGAAAAGATTGGAGACATGATACCCCGCTGACAGCGGTGCTGTCAAGCCGCTTGATGATTTTTTTACTTTACGGATGGGGAAAAACGTGGTAATATGGGCCACGAACGAGAGGAGGCGACAGCCATGGAGCAGCCGAAGGTCTACCGCTATGACACGGTGGATTCCACCAATACCGTATGCAAAACGCTGGCACAGGAGGGCGCGCCGGACGGCACCGCCATCATCGCGGCGCGGCAGACGGCGGGCCGGGGCCGCATGGGCCGGGGCTTCGAGTCGCCGGAGGGCCTTGGGCTGTACCTCTCTATGCTGTGGCGGCCCGTGGCATCGCCGGAGGGCCTGCTGCCCCTGACGGCCATGGCCTCCGCCTCCGTCGCGCTGGCCATCCGCCGGGTCACCGGAGCGGATGTGCGCATCAAGTGGCCCAACGATCTGGCGCTGCACGGCAAAAAGCTGGCGGGCATCCTGACGGAGGTGACACTCTCCGGCAGCGGTGTGGATCATGTGGTCATCGGTCTCGGCGTCAATCTGCGCCAGCGGCCGGAGGACTTCTCGCCGGAGGTGGCAAGGGTGGCCACCTCGCTGGCGGCGGAGGGCTGTGACGTGGACAGGGCGGCGCTGGAGACGGCGCTGGTGGACGCGCTGCGGCAGGCATTCCGCCATCTGTGCGCACCGGAGACCTATGTGGACGAATACCGGCAGCTGTGCCTGAATCTGGGACGGCAGGTGCGTATCCTGCAGACAGGCGAGACGGTGACGGCGCTGGATATCGACGGGCAGTACGGCCTTGTGGTGCGGCATGCAAACGGCACGGCGGAGACGCTGCGCTGCGGCGAGGTGTCGGTGCGGGGCCTGTACGGCTATACGGAATAACCGGCCCGCAAGGGCGGGATCATACAAAAGAGGTGCTTTTCAAGTGAAGGATTTTTTAGAGCTGTTTCTGACGTTCGCCAAGGTGGGCGTCATGACCTTCGGCGGCGGCATGGCCATGCTGCCCATCTTACAGCGTGAGGTGGTGGAGAACAAGGGCTGGGCCACCGACGAGGAGCTGACGGACTATTTCGCCATCGGCCAGTGTACGCCGGGCATCATTGCCGTTAATACCGCCACCTTCATCGGCCAGAAGCGCAAGGGCATCTGGGGCGGCATTGTGGCCACGCTGGGCATCGTGTTTCCGTCTCTGCTCATCATCACGGCCCTGGCGGGGCTGATCACCAGCTTCTCCCATCTGGAGTGGGTGCAGAACGCCTTTGCGGGCATCCGCGTCTGCGTATGCGTGCTGATCTTCAACGCCACGCTGAAGCTGTGGCAGGGCGCGGTGAAGGACGTGTGGGGCGCGCTGATCTTTGCGGCGGTGCTGGCCGCGTCGCTGCTGACGAACCTCTCTCCCGTGCTGTTCGTGCTGGCGGCCGCCGTGGCGGGCATCATCATCCGCAACGTGGGAGGTGCCAAAAAATGATCTATTTACAGCTGTTTTATGAGTTCCTCAAGACCGGCCTGTTCGCCATCGGCGGCGGTCTGGCCACGCTGCCCTTCCTGTCGGATATGGCGGACCGCACCGGCTGGTTTACCCAGGCGCAGCTGGCGGATATGCTGGCCGTCAGTGAGTCCACCCCCGGCCCGGTGGGCGTCAACATGGCCACCTATGTGGGCTTTGAGTCCGGCGGTATCCTGGGCGCAATCATTGCCACACTGGGACTGGTGGCCCCGTCCATCATCGTCATTCTCATCATCGCCAGCTTCCTGAAGGCCTTCCGGGACAACAAGTATGTGGACGCCGCCTTCTACGGTCTGCGTCCTGCCTCCACCGCCATGGTGGCCTCCGCCGGTATCGGCGTGGTGCTGCTGAGTCTTGTGGATACCTCGGCTTCCGGATTGGACTTCTTCCGCTGGAAGGAGCTGGCCCTTGCGGCGGTGATCCTTGTGCTGACCCGCTGGGTGCCCTTTACGAAAAAGCTGCACCCCATCGTGTTCATCGCGGCGGCCGCCGTGGTGGGCGTGGTGTTCCATTTCTGAACAAATGCGAAAAGCACACCTTATGCTTTGGATAAGGTGTGCTTTTTCTTTGTGCGAAGTGTCAAAATGCCCATTTTTACGACAGGATTGTTAGGGTATTTGTCAGTTGTAATTTATTTCCCGGCGGGTTATGATAGAAGCAAACTATTATAAGGAGGACTATTCCCATGGAACAGTTGAAGGAACGCATCCGCCGTGAGGGCAAGGTGCTGCCGGGTAATATCATCAAGATCGACGGATTTCTGAATCACCGGGTGGATACCAAGCTGTTGGGCGATATCGCGGACGAATTTGCCAAGTATTTCGATACCAGCAAGGCCACGGTGGTGCTGACCGCCGAAGCCAGCGGCATCGCACTGGCCACCGTGTGTGCCGAACGGTACGGCGTTCCCATGCTGTTTGCCAAGAAGGCCAAGAGCGACAACATCGAAAGCGGCCTGATCCAGAGTGAAATTTTCTCCTATACCTATAAGAAGAAGGTCACCCTGCTGGTGTCTCAGGAATGGCTCAGCGAGGATGACCGCGTGCTGATCATCGACGACTTTATGGCCAACGGCTACGCCATGGGCGGCCTGGTGGACATCGTGAAGAAGGCCGGCGCCCAGCTGGTGGGCATCGGTGTGGCGGTGGAGAAGGGCTTCCAGGGCGGCGGCGACAAGTTCCGCGCCATGCCCGACGTGCCCTATAAGGCCCTGGCCGTGATCGAATCCGCCGACGAGAACGGCATTATCTTCCGGGAGGACGACTGAGATGAAGAAAGTTCTGGTTCTGGACTTCGGCGGCCAGTATAACCTGCTGGTGGCACGCCGTGTCCGCGAATGCGGCGTGTACTGCGAGATCAAGTCCTTCCGCATGTCCATGGAGGAGATCCGCGCCTTTGCCCCCGACGCATTGATCTTTACCGGCGGCCCCGCCACCGTGTTCGAGCCCAACGCCCCCATGGTGGACAAGGCGCTGTTTGAAATGGGTATCCCCGTGCTGGGCATCTGCTATGGTGAGCAGCTGATGATGCATCTGCTGGGCGGCCAGTGCCGCAAGGCGGAGACCCGCGAATACGGCAAGGTGGAGCTGACCCACAAGGGATCTCCCCTGTTTGACAATGTGCCGGAGAAGGCCATCTACTGGATGAGCCACGGCGTCGAGGTGGAGAGACTGGCGCCCGGCTTCGAGATCATCGGCTCCACCGAAGGCTGCCTGCACGCGGCCGTGCAGTGCGCCGATAAGAAGCTCTACGGCGTGCAGTTCCATCCCGAGGTACTGCATACCGAGTACGGCACCCAGATCCTGAAGAACTTCCTCTACACCATCTGCGGCTTCAGGCCAGAGTGGACCATGGCCTCCTACATGGAGGAGGCGGTGGCCGAGTGCCGCCGTCAGATCGGCGATGGCCGCGTGCTGCTGGCCCTGTCCGGCGGCGTGGACAGCTCCGTGGCCGCCGCCCTGCTGCAGCGTGCCGTGGGCGATCAGCTGACCTGCATCTTCGTGGATCACGGTTTGCTGCGCAAGGACGAGGGCGATCAGGTGGAGCAGGTGATGAAGCACCAGTTCCATGTGGATGTCCGCCGCGTCAACGCCGGTCCCCGGTTCCTGGCCAAGCTGGCCGGTGTTACCGAGCCGGAGCGCAAGCGCAAGATCATCGGCGAAGAGTTCATCCGCGTGTTCGAGGAGGAGGCCAAGAAGATCGGCGCTGTGGACTTCCTGGCCCAGGGTACCATCTATCCCGACGTGGTGGAGTCCGGCCTGGGCGGTGAGAGTGCCGTCATCAAGAGCCACCACAACGTGGGCGGCCTGCCCGACTGCGTAGATTTTAAGGAGATCGTGGAGCCCCTGCGCCGCCTGTTCAAGGACGAGGTGCGCCAGCTGGGCACCGAGCTGGGCCTGCCTGACGAGCTGGTGTGGCGTCAGCCCTTCCCCGGCCCCGGCCTGGCCATCCGCGTGATCGGCGATATCACCGAGGAAAAGCTGGCCATCCTGCGGGATGCCGACGCCATCTTCCGCGAGGAGATGAAGCTGGCGGGCCTTGACCGCACCACCAGCCAGTTCTTCGCCGTGCTGACCGACCTGCGCAGCGTGGGCGTCATGGGCGACGAGCGGACGTATGACTATACCCTGGCCCTGCGCGCCGTGCAGTCCCAGGACTTCATGACCGCCACATGGTCCCGCCTGCCCTATGAGCTGCTGGACAAGGTGTCCAACCGCATCGTAGGCGAGGTGAAGCACATTAACCGCATCTGCTACGACATCACCTCCAAACCCCCTGCCACTGTGGAGTGGGAGTAATCCCCAAAAGGCCAAAAAGCCTTGAAAATGCTGGAGTTTTGCGTTACGGAATTGCCCCGTGACAACAAAATGACAACATTTTAGATTATCCAAGAATAAAGAGCTATCTGATTTCTGTTAGAGAAGTCAGATAGCTCTTTTTGTTTTGTCTGAATTTAATCGTTCTTCAGCCTGTCTTTGAAAGCCTCCACCAGCGCATCGCTGAGCTGCTGGGACGGCACTTTCACATAGCCGGAGGTTTCGTCATATTTCGGGTAGTTATAACGCCACTTGTCGTAGTCCTCCCGGTTGATTTTGCCATTGCGGAGCTTTTCTGCCTGCTGTGCCCACGCTGTGAGTATTTCGGAAAGCTCAGCGGCGTCCTTCCCCTTCCGGGGATCAACACGCAGGGAAACGCCGTTCTCGCCGGTTTCCACTGTCAGACCGTAGCGATCTTCCAAAGTGAACAGTGTGTGCATCAGGCCAAGATAGCTGTCAATGTCCGGCACGGACAGTGCCAGCGGTGATACGCCCAGCGCACTGGCAAGGCTCTCCGTCAGCTCCGCCTTGGGCGTTCTGCTGCCGGACTCATACTGCGCCATACGGATGTCGGCGGTCTTTTCCGGGAAGCCGACCACCTGCCCCAAGTATTTTTGCGTCATTCCCCGCAGATTACGGAAAAACCGAATTCTCTCACCGATTGCCAT
>CAKTRJ010000020.1 GCA_934597345.1 uncultured Oscillospiraceae bacterium
AGCTCATTTCCGATAATTAGCTCGTTGGACAACAGTTTTGTTTCCGGCCATTCCAGCACACTGACAGAGGATACCGCGCGATCTGTTCCTTTTGCTCCGGCAATCAACTGTGCTTCACGCAGCGTGGGAAGTCTCAGGCAATCTGCAACGGTCACGTTCATAGGATATCTCCTCTCAGCGGGGCGCTTACTACCAATCGACACTCTTCCACTTTCATGTTACCAGACTTTTCGCCGAGGAGCAATGGCTATCGGTACAATTTCTGATTGCCTTTTATTGTTCACACAGCTAAAGGCACACCAGTGATGCTTAACCTTTAATAATAACTGTAGTGTGCCACTTTATACCAGCGCAAAATATGAGCACTGGAAACGTTTATGAAACGCTTGCATTTATGGCATATTTGATATCAAGAAGATCTCAGCTGAGTAGATATATCGTACCTTGAGCAGGGCTGTGGATGCCTATGAGTTAAAAAATCAATGTCGATTCTTCTTTTCATAACACGGTCATGGCAAAGGGGGGCAGATTGCATGAAGTACGCAGAACGGTATTGCCGCAAAGATCCTGAAAATGATCGCTTTTATGAGATATTCTTTCGCCTGTGTCAGAAATACAATGTACGTTGGGTCAGCGCCCCGCTGAAAGAAAAGGCCTTCATCGAAGAGGTCACCCGTGTCACTTACGAGAGAGACACGGCGCAGAGACTTGGATTGCCCCTATTAGGAGTTCCTCCTTCTTTTGCGTCATAAAGTGCTCTGCCCCACATTTTGACCCATACGGGAAACTTGCAATAAAACGATAGAGCCACCCGGCGGGAACGCAATTCTCCGCTGGTGGCTCCATACTTTTTTCAGAGTGTTGCTTTATCGCCCGCAGCAACGCAATATGTAACGATTCTCACGGCATCGAAAGTTGCCCCACACCCTGCCCCACACGCGGAACTGCCTCAAGGTGAGCACATAAAGCTGGGCCGGAGTGCCACTCTCCGGCCCAGTTTTATGTGGTAAGATTTATTATCAGCTTTTTCTTATAAAAATTTTGCTTTTCGTCATTCGCGGATGCACAAACGGGTGTTTATACTTTGGTTATATGGAATTGGAATCCATTTGCATTTTTTACAGACCTGATTGTCTCTTCGTTTAAAACCGTGGTCTTTCTTTTGTAAATATGGTACGCTCCTGCCAGAAGTTCCTTTCAAATCAAATCAGAACAGGAGTACAAACGTATGAATATCCGCTTTGATTTCTCTGGCAAGACATGTGTAGTCACTGGTGGTGCCTCAGGTATGGGCCGCGAAATTGTGAACGTATTGGCAGCAGCCAATGCTGAGGTGTTCGTCGCTGATCTCAATCAAGCTCAGGCCGACGAGATCGCCGCCCGTTGGACGGAGGCCGGGCACAAGGTATTCTCCCTTCCCATGGACGGAACCAGTCTGGACAGCGTTGCCAACGCAGCCAAGTCCGTGATGACCACCGCCGGAAAAATTGACTTTCTCGTCAACTCCATGGGGATCGGCGCCAAGGCCAGAGAAGGCGAATCCTATGCCGACACGTTCAACCGTTTGCTGAATGTCGATCTGCACGCTATCTTTAATAGCTGCCACGCATTTGGCGAAGCAATGATCCAGAGCGGCGGTGGTGTGATCGTCAACATCGCTTCACAGGCCGCCACCATCGTTCCCGCCAAGACCCGGCCCGGCCGGGGCGGCGAGTATGGTCTGCTGGGTTACTGCACGGCCAAAGCCGGTGTGCGCCATCTGACCCGCTCGATCGCCACGCTTTGGGCCCCCTATGGTATCCGGGCCAACAGCGTCAGTCCCGGCTATGTGGATACACCTTTGACCGCAGAACCTCACAGCGATCCGGTTATCCGAGCTGGTATGATCGCTGCCGTACCCCTTGGCCGTATCGCCGCCCCCAACGATATCGCGGGTACCGTTGCGTTCCTGCTGTCGGACGAAGCATCTTACCTGACTGCGCAGGATGTCATCATAGACGGCGGCTACACTGCACAGTAAATTTTATCAATAATACAAAACAGGAGAAACGATATGATAAAAGTTGCCTCTTCTACATGGATGATCCCCGGTGAGGATTTCACCGAAAAACTGGCGCTGGCGGCAGATATGGGCTTTGAGGGTATGGAGATCCGCCTTTTGGAAGAAGCGGCCACCGCGGAAAACCTTCGTCAGTTGAGCAATGGTTTTTCCAGCGGCAAGCTGTTCCCTTGCTCGCTGCTCGTACCCGGTGACACTTTCCGCCGTTCGCTGTGTGACCGTGCGGCGTTGGACGCAAAAAAAGATCACGCTATGAGGGCGCTGGACATTGCCGCCCAACTCCACGCGCCTACCTGCCTGGCACCGGAATACCGCTATCAGGACCCGCTTCCTCTGTTCGATATGAAGCGTCCTTCTCCAGCGGAATGGGAGCTTCTGCTGGAATTTCTCTCTTTTGCTTCGGACTACGCCGGCAAGGTCGGCGCTGAATGCCTGATCGAACCGCTGAACCGCTATGAAACACATTTTTACTACACGCTGGCGGACGGCGCACGGGCCATTGACGAAGCTGGAGCCGTCAATGTAAAAATCATGGCAGATCTATTCCATCTTGGGATTGAGGAGGTGGATGTTGCCGCCGCCATTCGCAGCTACGGCAAATATATCGGTCATGTTCAGATCGGTGACAGTAACCGCCAGCTTCCCGGGCAGGGACATACCGATTTTATGCCCGCTTTCCGTGCGCTGAAAGAAATCGGTTATGACCGCTGCATCGCATTGGAATGCGGCATTCTGGGTGATCCCGTGGCGGAACTGCCCAAATGTGCCCGGCGGATGAAGGATATGCTTCGGGATGCCTGAAAGCGAGGGATATGCTATGAAAGTATCATTGCAGCAGCTGCTGCGTGAGGCTGACCGGGCGCAGTATGCCGTTCCTGCCTTTAATTATTCCGACATCTGGGAGCTACTGGCTATCGTGGAGACCGCCGCCCAACTCCGTGCCCCAGTCATCTGCCAGAGTCATACCAAGATCACGGATATTTTTTCCGTCGACTGGTTGGGTGGACTGGGCCGCGCTATTATGGACAACGCTATTTGCCCTGTCATCAACCATCTGGACCACAGTGCCAGTGAGCAGTTGTGTATACAGGCCATTGACAGCGGTTATGCTTCCGTCATGTTTGATGGCTCATCGCTGGCATTAGAGGAAAACATCCGCCGCACACAGCAGGTCACCGCTTATGCCAGACAACATGGCGATATATGTGTGGAAGGTGAGATCGGCCGCATCCGCGGCAATTCCGATGAGGGCACCTTTGCTGGCGGCGACTATCTGGCTGATGTGGATGATGTTGTCCGTATGGCAGCAGAATCAGGCGTGGATTCTCTGGCGGTGGGACTGGGTAATGCCCACGGTTTTTATCGACAGCGCCCTCAATTGGATTTCGCTCTGCTGGAACGGATCAATGCCGCTGTGGACACGCCACTTGTGCTGCATGGTGGCACCGGTATTCCTGATGAAGATATCCGGAAGGCCATTCGCTGCGGGATCAACAAGGTCAATGTGGGAACCCATCTGCACGACACATAAGCATTACAGCGTGGAGTTTGACATGCCAGACGACGGTGATGAAAACCTTCTGCTGCCAATCGGCAAATCCGCCGTGGTACACGAAGGCACCGATGTCACCGTGGTGGCAAACTCCTTCCAGGTCGGCCAGTGCGTCAAGGTGGCCAAGCATCTGGAAAAGCAGGGGATCAGTGTAGAGGTGGTAGACCTGCGTACCTTGGTACCGATGGATAAGGAAGCTATCATCAACTCCGTAAAGAAGACCGGCCGCCTGCTGATCGTGGACGAGGGCTATACCAGCTTTGGCATCGCCGCTGAGATTTGCGCCGCCATTCAGGATGAGGTGTTCTATTATTTGGATGCCCCCATCCGCCGCCATTGCGCACCGGATGTACCGATTCCCTTCAGCCCCGCACTGGAAAAGCTGGTCGTTCCCAACGAAAACACGATCCTCAACGCCATCATGGATCTGGTCAAGTAACGGAAGGAGACAATTATGGCAAAAGTAATCGTCATGCCCAAGCTGGGTTATACACAGGACGAGGGCACTATCGTACAGTGGCACAAAAAGGTGGGGGAAACGGTCTCCAATGGTGAGCCATTTTTCGACGTCCACACCGACAAATCTATCATTACCGTGGAAGCGAGTTGTGACGGCACACTTCTGAAGATCGCACTGGAGCCCGACACCACCGTTCCCGTGCTGACACCCGTTGCTGTTGTCGGTGCGCCCGGAGAGGATGCCGACGCCGCACTTGCAGCCCATGTCACCGCCGTTGCGGCCGACGCCGCTGTGGAGGCTGACTTTAGCGATGATACCCCCGCAGAAGTGCCCGACGCTCCTCAGTCCACCGGCGAGATGCTCAAGCTGACGCCTCGTGCGAAGACATACATGGCCCAGCATGAAATTGACCCCGTCTCTGTGCAGGTTATTTCCGGCACCGGCTTTGACGGCGGTACCACCGAGCGCGACATCAAAGCTTCACCTCTGGCCCGCAAGATCGCGGCTGCCACCGGTACGGATCTGCATCAAGTGTCCGGCACTGGTACCAACGGCCGGATCATGAAGACGGATGTTCTCAATGCCGTCACCAGTGCGCCTGCTGGCAGTGATGAATTGCAGATCGCGTCTGTTACACCTTATAAGGGCGTTCGCAAGATCATTGGCGACAAGCTCTCTCAATCCAAGTTTACTGCGCCCCATCTATACTTCACCGACGCGGTGGACACCACTGCACTTACCGAATTTCGCCGTCAGCTTAACGAGAACAGTGATGTGCGCATCGCTGTCTCCGACCTGCTGACACTGGCCGCCTGCAAGGCGCTGCAGAAATTCCCCGGCATCAACGTCTCCCTGCAGGACGGCCAGATCGTGACGTACCGTTCCATCAATATCGGCAACGCCGTGGCCGGTGACAATGGTCTTGTGGTGCCTGTAATCAAAAATGTACAGGAAAAGACACTGTCTCAGATAGCAGCCGAGTCCCGCGACTTGGTAGCCCGTGGTAAGGAAGGCCGACTCCAGCCCGCCGAGTACAGCAACGGCACATTCTCCATTTCCAATCTTGGCATGTTTGGCATCGGCAATTTCACTGCTATCATCAATGCACCAGAAGCAGCGATTCTGTCGGTCAGCTCCGTCCGGAAGACCCCCGTGGTCATCACCGATGAAAACGGAGAGGACGCCATCGCCATCCGTCCCATGATGAATATCCAGCTCTCTGTGGATCACCGTTTGATCGACGGTCTGCTGGCCTCCCAGTTTGTGGAGTATATGAAAGACCTGCTGGAGCATCCCATCCGGATCCTGATGTGAGGTAACTGATATGGCACATGATTATGAAGTGATTGTGATCGGCGGCGGCCCCGGCGGCTATGTGGCCGCGATCAAGGCAGCTCAATTGGGCAAAAAGGTTTGCATCATAGAGGGTGAGCACTTCGGTGGTACCTGCTTGAATGTGGGGTGTATCCCCACTAAAGCACTGATTAAAGGCGCCAATGTCTACGAGGCAGTGCAGGCTGCCGGCCAATATGGCATCTGCGGCATCGACCCCAACGCGCTGACCATTGATATGAAGAAGCTTCAGGTACAGAAACGCCGGGTCGTCAATCAGCTCGTCAACGGCGTGAAAAGCCTGCTGCGGGCCAACGGCGTGACCTCTATGACCGGGTTTGCCAGCTTTGTGGATGTCCACACCGTTTCCGTAGGCGGAAAGATGCTCAGTGCGGACGATATCATTATCGCCACCGGCTCCAAAAACGGCATACCTGGTTTTATCGCGCAGGAGGGCGTCAATCATATCGTTTCCAGCACCGAGCTGCTGGACATTGAAACGCTGCCCGACTCCATCGTCATCATTGGCGGTGGTGTGATCGGGATCGAGTTTGCCTACCTGCTCAACACGCTGGGCGTCAAAGTAACGGTGGTGGAGCTGGCCGGACATATCCTTCCGCTGGTGGATCAGGAGATCGCGGATCTGTCTGAAAAGAAGCTTGCCAAGGACGGCGTTACCTTCCACCTAAACGCCAGAGTCCGCATGGTGCGGAACGACCATGTGATTTTTGAAAAGGACGGCAAGGAGCAGGAAGTCTCCGCAGAAATGATCCTGATCGCTGTGGGCCGTGCTCCCAACACAGATGGGTTAAATGCTGAGGGCGTCGGCCTTGAATTTGACGGAAAAGCAATCAAGGCGGATGCCAGTCAGCGCACCAACATTCCTCACGTTTACGCCATTGGGGACGTCAACGGCAAGGCCATGCTGGCCCACACCTCTTTCAGCGAGGGTGAGATCGCCGCCCGCTGCATCTGCGGCGATGTCTGTGCGATGGACTACCGCTATATTCCTTCCTGCATTTATGTGGAGCCTGAGATCGCTAGCGTCGGTCTGACGGAGGAGCAAGCCCGCCAACAGTATGGCGATAAAATTAAAGTGGGTAAATTCCGTATGGCCGCTAACGGAAAGTCCCTGATTGAAGGTGACAACGGTGGTATGTGCAAAGTGATCCTGGACAGCGAGTACGGTGAGATTCTCGGTGTGCATCTGTTTGGCAAGCATGTCACTGAAATGATTACTGAGATGGCCGTTGCCATGAATCTGGAGGCCACCGTTGAGGAAATCATTGCCACCGTGCATCCCCATCCCAGCGTCAGCGAGGCGTTACGGGAAGCTTTTATGGCCGCTTGGGACGGCAAATCCATCCACAGTCTGTAAAAAGGAGATGCCTATGGATCGAATTCCCAATTGCACAGTCCTGCACTGGGATCTTCAGGAACCACAGCAAACTGCCGCTTGCCTGATGCCTGCCATTCGAGGTGTCTGCAAACCCTCTCCGTTTCCCATTGTTCGGTTTTTGCCGCTGCCGGAGGTGGACCGCAATCTGTGTGATGTCTGTGAGGGAGGTGCATGGATTGAGGCTTCCTCACTGGAAGAGGCCTATCGTGCCATTGCACAGCTGCCGCCCCGCACCCGACTGGTCGCCGTGAAGGGGCTGGGTGTATTTGCCTGTTGTTCTACTGTTCAGGAGACTGAGTCTCTGCTGGTTGGTTGGCAACTGGGGGCTCTCCCTTCGTCGACCGTGTGCTCTGCTCCCGGCGGACGTATGAAGGGACGCGTTGTCATCGTTACCGGCGGCGCACAGGGCCTGGGCAAAGGCATTTCCTCTGCGCTGTTGGCGGAAGGCGCCCGTGTAATATTAGCCGATGTGAATCTTTCTCTGGCACAGGAGACCGCCCACGCTTTTTGTGAACAATATGGTGATTTTGCAGTCACCGCCATGTACGCCGATGTGACGGATGACTGCTCTGTCGAGGCCTTGTGCCGGGAAACTGTCTTGCATTTTGGCGGGATCGACGTTATGTTCAGCAATGCCGGCATCGTCATTGCCGGTGATCTGGAGCAGATGACCTCATCCACCATGGCTAAAGTGGCCGATGTCAACTATATCGGTTATTTTCGCTGTGCCAAGTACGCATCCCGTTATATGAAGATCCAATCCGCCTTCGATCGGCAGTATACTGCGGATATTCTTAACACCAGCAGTATTGCCGGTTTGGTGGCATATTCCAAAAACTTTGCCTATTGCGGCAGTAAGTTTGCTGTTCTGGGGCTGACGCAATGCTTTGCAAAGGAATTGCTGCCATACGGTATCAAGGTCAATTCCATTTGTCCTGGCAACTACTATGACGGCCCGCTGTGGAACGATCCAGAAAAAGGTTTGTTTGTCAAATACTTACAGGCTGGTAAGATCCCCAACGGGAAAACCGTACAGGATTCCATTGAATTTTATATGAATCGTGAGCCCTTCCAACGTGGCTGCACTCCGGAGGATATCGCCGCAGGTGTACTGTACTGCATTGAGCAACAATTTGAGACCGGCATTGCACTTCCGGTTACCGGCGGTCTGGCCATGGGCGGGCTTTAAGCACCATTTTCTGACAGGAGGTACATATGGATATTTCCAAGAAAAAAAAGCTTCGCGTTCTGGCGGAGGAGATCCGTTTGGAAACACTGAAGATCATTCACGCCCGTGGTTTCGGCCATGTAGGCGGCTCCGTGGATCTGGCCGAGCTGATGGCCGTTCTGTACGGTGATGTGATGAAGTTCAACCCCAAAGATCCCCGCTGGCCGGATCGTGACTGGCTGGTTCTGTCCAAGGGCCACGCCGGCCCCGTAGCTTATGCTACCTTCGGTATCATGGGCTACTATCCCGTGGAAGAGGCATATACGCTTAACCGTCCCCACAGCAAATTTCCCAGTCATACTGACCGCAATCTCACACCCGGCGTGGATCTGACCACCGGCTCCTTGGGGCAGGGCATTTCCGAAGCAGTAGGTGCCGCATTGGGCAACCGGCTGGATGGCCGGAGCAGCCACGTTTTCGCCATTATCGGAGATGGCGAGGCCGACGAAGGTCAAGTTTGGGAAGCGCTGCACTTTGCATTTGCCCACAAGCTGGATAATCTGATCGTATTTTTGGACAACAACCTTTATCAACTGGACGGTATGACTCACGACGTATTGGATCATGGCGATATCGCTGGTAAGATCGCAGCTTTCGGCCTGTACACGCAGGAGATTGATGGCCATGACTTTGACCAGTTGGAGACAGCCATTTCCAATGCCTATGCCAAGAAGGGTGTTCCCTCCTGTATTGTTCTCAACACGATCAAGGGCAAAGGTGCGACCTTTGCCGAACCCATCCGAGCCCACTCATCCCAGCCCACCGAGGAACAGTGGCAGGAGGCCCTCACGGTTGCTGAACGGGCGCTGGAAACGGCCAAATTGCAGTAAGGAGGCGTCACTATGTACATCAATTTAATCGGCAAGCACGAAAAGGATCCCCGCGAGAGCCGAAATGCCGTGGCTCTGACCCTGAAAGAAATGATGGAAGTGGATCCCTGCATCTGCTACATCGACTGTGACCTGATGGGCTGCATTAACACCAAACAGCTTCAAAAGGCCTATCCCGATCGGGCCCTTGAGGCAGGTATTGCTGAAGCTAATGCTGTAGGTGTGACCGCAGGCCTGACGGCTACTGGTAAAAAGGTATGGGTTCACTCCTTCGGCCCCTTTGCTTCCCGCCGCGTCTATGACCAGATATACATGTCCGCCGCATACTCCGGACTGGGCGTCAACGTGCTGGGTTCTGACGCCGGTGTGACCGCCGCCTTTAATGGAGGTACCCACATGCCGTTGGAAGATGCCGGTATGTATATTTCTATTCCCGAGGCAACCGTGTGTGATGCTGCGGACTACGCACAGCTTGCCTATATCACCCGTGCCGTAGCGGATGTGAAGGGTATTTCCTACACACGATTTGTGCGTAAGGGCATTATCCAGATCTACGGCGATGATACTGAATTTCAATTGGGCAAAGGACTCGTCCTACATGAGACCGACCACGATCAGGTCACCATTATTGCCTCTGGTATCATGGTGGATGAGGCGCTAAAGGCCTATGAAAAGCTGATGGAGCAGGGAATCACCGCCCGTGTGGTGGATATGTTTACATGGAAGCCTTTGGATACGGAACTGATCATCCGCTGTGCCAAGGAGACCGGCGCCATTGTGACTGCAGAAAACCACAATGTTACTTGCGGCCTTGGCTCCGCTATCGCCAATACATTGGCCGCCAATATGCCCTGTGTGCAGGAGTTCGTGGGCGTACAGGACTGCTTCGGTCAGGTCGGCCCTCAGGACTTCCTGATGGATGAGTACGGGCTGCGGGCTGCCAACATCGTAGAGGCCGCAAAAAAAGCGGTCAGCCGCAAGACGTCTATTTAACATGCTTCTCCATGGAATTATGAGGGATGGATCCTTGAGTCCGCCCTCATAGTTTTTTGTGTAAAAATCCGACCAAAGTGCAAGAAAGTCTAACCACTCCTTCTATTGCTTTTTTGACAGTAATGCTATAATGTGCAAAATCAATAAAAAGTGCGATATTTTTGGGAAAAGGAGCGAAACAAATGGAACAGATCATATTCAAGCCGTCGCTGTATAAGTACGGGACGTGCAGGGAGTTCGCGGAAGGTTTTCAACTGAAGGAAACAGACCTGATTTTGACGAACGAGTATATCTATGCGCCGTATTTCGGGAAGCTGGCGCTGCCGTGTCATGTGGTGTATCAGGAGCAGTACGGCATGGGCGAGCCCAGCGACGTCATGGCCGAGGCGATTCTAAAGGATATCAGTAGTCTGAGCTATGACCGCATCATTGCTATCGGCGGCGGTACGATCCTGGATCTGGCCAAGGTGTTCGCTGTGGCGGATACCATGGACATGGACGAACTGTACGCCCGGATGCCCGCGCTGAACAAGGCCCACGAGCTGGTCATCATCCCCACCACCTGCGGCACCGGCAGCGAGGTGACCAATATCGCCGTGTTGAATCGCACCCGCATGGGCACAAAGATGGGCATGGTGGCCCCCACCATGTACGCCGACTCCGCCGTGCTGATCCCCGAGCTGCTGGAAAGCCTGCCCCTGAAGGTGTTTGCCACCAGCTCCATCGACGCGCTGGTCCACGCGGTGGAGTCCGCTCTGTCCCCCAAGGCGACGGCCTATACGAAGCTATTCAGCTATAAGGCCATCGAGATGATCGTTCACGGCTATCAGCATATCGCGGCCAACGGCGCCGACAGCCGCAAGACCCTGATGGACGGGTTCCTCACCGCCTCCAACTTTGCAGGTCTTGCTTTCGGCACCGCCGGCTGCGGCACCGTCCATGCCATGGCCTATCCTCTGGGCGGCCAGTACCATGTGGCCCACGGCGAGAGCAATTACGCCATCTTCACCGGTGTAATGAAGGAATACATGCGCCATAAGGCGGACGGTGAGATCGCCGTGATGAACGCCTATCTGGCCGGCCTGCTGGGCTGCGGCCCGGATGCGGTCTATGAGACGCTGGAGGATCTGCTGAACAAGGTCCTGCCCAAGAAGGCCCTGCGGGAGTATGGCACGAAGCCGGAGGACCTGCCCGAGTGGGCCAAGTCCGTTATCGACAACCAGCAGCGTCTGCTGAAGAACAGCTTTATCCCCATGACAGAAGAGCTGGTCCTGAAGATCTATCAGGATCTCTATTGATACATAAGGAGGAAATCATCATGGCACTTATGACAGGCGAGCAGTACATCGAATCCATTAAGAAGATCAATATGCAGGTCTATATGTTCGGCAAGAAGATCGAAGATCCCACCGAAGATCCTATCCTGCGTCCGTCCCTGAACTCCGTCCGTATGACCTATGATCTGGCCCAGATGCCGGAGTATCAGGATCTGATGACCGTGGTCTCTCCCTATACCGGAGAGCGGGTCAACCGTTTCACCCATATCCATCAGTCCACTGACGACCTGCGGAACAAGGTAAAGATGCAGCGGCTGTGCGGCCAGATGACCGCCGCCTGCTTCCAGCGCTGCGTGGGTATGGATGCCTTCAACGCTGTATTCTCCACTACCTATGAGGTGGATGAGAAGTACGGCACCCACTATCACGAAAACTTCAAGAAGTTCATGGTATACTGTCAGAAGAACGACCTGACCATCGACGGCGCCATGACCGATCCCAAGGGAGACCGCAGCAAGGCGCCGCATGCCCAGGAGGATCCGGATCTGTTCCTGCGCGTGGTGGAGCGCCGTCCCGACGGCATCGTGGTCCGCGGCGCGAAGGCGCACCAGACCGGCATTCTGAACTCCCATGAGGTCATCGTGATGCCCACCATCGCCATGGGGCCCGAGGATAAGGATTACGCCGTATCCTTCGCCGTGCCGCTGGACGCGCCCGGCCTGTTCCTGATCGTGGGCCGCCAGAGCTGCGATACCCGCAAACTGGAAAACACCGATATGGACGTGGGCAACGCCGAATTTGGCGGCGTGGAGGCCCTGACCGTATTTGACGATGTGTTCGTGCCCAACGACCGTATCTTCCTTAACGGCGAGACGGAGTTCGCCGGTATGCTGGTGGAGCGCTTCGCCGGTTATCACCGCCAGAGCTACGGCGGCTGCAAGGTGGGCGTGGGCGACGTGCTGATCGGCGCCGCCGCCGTGGCCGCCGACTACAACGGCGCCGCCAAGGCCAGCCACATCAAGGATAAGCTCATCGAGATGACCCATCTCAATGAGACGCTGTACTGCTGCGGCATCGCATGCTCCTCTGAGGGACACCCCACCGCCAGCGGCAACTACATGATCGACCTGCTACTGGCCAATGTCTGCAAGCAGAACGTGACCCGCTTCCCCTATGAGATCACCCGCCTTGCCGAGGATATCGCGGGCGGTCTGGTGGTGACCGCACCCTCCGAGGCAGATCTGCGTGACGCGAAGATCGGCCCCTATGTGGATAAGTATTTCAAGGGTGTGGGCAATGTCTCTACGGAGAATCGCCTGCGGATCCTGCGTCTCATTGAGAATCTGTGCCTGGGTACGGCGGCGGTTGGCTACCGTACCGAGTCCCTGCACGGAGCCGGTTCTCCCCAGGCTCAGCGCATCATGATCGCCCGTCAGGGCAATCTGGCCCACAAGAAGGAACTGGCCAAGAAGATCGCGCACATCAGCGAGTAAAGAACAGAATGAACAGTGCCGGGCAGTCCTGCCCGGCACTGTTGGAACGGAACTGCGGAAATGAACGAACTGCTTGAAAGAATCGAACAGGTACTGAATGGAGAAATCCGACCCCAGCTGCTGCTGCACGGCGGCGGACTGGAAACGGTCTCGCTGATGGAAGGCCGGTATACCTTCCGGCTGACCGGTCAGTGCGCCGGCTGTCCCAGCGCGTATCTGACCACGGAGGAACTGATCCGCGGCACGCTGCTGGAGCGGTTCCCGCAGCTGCGGGAGGTCGTTCTGGAGCAGGGCGTCAGCGAGGATCTGCTGGCGCAGGCGAAAAGACTGCTGCGCCATGAGTAAGCGCGTCGCCGTATACTACTGCGGCGGCTGCAATCCCCGGTATGACCGGGTAGGCACGGTCCGCATGCTGGCGGGGCAGTTCCCGGAACTGACCTTCACGCTGCCGGACGAGCCGCCCTGCGACGGGTGTCTGGCTGTGTGCGGCTGTACCGCCGGGTGCGCACTGCAGCGGGTGCCGGACACACTGCCTCTGTGCGCCATCCGGGGCACCGGGGATCTGGCGGCGGCCCAACGTTGGCTGCATGCCCTTGAAACTACATAAGGAGACAAAACGCATGAGTTGGGAAGAAATCTATCGTTCACGGCTGACCACGGCTGAGGAAGCCGTTACGCATATCAGATCCGGCGACCGGGTGGTACTGGGCCACGCCGCCGGCGAACCCACCTGCCTGACCGACGCCATGGTGCGCAGCGCGGCGGCATACCGCGATGTGGAGATCGACCACATGCTGGTGCTGGGCGACTGTGCCTACTGCCGTCCGGAATACGCGGAAAACTTCCGGCACAACGCGCTGTTTGTAAGTCCGCCGGCCCGTGAGGCCGTGGAGAATGGCCGGGCTGACTTTACACCCACCTTTTTTTACCGCGCGCCCCGTCTGTTTGAGACGACGCTGCCGGTGGATGTGGCGCTGGTGCAGGTGACACCGCCGGATGAAAACGGTATCTGCTCGCTGGGTATCTCTGTGGACTATACGCTGGCCGCGGTAAAGAACGCGAAGCTGGTCATCGCGCAGGTCAACGATCAGATGCCCCGTACCTGCGGCGGCAGCAGCGTGCGGGTGGAGGACATCGACCTTTTCGTGGAGCACTCTGCCCCTATTCTGGAACTGGCGCCGCCAAAAATCGGCCCTGTGGAGGAGGCTATCGGCAACTACTGCGCATCGCTGATCAATGATGGTGATACCTTGCAGCTGGGTATCGGCGCCATTCCTGACGCGGCGCTGTCTTTCCTGCGGCACAAGAAGGATCTTGGCATCCACTCCGAGATGTTCTCGGACGGTGTGGTGGATCTGATGGAACGCGGCGTGATCAACAACAGCCGCAAGACGCTGCATCACGGCATCAGCGTCGCCAACTTCCTGATGGGTACCAAGCGGCTGTATGACTTTATTGACAACAATCCGCAGGTGGAGGTATACCCGGTGGAACATGTAAATGACCCCGTGGTCATCGCGCAGAATGACAACATGGTATGCATCAACTCCTGTGTGCAGGTTGATCTGATGGGCCAGGTGGCCTCGGAGAGCATCGGGCTGAAGCAGATCTCCGGCGTGGGCGGACAGGTGGACTTTGTCCGCGGCGCGGCCATGAGCAAGAATGGCCGCTCTATTATGGCAATGCCCTCCACCGTCAAGGGCAAGGCCTCCAAGATCGTCCCGGTACTGGATGAGGGCAGCGCCGTCACCACCAGCCGCAACGACGTGGACTATGTGGTCACGGAGTACGGCATTGCGCACCTGACGGGTAAGACCCTGCGCCAACGAGCGCAGGCACTCATCGCCATCGCCCATCCCGATTTCCGTGAAGCCCTCCGAGCTGAATACGAGCGCCGCTTTAATGAGAAATATTGATTTTTCCGGCGCAGGCACTTCTAAAATCTGCGGGAAGAGAAGTGCAGAAATAGCACAATTTTCATAGCTGAAGAATCTTCGCCATCGGGTAGCTACCCATAAAACAGGTTTTGAGAAACAAATACTATGGCAGTTGCCGGACGAGGGCTGCTGACAAAAAGGGTATGTACCGTAAAGGTACATGCCCTTTTGCCTTTGGCTAGCAAAGGCAACCCTGGCTCTGCCGGGGGAATAAAAAAGCCTATGGCGTGGAAGAGAGTAGAAAAGAAAAAGTCTCCAAGCTGGAGTAAGTGAAAGGTTTGCCGACCAAGACTTACAAAAACGAGGAGACTAATTCATGACAAGAAATAAACCCACCGACCAGCAAAAGGCTTCCGGTGATGGTGATAGCCCGTTTACGGGCGGTAGGGCAGAGAATGCAAGCGAAATAAAATTCAGTGCCCCTTGAGGGGCTTGCCAGTAATAGGCCCTTATAGGGCCAGATCAAACCTCCGGCTTAGCCGGAGGTTTTGATTGCTAGCAAAAGCGGCTGCCGACGCATCCTGTGCATCGGCAACCGCCCGCTGAATGGGAATATTTACTCGATGAGTCCGCTTTCCTTCAGCAGGAGCTCAATATCGGTGCCCTTGACCTTTTTCAGGACCAGCTTGAGCATTTCCTTCTCCTTGAAGGACAGAGGCGCCTCGCTGATGGGCTTCTTATCAATGGCATAGTAGCAGGCACGCAGCAGCTCCCGCACATCGTACTTGCTGCCCCACACCTCCGGCACACCGCGGTCGATATCCAGCAGGGTGTAGACCGACTCCATACCGGTACGCATGGAATATTCGGTGGTGAAGATGGTGTCGCGGGGCGTCTCGGCGAACTGGCCGATGAAGGCGAAGTTCACGGCGCCGTCGGGCACGACCTTGGGCCGGTCGGACTCCTTGCGGGGCTGGAAGAAGGCGTTGATATAGGGCATGAAGCAGGTGGTGGTATTGCAGGCATCGTGAGCCAGCGCGTCGATCCTCTCGACCGGTACGCCGATGTGGTACAGCCACTCGCGGCAGACCTCCTCGCCGGTGCAGTCCCGCATGGCTTTCTTCACATAGTTGCCTTCCTTATTGGTATTCAGGGAATACAGCCACACAAGCACCATGTTCTTGTCCTGAGACTTGAACTGGGGCTGGCGGTTGATGGTCCAGGAGAGATACCAGTTGTCGGTGCTGTCCTTGACGGTGACGATGCCGCCGGTGGTCACCTTGCCGGAGCGGGGATCGCGCTTGCAGATGTTCATAATATGCCGGATGATCTCCTCGTTGGAGGTGGCTACGGTAGCGCTCATCCAGTTAGTGGCGTCCACATCGGAGCAGAACTTATCCGGGTTGCCGTACTCACCATGCTCGGCCTGGGCGGCAATGGCTTTCCACATATCCCACGATT
Organism: uncultured Oscillospiraceae bacterium; assembly: GCA_934597345.1. Taxonomy (GTDB): domain Bacteria; phylum Bacillota; class Clostridia; order Oscillospirales; family Oscillospiraceae; genus Vescimonas. The sequence continues at coordinate 15,962 of CAKTRJ010000020.1, forward strand.
CACCCGCGCCGTTCTTCACGCCGGACAGGTCAGGAGCATGGGTCTGATCGCCATAGCAGGAGGTGTCGGTGCAGCATCCGTTGGTGATGAACACCAGATCGTCCTCAATCAGGTCAATGGTCTGCTCCTTGCCGTCCTTGACGTACACGATCTGCCGGGCAACCCTCTTGTCACCCTCGGTTTCGATGATGACGTTTTTGACATCCATGCCGTACTCGATGCGCACACCGTGGGACTCCAGATATTTCACCAGCGGCAGGATCATGCTCTCGTACTGGTTGTACTTGGTGAAGCGCAGGGCACTGAAATCAGGCAGGCCGTCGATGTGATGGACATAACGGCACAGATACCGCTTCATCTCCAGCGCGCTGGACCAGCGCTGGAAAGCGAACATGGTCTGCCAGTACAGCCAGAAGTTGGTGCTCCAGAAGGAGTCGGGCAGCACATCGGAGATCTTCTTGTCTTCCAGATCCTTTTCCGGCGTCAGGAACAGCTTGGACAGCGCCATGGCGGAGTCCTTGTCCAGCTTGAACTGCTTGTCGGTGTGAGCATCCTCGCCGCGATTCACACTGGCGCGGCACAGGGAGTAGTTGGGATCGTGCTTGTTGAGCCAATAATATTCATCCAGAACAGAGACGCCCGGCGTTTCGATAGAGGGCACATCGCGGAAGGTATCCCACATGACCTCGAAATGGTTGTCCATCTCACGGCCACCCCGCATAAAGAAGCCCTTGGTGATGTCTTTGCGGCCATCGCAGCTGCCGCCTGCCAGATCCAGCTTTTCCAATACATGGATGTGCTCGCCCTTCATCTGTCCGTCACGGACCAGATAAAAAGCCGCCGTCAGGCCGGCAAGGCCGGTGCCGATGATATAAGCCGATTTCTTATCCACATCCTTGGGCTTTTCGGGATGGGCAAAGGATTCGTAAGTGCCAGCAGAATAATACATAACAAAACCTCCAGTTGTTTTTTGTTTCTATGGCTTTATTATAGCGTTTCCCGTCCGGCTTACAATAAACAGAAAAAACTCCGTGATAAAAGTCTTATCACGGAGCCGCAAAGTGTAAAAAATATGATCAGATTCGCAAAAATGATAAAATCAGAATTGGAATCGGGAGAGTGCTTCTGACACAGAGCCTTTGATCAGCCTGGCGAGTCTGTCCACGATCTGTTGTGGGTCCTCCCGCATATCGTCTTTGATCCAGTCCAGCATCAGCCCAATAAATATATACGAATAGATCTGGGCAATAAATTGCTTGTCCTCGTCCCGAACCTTCATTTCACCGACTTCTTCGTTGATCACATCCAGCAAAAGCCGGTCTACCAGCGGCTGCAGATATTTTTCAACCTGTTCTCCGTGGACGCAGCGGTAAACATTCAAAATAAAGGGCTTGTTATCCTGTGCTGCCTCGAAGATCTGTAAAAATCCCTGCTGCCACGTCTCGTAGGTCTTTTTTTCATTCAGCGCTTTTTTGGCGTCTTCAAGGCAAGACCATTCCACAAGATCGTAAATATCTTTGAAATGGTAATAAAAGGTCATACGGTTGATGCCGCAGTCCTCGGCAATGTCATTGATGGTGATTTTGGTCAGCGGCTTTTTCAAAAGCAGATTCTTCAGCGACTGCTCCAAGGCTCGCTTTGTTACCTGTGACATAGCAGCTTGCTCCTTTCCCGAAACCACTGGAATGTGGACATGATGAGCTTCCTTATATAAGGCCATATGCAGCCCGTCTGAGCGTGGGGGCCAGTTCGTTTTCGTACTGTATTTTATAAGATTTGAGGCAAAAACGCAAGCTCCGCCAGAAGGGAAACGCAGGTTCTCCTGCCGGACGGTACGATCCGTGCAGCTAAAATATTTTTCTAACCCTCTTGACAAGTAACCGAACGGTAACTATAATGGGGGCTACCGATTGGTTACTTTTGTTTTGCAAAAATACATCCATGCGAGCAATCATATCATCGAAACCAGACAGCCAGACGCTGAGACGCAGTGCTGATCGCAGAGCCGGTCATGCACTGTGTCTTGTTTTTGAGAGAAATGATGCTGGGCAGCTCTGCGGGAGCGTGTCAAAATGGAAAATCTGAGCGCCGTACTGGAGTGGTACAGTGCGCAGCGATAAGAATGGGAGGAATGTATCATGCTGTGTCCGAAATGTGGAAAAGAAATGAGAACGGGCTATTTGTTCAGCAGTAAGGACGGCGCGTTCAGCTTCGCAAACCAGGTGCCGGGTGCGCTGGAAAAAGCAAAAAACACCGATGGCTTTGTGAAGCTCACCGGGCTGAAGATCGGTGGCCGCACAAGCGTGAAGGCCTGCTGCTGTGATGCATGCAGAACCATCACGATTTCGTATTAAGAGGGGAAGATAAAATGAAGCTCTATTTTGGAAACGCCGTTACGACGGCAACGACTGTTATGATCCTTGCCCTGCTGGGCTTTATCGGCTGGTCGGCTTTTCACCGCGCCGATATTCAATACTGGGGACGCAGAAGCGATATCCTGCTGATTTTCGGTCTTGTGGTGTGCTGCTTTGCGGCGGCGCGGGACGGACTGGACAAGACCATCCAGCATGCTGTTGACGGCAGCTGCGCACCGGGTCTGTTTCCGCTGGTCAGCGTACCCACCATCGTCGGCTGTATCGGCGCGCTGCTGATTATCGTTGCCGCCATCGCCACGCTCATCGCAAAAACGCAGCGGGCGCGCGAAGTCTGGTTTTATCTCATGTCCGGCGGCGTGGTGCTGAAGATCGCGACAATGGAGATCGCGCGGACATTCTCTGAAACGAAAGGGAAGTGTACCTATGCCGCAAATGAACAAGGGCGGAAAATTTATTTCCGGAGAATCGGAGATTCGTCCCGATGGATGGATGCAGCTTCAGGAACTGCATCCATATATACAGCAGCACCAACCGAATATCTGCCAGATCAGTGTACTTTAAGACGGCGGTACATGACCGCATTGACTTTATGGAAAACATTCTGCTGCCGGTGATACGAAAACGATGATACCATACACTATGACGTAACGTGAGAATCGAGACTTTATAAAGGAGAGTCCGCACCCGGTCGCGCGGGATCAGCGGACAGATCGCCTGTATATATTACGCGTCGTAAGCCTCCCAGAAGCGGCGCAGGGCATCCTCATATTCCTGCCGGTCGACGTAGCAGCTCATGGCGTGGTCGGCCTGCGGCACCACAAGAAGCCGACAGGGCGAGGCGCAGGCGGCCTGATTCTCATAGGCCATGCGCACCGGGACGAAGTGGTCGTCCTCGCCGTGGATCAGCAGCATCGGTATTTTCGCGGCGGCAAGGCTGTCCAGTGTGGAGCATTCGTCCGACCCTACGGACAGCCGGCGGCGGCAGACCCGGTCGGCGATCCAGCCTCCCAGAAGGAAGGGAATGTGCAGGTTCTTCCGGGCCACATGCTGCCAGATGGCGTGGGGCGAGGTATAGGCCGAGTCGGCGATAATGCCCCGGACGGCCTCCGACAGCGGCAGACCCGCCGCCATCAGCACGGTGGTGCCGCCCATGGAGATGCCCGCCAGATAGATGGGCAGCGCCGTGCCGAACCGCTCCGCCGCCCATTGTGCCCAGGCAAGGCAGTCCTCCCGCTCCGTCAGACCGAAGCCGATATAGTCGCCCTCACTGTTCTGCTGGGCCCGCTGCTCTACATACAGGACGCTGCAACGCTCCTGCCGCCAGAAGCCGGAGAGCAGGCCGAAATCCCTGTGCCACGCCGAGTGCCACCCGTGGAAGGCAATGATGATCCTTTTGGCGTCGGGGCAGGGGAACCAATGACCCGCCAGACGCAGGCCGTCCCGGCTCCGGATGGAGACCACCTCATGGGGCGTGTCGGCCAGCTGGCGGGAGGCCTCCCGCCGGGCGGTGCGGAAGCCCTCGTTGGGCGTTTCGCCGGTCAGGCGCGAGCCGCCGCCCTTCCTTTTGCGCAGGCGGGGCGGCTGGCGGTTCATGGCCACGTCCATCAGAACGTGGGTCACGCCATAGGCGGCGGCGCCGCAGGCCGCGGCGGCGGACAGGGCGGCGACGGTGATCTTTGCTGCTTTTTTCATGGGATCGGTTCCTCCGTGGAATTTCTCAATAGACAAGGAATGGTTTTTTATGGTAAAATGAAGGGCAATCAGCCAGTAGTGGAGGTCCTGCTATGCCTGTCAATGTAAAGCCCATGATCGCCGACGCATTTTTGAAGCTTTCCAAGGAAAAGAACATCGACAAGATCACGGTAAAGGATATTGTGGACGAATGCGGCATTTCCCGCCAGTCCTTTTACTACCACTTTCAGGACATTCTGGAGGTCATTGAGTGGTCGGCGGAGCAGGCGTTTCAGAAGCTGCTGACGCGCAGCATGGAGACGGATGACGCGGAAGCCGTGTTTCAGGACTTTATTGCCGCCTCTGACGAGGCCAGCATCATGCTGCGCAAGCTGCTGAACTCTCAGAAGCGGGAGCAGGTGGAGCGCCTGATGGTGCGGGCCGTCCGCACCTATTTACAGGAGATGATCCGGCGGAAGGGCCCCATTACGGACATCCCCTACGAGGACGCGGAGACGGCGCTGAGCTTCTGCACCTACGGCATCGTGGGCCTGTTGCTGGAGTACTGCGAGAAAAAGGAGGTAGACCGGGCACAGCTGGCGCGGCAGATGTACCGTCTGCTGACCGGGCGTATGGCGGAAAAGCACGGCATGTGATCCTATTATACCAGAAAAACCACGATTCACTATATGACAAAATCCCCAAAGTGTCAGGCTTTTTGACATTTTGGGGATTTTGTCATGACACGGGGCGCAAACTGATAGTGGCGGGATGGCGCTTCGTCTGATATAACAGTACCATCGATCAACAAGGGAGAGTTGCCCATGTCAACAAAAAACGGGATATTCGCCGGAAAGCTCTGTGAGCTGGAGCGGCAGTATGAGCAGACCATCCGATGTCTCCGGTGCTGCCAGCGGTCGGATCACCGGGAGATCCAGCGGGCGCTGCGGTGCCTGTGGCAGGAGTACCGGGAGAACGATCTGCTGCTGCAAAGGAGCATCGCCAAGAGCCACTCCCCTGCCGTGGCGGCCCTGTCCGCCGCCCAGCTGGAGTACGACCTGAAAATTCAGGAGATCCTGCAAAACGAGCTGCCGGGCTACGTTCACGGCGAGGGCTGCGACGTGACGGAGGATCAGGCGGAGGCCGCCAGTCTCTACGGCGAGTACGCCATCGACTTTGCGGCCCAGGCCATGCGGCACGCGCTGCTGGCGGCGCTGTCGGCCATTGATCTGCAAATGAACTGCGAGGAACGGGAGAGCATCCCGGAAAATACGGAGGAAGCAAGCAAATGAATGAAGTGAAATCACCGAAAAAACCGCTGCTGTACTACTATATGATCGCCATTCTGGTGGTGCTGCTGTTCAACCTGCTGGCCATGCCGTGGCTGTCGGAGCACCAGATCAAGGATGTGGACTACAACACCTTTGTATCCATGACGGAGCAGGGCCAGATTGGTCAGGTGGAGATCCAGCAGCAGAGCAACCGCATCCTGTTTACCAGCAAGGATGAAAAGACCATCTACAAGACCGCCATCGTTCCCGACGACGGGCTGGTGCAGCGCCTGCTGGACGCGGGCGTCTCCACCACCGGCGAGGAGATCCAGCAGAGCTCGCTGCTGGTGGACATTCTGGGCTGGGTGCTGCCGCTGGTCATCTTCATCGGCATCGGGCAGATTATCTCCCGCAGCATGATGAAGAAAATGGGCGGCGGAAGCAACTCCCTGATGTTCAACATGGGCAAGTCCAACGCCAAGGTCTACGTCAAGTCCGCCGAGGGCATCAAGTTTGACGACGTGGCCGGCGAGGATGAGGCCAAGGAGAATCTGCAGGAAGTGGTCAACTACCTCCACGCCCCCAGCAAGTACAAGGACATCGGCGCCTCCATGCCCAAGGGCATCCTGCTGGTGGGCCCTCCGGGAACCGGCAAGACCATGCTGGCCAAGGCTGTGGCCGGTGAGGCCAACGTCCCCTTCTTCTCCATGTCCGGCTCGGAATTCGTGGAGATGTTCGTGGGCATGGGCGCCAGCAAGGTGCGTGATCTGTTCAATCAGGCCAAGGAGAAAGCGCCCTGCATCGTGTTCATCGACGAAATCGACGCCATCGGCCAGAAGCGCAGCGGTGGGCAATATGGCGGCAACGACGAGCGTGAGCAGACCCTGAACCAGCTGCTGACGGAAATGGACGGCTTCGAGGGCAACAACGGCGTCATCATTCTGGCGGCCACCAACCGCCCCGAGTCCCTTGACCCGGCCCTGACCCGCCCCGGCCGCTTCGACCGCCGCGTACCCGTGGAGCTGCCCGACCTGAAGGGCCGCGAGGAAATTCTGAAGGTACACGCCCGGAAGATCAAGGTGGCCGAGGATGTGGACTTCAGCAAGATCGCCCGCATGGCCTCCGGTGCCTCCGGCGCGGAGCTGGCCAACATCGTCAACGAGGCGGCGCTGCGTGCCGTCCGTGACGGCCGCCGCTTCGCCACCCAGGCCGACCTGGAGGAGAGCATCGAGGTGGTCATCGCAGGCTATCAGAAAAAGAACGCCATCATGACCGACCACGAGAAGAAGATCGTATCCTATCACGAGGTGGGACACGCCCTGGTGGCAGCCATGCAGACCCATTCCGCCCCCGTGCAGAAGATCACCATCGTCCCCCGTACTTCCGGTGCGCTGGGCTATACCATGCAGGTGGAGGAGGGCAACCACTACCTGATGACCAAGGAGGAGATCGAGAACAAGATCGCCACCTTTACCGGCGGCCGGGCCGCCGAGGAAGTAGTGTTCGGCTCCGTCACCACCGGCGCTTCCAACGATATCGAGCAGGCTACCAAGCTGGCCCGAGCCATGATCACCCGCTACGGCATGAGCGATGAGTTCGGCATGGTGGCGCTGGAGACGGTCACCAACCAGTATCTGGGCGGCGACGCCTCTCTGGCCTGCTCCGCCGAGACCCAGACCAAGATCGACCAGCAGGTGGTGGCTCTGGTGCAGAAGCAGCACGACAAGGCTGTCAAGATCCTGATGGATAACCGTGAGAAGCTGGATCAGCTGGCCACCTACCTCTATGAGAAGGAGACCATCACCGGCGAGGAGTTCATGCGCATCCTGAACAAGTGAGCCACATTGCGGTTGACAGGTTTCAAAATTAGGGTTACTATGGGGGCAGTCAAATCGTATACTGCAAGAAAGGATGCTCTATCATGAAAGTCACTGTGATCGGCAGCCATCTGTGCCCGGATACCCTGTATGCCCTGAACCGGCTCAGCGAGGCGAAAGCGGAGATCGACTTCAAGAACCTGTCTGCCAGCCTGTCTGACTTAAAGGTCTATCTGTCCCTGCGGCAGGAGAGCCCTGCCTACGCAGATATCCGGGAAAACGGCGGTATCGGTATTCCTTGCTTCATTCTGGAGGATGGTACCGTTACCCGCGACCTGGATACTGTCCTGAAGTGAAACGGCGATCCATATAACGGCTTTAAAAGGCTGCCGGAGGGCAGCTTTTTAAAGCTGCGGCGGTTAGAGTATCCTAACTGCTGCGGACGGTGGATCGGATAAAAGGGAGGACCTTATGAAACCAAGCTATATTACGTTGAATTTTCAACAGACGGCGGCGCAGCGCTTTCCGGCACGGGCCGGGGAACTGAACGCCGCCTTTGAAGCGCGGCTGCAAGCGCTGCGGTCGGAAAACGCCGAAGCCAGCAAGGAAAAGCAGCGCCATCTGGAGAACCAGATCCTGCCTGGGATCGCCGCGTATGAAACGCTGCAGACGGTCATGACGAAGGAGGAGGCGCTGGAAACCGTTCACGGCTATGTGGAAGGAAAGGCCTGGAGACTGAAAAAGGCGTTTCTCAAGCTGATGCGGATCCCCGGCCTATACCGGATCGTACCGGGTATCTTCGCCAGAGAGACGCCGAAGCTTTTCGGCGTAACGGCGGGCTTTGCGGCCACGGATATCCAGACCTCCGGCGGCGTATGGCGTATCGACATGACGAAGTGCCCCTATCACGACGCCTGCGCGCAGTATGGCTGTCCGGAGCTGTGCCATTGCTTCTGTGACAGTGACGACATTACATATGACGGCCTGCACCCCAAGCTCTGCTGGCACAGGACAAAGACGTTGGGGCGCGGCGATGACTGCTGCGATTTCTGCCTGAAGATCAAGGGAAAGTGATATAGAGATAGAGAGGAGTGACCGCATGAGAGCGGGAAGAACGCTGATCGACATGCATGTCCATCTGGCACGGTATGAGGTACTGTCCGACAGCACGCGGGAGTGGTTTACCTCGCTGTACCCATCCGAGGCCGCCTATCAGGCGGTATGTGACGCCAATGCCTCGCCGGAGGATTTCTGCGCCATGCTGGCGGAAAAGGGCGTGGACTATGCCATGATCCTGGCGGAGGACACGCCTGCGGTCACCGGCGTGGCGGATAACCGGATGGTGGCGGATTTCTGCAAGGGTTACCCGCAGCTGATCCCGTTCTGCACGTTTGATCCGTTGAAGGAAAAAGACATGCCGGACCAGCTGCTTCGGCTGGCGGGGGAGGGCTTCCGGGGTGTGAAGCTGTATCCCACCTATAACTTTTTCTATCCCAACGACCCCATGATGTATCCGCTGTACGAAAAGGCACAGGAGCTGGGGCTGCCAGTGATGTTCCACACGGGACTTTCCGTGTTCAGGGGCTCCCGCCTGAAATATGGCGACCCCATCTTTTATGACGACATCGCGGTGGACTTTCCGGAGCTGAAGATCATCATGTGCCACGGCGGTCGGGACTGCTGGTATAAGGAAGCCTTTACCGTGGCGCGGCTGCATAAGAACGTATATATTGACGTGGCGGGCCTGCCGCCGAAAAAGCTGCTGACATACTTCCCGGATCTGCCCCGTCTGGCCCATAAGTTCGTGTTCGGTACCGACTGGCCCAGCGTGGACATTGGCAAAAATGCCGACGATCTGGCACGGCTTCCGCTGCCGGAGGAGGCCGTTAGGGCGATCCTGGGAGAGACGGCCCGAAAGCTGCTGGGGCTGTAAGCTATGCGTTGCGGTACATATATCAAAAGAAAAGGAGCCTCCCGCGGCTGCGGGAGGCTCCTTTTGCAGTATGTACGGGGAAAGGCGCGTCTGTCCTCACAATGACTCACTTTGTGCCGAGTGCGCCGTACCGCAGCCTGGCGCCCTGCACATGATCCGTCAGGGTACGGTCGGCAAAGGAGATCAGCTCCTCCGGCGTGCGGTCGATCTCGCCCAGCAGCCAGCTCTCCAGCATGCCGGTCAGGGCCACCACATAAAAGTGCGTGGTCAGCTCGATATCCGCCTCTGTGGCGCCGGCGCTGATGGCGCCCACCTCATGGCCGAACTGCTCCACCGTGCGGTGGATGATGGCGTGGACGTCCGTCTCAAAGAAGCGCTTGAGGTGTTCGCGGCCCACTGACCGCAGGGCGCACAGGCACACGGCCTTGTTTTCCTCAATGTACCGGAACAGCTGCAATAGCCCCTCCTGCCACAGCAGCGTACCCTCGTGCTGGCGCAGCAGGGACACGGCCTCATCCTGAAACATCCAGCGCATCAGGTCATAGACGTCCTCAAAGTGGTAATAGAAGTTCTGCCGCCGGATGCCGCAGCGCCCGGTGATGTCATGAATGGTGATCTTGTCGATGGGCTTCTGGGCCATCAGCTCCTTCAGCGCCGCCGCCAGCGCATGCTTGGTCTGGTCGGACGCGGCATAGGTGCGCTTCTCCACAGTGGAGACCTCTTTCTATCAAGAGTAGTGGCATTATACCATAGAATCCGTCTCAGGTCAAACGGCGTACCGGTGTCAGAATTGTGACACGGACCAGCCCTTTGACCTTTGCATTTCCGGAGCGTTTCCGGTATTCTTTCACCGTTATTGTGAGACGGGAGGTGCCTTATGGCCCGATATCATGTGATTTTGGAAAGTCCGCTGGGGGAACGCAGCGGCACACTGATCCTATACGAGCGCGGCGGCATCGTTACCGGTATGCTGTCGCTGTTGGGGACAGATAACCAGGTAACAGGCGGTAAGGAGGGGACGGAGCTGTCCCTGCACCACACGCTGAAAACCTGTATCAGCGCTTTGGAATGTCATACACAGCTGCATGAGACCGGCAGCGGATTGCAGGGTACTGTCAGCGTCGGCGTTGTCCGTATGCCGCTGCGCGGCACAAGGATCGAAGAAACGGAAAAGGAGCATCAAGAGCATGTCACAGCAGACCAAGCATAAGCAGACCTTCATGGAGAGCCTGGCAACGTTTATCGTGGATAAGCGGAACCTGTTTTTCCTGCTTACCATCATTGGTCTTGTTTTCTCGATTTTTTCCCGTAGCTGGGTGCAGGTGGAGAACGACCTGACCGCCTTTCTGCCGGAGGATTCCGAGACGAAGCAGGCCCTGAACGTGATGGAGGCGGAATTTACCACCTACGGTACGGCAGACGTCATGGTGGACAACATCACCTATGACGATGCTTTGCAGCTCAGCGATACCCTCTCTGAGATAAAGGGTGTCCAGAGTGTAGCCTTCGACGAGACCACCGGCCACTACAACAGCGCTGCGGCGCTGTACAGCGTCACCTTCGACTATGACGAGACGGATGACGCCTGCCTGACGGCGCTGGACGCGGTGAGGGATACCCTGTCCGGCTATGACCTGTATATCTCCACCGATCTTGGCAACACCCTGCAGGAGACTATTGCCAGCGAGGTCAGCATCATTATGGTGTATGTGGCGGTGATCGTGATCGCGGTGCTGCTGTTCACCTCCCAGACCTACGGCGAGGTGCCGGTGCTGCTGCTGACCTTCGTGATCGCCATGATCCTGAATCAGGGCAGCAACTTCCTGCTGGGCAAAATCTCCTTCGTGTCCAACTCCGTCACCAGTATCTTGCAGCTGGCCCTGTCGCTGGACTACGCGGTGATCCTGTGCAACCACTTCAAGGAGCAGCGGGAGACCATGCCCATCCGGGAGGCGGCCATTGCCGCCCTCAGCCGGGCCATCCCGGAGATCAGCGCCAGCTCCCTGACCACCGTGGGCGGTCTGGCGGCCATGCTGTTCATGCAGTTCAAGATCGGCCCCGACATGGGCATCTGCCTCATCAAGGCCATTCTGTATGCGCTGCTTTCGGTGTTCGTGGTGATGCCGGGTCTGCTGGTGCTGTTCGGGCCGCTGATCGAAAAAACGAAGCACAAGAACTTTGTCCCCAAGGTGGATTTCATCGGCAGGTACGATTTCAGGACCCGCCGCATCGTTCCCGTGATCTTTGCGGTGTTCGTGGTGTTTGGCATCTTTTTCTCCAGCAAATGCCCCTACGCTTACGGCTACTCCAATCTGGTGACCCCCAAGCTCAACGAGACCCAGATCGCGGAGAATAAGATCAAGGATACCTTCACCAGCAGGAACATGGTGGCGCTGGTGGTGCCCTCCGGCGACTATGAGAAGGAGGCGCAGCTGCTGCGCGAACTGGAGGCCCGGGACGAGATCGACTACACCATGGGCCTTGCCAATGTGGAGGCCATGGACGGCTATATGCTGGCCGACAAGCTGACGCCCCGTCAGTTCTCCGAACTGGCGGATGTGGATTATGAAATGGCCCAGCTCCTCTACGCCGTCTATGCCACCGAACAGGGCGATTACGGCAAGCTGGCAGGCAACATCGCCTCCTATAAGGTGCCGCTGATGGATATTTTCCTGTTCGTCTGCGACCAGGTGGACGCCGGCATCGTCACCATGAGCGATGAGCAGACACAGACCCTCAACGACGCCAAGGGCCAGATCGAAAGCGCCAAGGCTCAGCTGGAGGGAGAGGAATACAGCCGCATGCTGCTGTACCTGACGCTTCCGGTGGGCGGCGACGAGACCTACGCCTTTATTGATACCATCCGGGATATGGCCAGCAGCTACTATCCCGACGGCAATGTGTATGTGGCGGGCGACTCCACCAACGAGTACGACTTCAAGAAGTCCTTCTCCCGCGACAACACGGTGGTCAGCGTGGTATCTCTGCTGATCGTGCTGGTGGTGCTGCTGTTCACCTTCAAGTTGGTGGGCATGCCGCTGCTGCTGATCATGGTGATCCAGGGCAGTATCTGGATCAACTTCTCCATCCCGGCCTTTACGGGAAGCGAGCTGTTCTTCATGAGCTATCTGGTGGTCAGCTCCATCCAGATGGGCGCCAACATCGACTACGCCATCGTGATCGCCAGCCGGTATCAGGAGCTGAAAGACAGGATGGATCATCAGCAGGCCATCATCGACACCCTGAACTTTGCCTTCCCCACGGTACTGACCTCTGGTACCATCCTGACGGTGGCGGGTACGCTGATCGGCCAGATGACCTCCGAGGCGGCCATCGCCGGTATCGGCCAGAGCCTGGGCCGGGGTACCATCATCTCCATGTTTCTGGTGCTGTTTGTACTGCCTCAGATCCTGCTGGTGGGCAGCGGCATTGTGGATAAGACTTCCTTCGCCGTGCCCAAGGTCATCCGCAAGCGTGAGACCAGCGGCCGCATGTTCGTGGACGGCGTGGTCACCGGCGAGATCAACGGCACCGTCAGCGGCATTATGCGTGCCAGTGTGGACGGCGACATCAATCTGAACCTGCTCTCCGGCAGCGTCAGCGAGCAATCGCTGCCGGAGCACACACCACCAACGGAACCTCAGCCAACGGAAGCGGGAAAGGAGGCAGATACAAATGAAGAAGCATAACATCATCCGGCGCATCGTGTCCGTCCTGTTGGCGGCCATACTGCTGCTGTCCCTGTGCCCGCTGGCCTTTGCCGACAACGATAGTAAGATTCTGTCCATCGGTACCCAGGAGGAGCTGCTGGAATTTGCGAAAAGCTGCGCCTCCGATACTTATTCCAAGGGCCTGACGGTGCGGCTGACTTCCGATATCGACGCGGGCGGCCAGTCCATCTCCATTCCGGTGTTCTACGGCACCTTTGACGGCCAGGGCCATTACATTTACAGCCTTTCCCTGACAGACAGCGCCTCCGGCTATGGATTGTTCAGCCGCGTGGAAAGGGGAGCGGTGGTAAAGGATCTGTCCGTGGAGGGCGACGTGACGCCCTCCGGTACCCAGAGCCAGGTGGGTGGCATTGCCGGTGTCAACGCCGGGCGGATCGAGAATTGCATCTTTTCAGGTATCGTCATGGGCTGTGACTATGTAGGCGGCATCGCCGGAAAGAACGAGACCGGCGGCGAGATCTTCGACTGCCGCGCGTCCGGTGTGGTACGGGGCAGTCAATTCACCGGTGGTATCGCCGGCCAGAATTCCGGCACGCTGCTGAACTGCGCCAATACGGCGGCGGTCAACACCGCCGTCAGCGAGGATGACATGGCGGCGGATCTTGAAAACATCGAAAGCACCCTCTATAACCTGCTGAAAAGTGAGGATGTAACGGAGAATGCCGTGACCACCGATACCGGCGGCATTGCCGGATACTCCAACGGCATCCTGCAAAGCTGCGTCAACACCGGCGCGGTGGGCTATCCTCATGTGGGCTATAATGTGGGCGGCATTGCCGGACGTCAGAATGGCTACATGGCCAGCTGCATCAACCGCGGTACCGTACAGGGCCGCAAGGATGTGGGCGGCATCGTGGGGCAGATGGCCCCGGATATCACGCTGCAATTCTCTTCGGGCAGCCTGGATGAGCTGCAAAATGAACTGAACGGCCTGCACAATGTGATCGACTGCACGCTGGATGACGCACAGTCCGCCTCTGACACTGTGTCCGGCCGTATCTCCCGTATCTCCGGCTACGCCGACAATGCCCGCGACAGCGCCCATAGCATGACGGGGCAGCTGGGTGACTTCGTGGATACCAACGTGGATACCGTCAATAATATCATGCTTCTGGTGGAGCGGTATCTGGCCAAGGCGGCCCCTATCATGGAGGATCTGGCGGCCGCCTCCGACAGCACCGCCCAGGCCGTTGCCGCCATGCGGCAGCTGCTGGATACGCTGAACGGCATGGAGGAATATAACGACCAGCTGCTGGCCCAATTGCAGAGCGCCTGTACGGAGATCGCACAGGGCTGCGACGATCTGGAGAACGGCCTGACCGCTTTGGAAAACGCCTTTGCCCTGATGGAGGGCGGCGTAGCCAAGCCGGATACCCAGCCGGTGCGGGACGATATCGCCGCGCTGCGTGAGGCGGTGCTGATGCTGGAGACCACCATCGGCCGCGCCATGGAGGAGATCGGCATCAGCGGCGCGGTGACGCCGGATACCAAGGCACAGCTGAAAGCCGACCTGAAAACCGTGCTGGACTGCTATGGCACGACGATCCGTGATCTGGTGGATCTGCTGGTCCACACCAATTTCAGCGCTCTGCGGGAGCAGAATCTGGAGACGCTGAAGCAGATCGCGGGCTATCTGCGCAGTGCCATGGGTAGCTTTGCCGATGCTTCGGGCCATTTCAGCAATGCCATGAATGCGCTGGCCGACGCCATGGGTACCCTGCGGGAGATCAATGCCCGGATGGACACGGTATTTGCTCAGCTGGACGAGGTGCTGGCCAATGTCCAGCAGGCCTCCGCGTCCTTGACCAGCGCCTTTACCAAGGCGGCCCAGTGGGCGGAGGAGCTGTCCGGCGAAAACCCTGGTTCCTTCTCCGGTCTCGGGACGGAATTCGGTGAAAGCTCTGACGCGCTGAATGCGGCGCTGGGCGGCATCGGCAACGAGCTGACGGCGCTGAACGGCGAGATGTCCAATGCTACTTCGGTGCTGCTGTCCGACGTGCGGGCCATCAATAACCAGTTCATGAAGGTCATGAACCTGTTCCTGAACGTGCTGAACAATACGCAGAACGTGGACTATACCGATATATTTGAGGATGTGTCCGAGGAGAGCCTGCAAAGCGCTATCGGCGGTAAGGTGCTGGAATGTATCAACTACGGCAGTGTGGAGGCCGACCGGAACGTAGGCGGTGTGGCAGGCGCCATGGCCATCGAATATGACCTTGACCCTGAGGATGATCTGTTGTCCTCCGAGAACCGTACCACGCGCTTTACTTACCAGACCCGCGCCATCCTGCTCTCCTGCGAGAACTATGGCGCGGTGCAGGCCAAGAAGAGTTGCGCCGGCGGTCTGGTAGGCCGGATGGATCTGGGCACCGTGTCCGGCTGCGGCGGCTACGGCGCGGTTTCCAGCGAGAACGGCGATTATGTGGGCGGTGTGTGCGGCCTGTCCCTGTCCTCCGTCCGCCGCAGCTATGCCAAATGCACGCTGAAGGGCCGTAAATATGTGGGCGGCATCGTCGGCTTCGGCAGCCGCGTGTCCGACTGCCTGTCCATGGTGGAGATCGCCGGGCTTACCCAGCTGGGCGGCGCGGTGGCCGGTGAGATCACCGGCGATTACAGCGGCAACTGCTTCGTGTCCGATACGCTGGCCGGTGTCGACCGCGTCAGCTATGCCGGTAAGGCGGAGCAGATCACCTATGACGCCCTGTTGGAGAGGGAGGATGCCCCTGAGCAGTTCCGCAGCCTGACCCTCCGCTTCGTATCCGACGGCAAGACGGTAAAGTCCCGGACTTTCGATTATGGCAGTTCCTTCGACAGCGACATTTATCCGATGCTGCCGGAGAAAGAGGACAGCTATGTCCATTGGGACAGAAGCCAGCTGAGGGACCTGCGCTTTGATACGGATGTAACGGCGGTCTATGAGCCGTATGTGACCACCCTGTCCTCTGACCAGCGGCGTGACGATCATCCCATTTTGCTGGTACAAGGCAGCTTCCGGGAGGGCGATGTCCTGCAAACAGCCGAAGCGGAAGCCGCAATGGATAACGCCGTGGAAGCCTGGTCACTCCGTATCCCCGACGATGGGCAGGAGAGCCATGAGGTACGCTGGCCGATGCCTGACAAGGGAAAGAACTATACAGTATATGTAGACAGTGGCTCCGGTGCGAAAAAGACTGACTGCCAGAGCAACGGCAGCTACCTGTGCTTTACCATGGATGGCAGCGGCACTGTCACCATTGTGTCCGCATCGCAGCTAAGCTGGTGGATCTGGGCTGCAGGCGGCGGTGCGGTGGCAGCGGCGGCAGTGGTCGTGCTGCTGGTGCGGCGGAAAAAGCGCACCACCGCGGAAACGAAATAAAAGAGAGGCGCACGGTTTTTCCGTGTGCCTCTCTTTTCTTATATAACGCGATAATCGCCGTGGATTTCGGGAATGTCGCCGCCGTGTTGCTTGAAGTAGTCCAGGATCAGGTCGGACATCTCTGTGCCGATCTCCCGCACCACAGGGCAGCCCACATAGCAGTCATACCCACCGGTGCCGCTGGCCCGGTAGCTGTTCAGGCAGATGGTGAACACATCCCCGTCCGCCACAGGCTTTCCGCCGACGGTCATTTCGGCCACCCGTTGGCCCACCGGGCGGGAGATATCATAGGTGTAGGATACTCCCGCGTAGTAGTCGTAGTTGTAATGCTCTACCTTCGGCTCAAGGAAGCAGTCCGAGACCCGCACCGTGCCGTCGCTGTTCCGGGTGAAATACTCGGCGCTGCGCTCCAGAGCATGCCGCAGGACGGCCCCGGTGATCTCCAGCACCGACAGGGTGTTGGTGTAGGGGTAGGCGATCAGCAGATCCCGCCGCCGCACCACCTGGGGGAGCCCCGCCACATCGTTGGCAAGGCTGGAGGCGGACAGCTGCGCACCGGAGGCCCAGAGCTGCACCGCGTTGAACAGATCGGCAAGGCCGCTGCCCTCCGCCGCCATCCGCAGCGGCGTGTCCGGCAGCAGGGGATAGGGGAGATTCCCCACTACCTGATCCAGCCAGTCCTGTGCGCCGTGCTCCATTTCCGCGAACTCTGCCAGCCACTCCCGGCGGCAGACGCCGCCCGCACGGATGGTCTCACTTGTGAAGCATTTTTCCTTGCCGGATATTGCGGCGTCAATACGCAGAAACTCCTGACCCCGGTCAGTGGGCTGCACCACGAAGGTGCCGCATACCGTCTGGCCGTGGACGGTCATGTGCTGGTGTCCCGTCAGCAGGATGTCGAGATCCAGCTCCTGACACAGGCGGTAGGCCACATTCTCGTGGGTGGCGGACAGTACCCGGCCCGTGGCCAGATCCCGCTCGAAGCCGCCGTGATAGATGCACAGCGTCACATCCACCTGGCCCTTCAGCGTTTCCAGCGCCGCCCGCGCGGCGGGAATGGGATCGTTGATGGTAACGCCGGACAGGTGCTCCGGACGCTCCCAGATGTTCACATAGTCGGTGACGATGCCCACGATGCCGATCCGCAGGCCGTTTTCCAGCGTGTGGATGCGGGCGGGGAAGCGCACCCCCGCGCCGTCCCAGCGGACATTTTCGCAGACGCAGCGGGCATGGAGGGCGTTGAGATAGGTGTCCAGATACGCCATGCCGTAGTTGAAATCGTGGTTGCCCAGCGTCACATAGTCATAGCCGCAGCGGTTCATCATCTCGGCAAAGCGGCTGGCGTCGCCCAGCGTGTCGTGGCAGTAAGCACCCAGCGGAGAGCCCTGTAGAATATCGCCGCCGTCGATGATCAGGGTGTTGCCGTCCTTGCGGAACTGACTGGCGCATTTGAACAGGCCGATGTCCCGCTCCTCACGGCTGCGGTAGTCGGTGGGATAGACATAGCCGTGGAGGTCGGAAGTGAAATAGATGGTAAAGCTTCTCGTCTCCATTGCTTCACCCCCGTGCCAGCTTGACGCGGATCTTAGAGGAGATCCACTCGATGATCAGCACCAGAACGATCAGACCCAGCAGGATGGCGCCCACCTCATTCCAGCGGTAGGAGCTCATGGCGAAGATCAGCGGCGCGCCGATACCGCCTGCGCCCACCAGACCCAGCACCGTGGCGTCACGCAGGTTCATGTCGAAGCGGTAGATGATGGTGGAGGTGAAGTCCGCCGTCAGTTGGGGAAGGATGCCGTAGCGGATCTTCTGAAAGGTGGTGCAGCCCGCGGCGTCCAGCGATTCCAGAATACGCTTGTCCAAGTCCTCGATGCTTTCGATGAACATCTTGGACACCATGCCGATGGAGCACAGGGACATGGTGAGAAGTCCCGCGAAGGGGCCGGGGCCGGTGACGCGGATGAACATCAGACCATAGACAAAGGCGGGGATGGTGCGGATGGCGGCAATGACCACCCGGCCGATCAGGGCGATGGGCCGCGGCACCAGATTGCTGGCGGAGATAAAGGACAGGGGCAGCGAGATCACCGCGCCCACGATGGTGCCCAGAAAGGCGATGCAGAAGGTCTCCAGCAGCAGATAGGGCACGCCGTTGGTACCTAACGTGAACAGCAGCTTACCGGAGGGGTGGAAGATGCCGGAGATGATGTTTTTTGCCACCTCAAGGCCGTTGCTGGTGGGGGTGCTGATCCGCACCGCCGTGCCGGACCACGCCAGCAGGCAGACGATAATAAAGGCGGCCAGCAACTGCCACAGCCACGTTTTCGGCGCGGAGGCGTAGGCTTTTTGAATTTTCTGTTCCATACTGCCTCCTTACGTCAAACGCTTGCGCAGGCCATGGCTGATGCCCTCGATGACCATAACGGCCACGAACAGGACGATCAGGATCATGCCAAGGCTGTCGTACTCACGCCAGCCGATCTTTTCATTCATGATAAGGCCCAGACCGCCCGCGCCCACATAGCCCAGGATGGAGGCGTAACGCACGTTGCCCTCCAGGCAGAACAGGGACACGGACAGATAGGTGGGCAGCACCTGCGGGAAAACGGCGGTGGTAAAGGCCTGCAAGCGGGTGGCGCCCAGCGCCTCCATGGCCTCGTAAGGTCCCATGTCCACGGTCTCGATGATCTCGAAGAGCTGCTTGCCCACATAGGCGAAGGTGAACACCGCGATGGCGCAGGTGCCTGCCATGGTGCCAAGGCCGAAAATATAGGTGGCGATCAGGGCGCACACCAGCGTGGGCAGCGTCCGTACCAGACTGAGGAACAGCCGGACGATGAACACCACCACGCGGTTGGTAACGATATTGCTGGCGGCGGCGATGGCAAAGGGGACGGCCAGCACCGCACCCACAAAGGAGCCCAGGAAGGACATTTTGATGGTGTCCCACAACGGCTGCCAGATCTTGGCCAGATACCCGGTGTTGGGCGGGAACATGGCCGTGAGGATATCGAAGAATTTGCTGCCCTTTTTCACCAGCACCGCGAAGTTGAAGCCGGTGATATGCACGGACAGCGCGCCCAGCGCCAGCACGATCAGAATGACCAGCGGCGCGCGGCTGCGCTTCTCCTCCACCACCGTGCCGTTGGGCAGCGTATAGCGGCGGGGCTTGAACAGACGGTCGTACAGGCTCATGCGTCTGCCTCCGTCTCGCTGTCGTCGCCGTAGATGGCGCTCAGCACCGCCTTGTCCACATTGGCGGAGGGGCCGTCATAGACGATCTTACCGGCGCGGATGCCGATGATGCGGTCGGCGTACTCCAGCGCCAGCTCCACATGGTGGATGTTCAGCAGGATGGAGATGCCCATCTCCTTGTTGATGCGGACGAAGTCCTGCATCACCTGCTTGGCGGTGACAGGGTCCAGCGCGGCTACCGGCTCATCCGCCAGAATGATCTGGGGATCCTGGGTCAGGGTGCGGGCCAGCGCCACGCGCTGCTGCTGGCCGCCGGAGAGCTGGTCGGCCCGGATGTAGGCCTTGTCCAGAATGCCCACCTTGTCCAGCGACTCCAGCGCCTTGATCTTGTCCTCTTTCCGGAAGGTGCCCAGTAACACCCGCCAGAAGGGCATATCCGGCACGCAGGCGGACAGCACGTTCTTGATGACGGTGGTGCGGGTCACCAGATTGAAGGACTGGAACACCATGCCGATGCCCCGGCGGAACCGGCGCAGACTCTTGCCGGACAGGGTGCTGACGTCGGTGCCGTTTACCGTCAGCGTGCCGGAGGTGATCTGGTGCATCCGGTTCACCGACCGCAGCAGCGTGGACTTGCCCGCGCCGGAGCGGCCGATGATGGCCACGAATTCGCCGTCCTGAATGGTCAGGTTCACGTCGTCCAGTCCCACCGTACCGTTGGGATACACCTTGGATACATGGTCGAAAATGATCATATGGATTCCTCTTTTCCTGAAATAAAAACGCGGGGAGGACAGCGGAAGGTTTGATCCTTACAGTCCTCCCCGCGTTTGGGAAAGTGCTTTAGTTGGCGGCGGTCAGCTCCTGAATGAGCTTCTGCGCGGCGCGCTCGTTGTCGTAATCGGAAGCCTGTGCAACCTGATAGCCGTTGTGGCTGTAGATCTTGATGACTTCCTTACCGGCATCGGTGTTGCCGATATTGATGAACGCCTGCTGCAGGGCAGCGATCAGGTCGGCGTCCATGATCTCGGAGTTCTTGCTGACGGAGATGGTGTCGTTATAGATGGGGGCGGTAACGCCGATCACGCCGGTCTCCTCCCAGATGGAGCCGTCACGGCCGAACTCGCTGTTCCAGCGCTCGGCATAGTCGCGGCGGGCGTCGGCATAGGTCACCAGCACGTCCACCTGGCCGGAAGCCAGACGGGCAAAGGCGCTGGCATAGGAATCGGACTGCACGGCGCTCTTCAGATCAGAGATGCCCTTGCCGTAGTGATCCTGCAGCCACAGAGCGGGATAGATGTAACCGGCGGGGGAGGAGGTGCCCATGATGCTCCAGTTGGCGCTGTCCAGATCCTCCCAGGTCAGCTCCTCGCCGTTGTTGACCTTGGTCAGCAGCTCCTGACCCTTGTCAGAGGGACCGGCGATGAACAGGGCACGATAGGAGACAGCCTGATTCTCGGAGGCCTCGGTGGGCTGGCCGTCGTTCCAATCCTTGGCGTTGTCGGAATCCTTGTTCAGGCCGTTGCGGGTAGCGGTCAGGATGACCTCAGCGCCGTCATCATACAGCACATAGGTGCCGCCGGGGATCAGGCCCACGTCGATGGTGCCAGCCTCAAGGCCCTCGCCAACGGCTTCGTAGGTGGTGCCGACGGTGATCTCCACCTCGCCCACCTCATAGCCCTGAGCGGCCAGCTCGTCCTTCAGCATCTGCTTCAGGGGCTCGGTGACGGTGATGATCTCCTCAGGCTCGCGGGAAGGAACGAAAGCGACCTTCAGGGTATCGATCTTCTTGGCACCCTCGGTGTCGCCGCCTTCCTCATTGTTGGCAGCATTGCCGCCGCAGGCCACGAGAGACATGGTCATGACCAGCGCCAGCAGAAGCGCAAAAATCTTTTTCATTGTTTTCCTCCAAATTGTGATATTGTTCCTGTGCCCGGACGGACTGTCCGGGACATGACGGCATGTGATACGCGCAGGGCGCACCACACCACTACCAAGTATAGCACAGCTTTGGAAGGAAAAATTTTCTCTTTTGGTAAAAAAAGTAATATCTTGTCAGCGGCCCTTGCTGTCAAAATAGAAGGCCACCAGCTCCTCAAACGTCAGGATCACATGGCCGAAGAACGTGTTGGGCAGGCTTCCTGCCAGTGTCTGCTTCGAGCCGTCCACCACGAATACGATGTCCGACATCTGGGCCAGAGTGGAGTCGCTCCGCTTGGTGAAGGTGACGATCTTATGGCCGTTCTGGCGGGCATGGCGCACGTCGTTCAGCACCGGAGTGGTCTCGCCGCTCTGGCTGACGGCGAACATCACCGGAGGCGCGTCCTGATCGTCCGGCAGGTGGTGCGCGTCACGGAACAGCATATAGTCGTAGAAATGCACATTATTGAATACCATAAAACCGCAGATGGACAGCCGCTGGGCGATGTAGGAGCCGACAATGTTGGAAAAGCCCTCTCCGGTGGTGAACAGCTTGGCCGTGCGGGAGCGATCCATCAGCTGACAGAAACCGGTGATCAGTTCGTCGGAGTAGTTGTCGATGAGGCTTTTGAGGGTGTCGGTATTGTGTACCTCACCGTGGGAATCAAACTGGCGGCTGAGGTAGTAGTACAGCTCACTGTATCCGTCAAAGCCCAGCCGCTTGCACATTTTGACGATGGAGGTGGTGGAGAGAAAGTTCTCGCTGGCGATCTGCTGGATGCCCACGCGCTTCTCACCCCGCTCGATATGCGCGGTAATGCTGGTGACCACCTTTTTCTCATCCTCCGAAAGTAGGTTCGTCAACAGAAAATAGCCGTCTCCCATACAATACACCCTCCTCACCACATACTATATGACATTATAGATTATAGCAAAATCCGCCGCATCATGCAATATGAAGAACTGTGGGAGATGATTAGCTTCCGCGTGTTTCTGCCATGCAATATGTCGCCGCGACCTGAAATGAGCTCGAAAAAACCATGAGAGAACTGTGAACTTTTCTCTCCTATCGACAGAGATTTTCAGGTTCATTTTGGGTCAGTGTGGGAGAATGGACGCAAATGGAGGTGAAGCGCCTTGCGTATCCTGATCGCGGAAGATGAAGTGACCATTGCCCGTGCGCTGAAGGTCATGCTGGAAAAGAACAAATACGCTGTAGATATGGTTCACAACGGGAACGATGCGCTGGATTACATCCAGGCGACGGCCTATGACGTGCTGGTTCTGGATATTATGATGCCGGGAAAAGACGGGATCGAGGTATTGAAGGCCGCCCGCGCAGGGGGAAACACTACCCCCGCCCTGTTCCTGACGGCAAAGGCGGAGATAGCCGACCGGGTAGCCGGACTGGATGCCGGTGCGGACGATTACCTCCCTAAGCCCTTTGCCACCAGTGAATTTCTTGCCCGCGTCCGTGCTCTGACCCGGCGCAGCAATACCTACGCAGCATCTGTGCTCAGCTTTGGAAATGTCACATTGGATTGCAGTCAATATCTGCTGAAAACCATTTTGGGGGAAGTACGGCTGAACAACAAGGAATATCAGCTCATGGAGTTGTTCCTCCGCCATCCCCGACAGGTGTTTTCGTCGGAACATCTGATGGAAAAGGTATGGGGCCTGGACAGCGAAGCGGAGATGGATGTGGTGTGGACGTATATCGGTTTTCTGCGGAGAAAGCTCCGGCAGATCGGCGCGGATATTGAAATTCGCACCATCCGCGGCGCGGGCTATGCGTTGGAGGAAATGCCATGCTGAAAAAGATGCGCTGGCGCTTTATCGGTGCGGCCATGGCGGCGTTTACGGCGGTGGTCCTGACGCTGCTGTGCTTCGTGAATCTGTGGAACTACCACAGCGTGACGAGCCAACAGGACGAAGCGCTGACACGGCTCATGGAGATAGAGGATCAGCAGATGCCGTTTTCTTCCCGCCGGGGTGCGCTTCCTTTCGATGATTGGTCGCATTTTTCACCCGAAGTGCAGTATTCCTTGCGGTTCTTCTCCGTTCACTATGATACCAACGGTATAGTTTCGCGGGTGAATCAGGATTATATCGCCTCCATCTCCGAAAGCGACGCTGAAACCTATGCGGACGCGGTGCTGGAAAGCGGAAAAGCCCACGGCTATGAAAGTGGCTATCGCTATCTGGTCAGCACGACAGAGGACGAAACGGTTGTGCTGTTCCTTAACTCTGAGCGGGAGATACAGACTATGCGGTCACTGCTGTGGATCACGCTGGCCATCGCCGCCGTATGCCTTGCGGTGGTGTTCGGCCTTGTCGTTCTCTTTTCCCGGCGGGCCATCGCACCGTATCTGAAAAACATGGAGGCCCAGAAGCAGTTCATCACCAACGCCAGCCACGAGCTGAAAACGCCCCTGACCGCCATCTCCACCAGCGCCGACGTGCTGGCGATGGAGCATGACGGCGATGAATGGGTGCATAACATTCAGGTGCAGTCCGGGCGGCTGTCCAAACTTATCACCAGCCTTGTGGCGCTGTCGCGGCTGGACGAGGAAAACCCGTTTCCCGTCCGCACGGAATTCTCCCTCAGCGATGCCCTCTGGGAGATCAGTGAGCCCTTCGGCTCCCTGGCGCAGGCCAAGGGAAGAACCTACACCCAGGACATTGCCGACGGGCTGACCGTGACCGGCGACCGGACGGCCATCCAGCAGATGGTGTCCATCCTGCTGGACAATGCGCTGAAATATTCTCCCGACGGCGGCAGCATTTCCCTGACTGCCCGGCGCAGCGGGAAAAGGGCGGAGATCGCCGTCTCCAACACCGTGGACATGTCGCAGGCCATCGACACCAGCCGCCTGTTTGACCGCTTTTATCGGGCGGACGAGTCCCACTCCGGCGCCGTCAGCGGCACGGGCATCGGCCTTTCCATCGTCAAGGCCACGGCGGAGGCCCACGGCGGAACCATCTCGGCCAGACAAGAGGGCTGCGTCATGATGTTCACAGCGCGTCTTTAAAGAAATATGGCTCTCATTGAACAACACTTCTGCAACGATATATGCCAATAGCGAGGACTTTCAAGTCCTCGCTATTACAATGATGGTCAGATCATTTGTGGCAGATTTGTATGACCTTATTATGAAATTATAACGCAAGAATTGAGATGATGCAATACATTACTACTCAAGAATAGGGTTTAGTCCAGTACGATGTCCTTTTTCCTGCCGTTTTTCTTTCTCGGATACTGCCGGATACGGGTGACAAAATCCAGATTGATGATCTCCAGTTCGCCCGTCTTCTTCTCTATGACCATACCGCCGTCATCAATTTCTTTTATCACGCCCTGTACGCTGCCGTCATTTGAAGTGATCGTATAAATGATGCACTCTTCGCCGATAAACCTTTTTGCCAATTCTTCCATAACGCCATTCTCCTTGTTTTGCATTTTCTGGTTCAAAATATGTCTGATTGCCGCCAATCTCCTTCGCTGTATGATCCGTGGGATAATCACAAGAAGGAACAGGGCAAGCAAAATGAGGTAAAGACTGTCCATTTGCGCGTCCCTCCAAATTTATATTTAGGAGATTTTATTCCCGGCTTTGGAGTAGCGCATTGCTTCCTTGCAGTACACCGACAGATTGACGATCCAGACAAGGCAAACCATAAGCGAAGGCAGGAATCCAATGTCGAACACAAGCGCACAGACTGCAAGCACGATGGCTAAAACCGCGCAGACCATATTTGTCGCGGAGTATGCTTTGAATGCACACTTGCCAATCATAATCTTCTCGGCTTCGTCACATTCCTCCAGCCACTTCTTCTGAAACCTCATATCGTAGACGGACGCTTTCTTTTCGGGATTTGTCTGCTTGGCGGTGTCCATGCACTTCTGCTGAATGATGACCGCCTCGATCATAATGGCGGAGAAAGCCGCAACGCCGATAGAAAAGATGCTCGTACTGTCCTTTCTGTCAAATGTCGCAAAGCCCCCGGAATAGGACGCCGCGATCAGAAAATAGGAGAGGATCAAAGCTGCGCTTGTGAGCCAGATCACGGCAGACAGCTTTCTGTCGATCGTGTCTGAGATGTCCTCATCCTCGCCGTCCCACGCAGCGGCCAGCTTTCTTGCGCTCCGGTAGATCGGGACGCAGACTGCCGGCACGATGACCGCCAGCGCCACCATCAGCCACGGGGCGATGTGTGTTCCAAAAAATGCTCCCGCGTCCTTCAGCATATCAACCAGTTGGTTCATCCCGCCTGTTGCCGCGCCACGACCGGAACAATAACCGATCACGCCGCCGATGATCGCACATACCACTGCAAAAAGCAAAAACTTCGGAAGCGCTTTGCGATTGGCGCTTCTGATTTCATCATTTTTCATTTTCCGCTTCCTCCTGCAAATAGAAAACTTCTTCCACCGTAACGCCGCATACCTTTGCAATCGTCAGGGCAAGGGTGACGGACGGCGAATAATCGCCCCGCTCGATCAGGCTGATCGTCTGCCGCGATACGCCGCATAAGCGCCCCATTTCCTGCTGATTCACATTCAGTGCAGCTCTGCGTTCCTTCAAACGATTTCGCAGTATCATACAGCACCTCCATATGACAATTCTGTTTGTCTGAATGACAATTATCATTGTCATAATGCATTATACTCTTGTCATCTTAACGTGTCAATAGAGCTCATAGAAAAGTTACACAGGCAGCCGTGGAAAAAGCGGCTGCCTTTTTTATCTGGACTTTGCCAAGGTTTGGGGCAGCAGAGAGCAAGATTCTACCGAGGTGCCTGATTTTGAACCTGTCCTGACCGAAAGTCCCTGCAAATCCAGCTCGTTCGCAAAGTGCTTACAGTTTCGTTTGAAACCGTCTTGACAATATTCATCGGAGAGTGTTGTTCAATTTTTGTTCACGCGTTTTTTCAAGCTCATTTCAAGTCCGTCCGTTACCATCCTCTGGATACCTGATATCACAGGCAAGGAGGTAATACGATGATCGAAGTTTCCCATCTCACCAAGTATTACGGCAGCTTTCTGGCGGTGGACGACCTGTCCTTTACCATTCCGGACGGGCATGTCTACGGCTTTCTCGGCCCCAACGGGGCAGGGAAGTCTACCACCATGAACATCATGACCGGCTGTCTGTCCCCCACGGCAGGAAAGGTCTCCATCGACGGCCACGACATTCTCACGGAGCCGGAGGCGGCCAAGCGCTGCATGGGCTATCTGCCGGAGCAGCCGCCGCTGTATCTGAACGAAACGCCATGGGAGTATCTGGCCTTCGTCGGCGAGGCCAAGGGCCTGCGGGGCGGCGCGCTGCGCAGCCAGATCGAGAGCGTCATGGCCCGGACGAAGATCACGGAGATGGGTGATCGACCCATCTCCGCTTTGTCCAAGGGCTACAAGCAGCGCGTGGGCATCGCCCAGGCGCTGCTTGGCGACCCGAAGGTGGTCATTCTGGATGAGCCTACGGTGGGCCTTGACCCCCTACAGATCATCGAGATCCGCGACCTAATCCGCCAGTTGGGGGAAAAGCACACGGTGATCCTAAGCTCCCACATTCTCTCGGAGGTGCAGGCCATCTGCGACAAGGTGCTGATCATCTCCCGCGGGAAGCTGGCGGCCTATGACGACACGGAAAAGCTGGTGGCCAACGGCAAAACCACGCTGGAGAGCGTGTTCCTGGAGCTGACCGAGGGCCAGCTGTTGGACGGCGGGGAGGTGAGGGTATGACGGCAGTCTGGAAGCATGAGCTGCGCAGCTGCGTCCACTCATTGAGCGCGTGGCTCTACTGCGCGTTTATGTTGGCCTTTGTGGGCGTGGGCGCCATGTACTATAACATTCAGTCAGCGGTGGCCAACTTTGAGTATGTGCTGAGCTTTGTATGCATCGGCCTGGTATTCATCGTGCCGGTGCTGACTATGCGGACACTGGCAGAGGAGCGGAAGCAGAAAACGGATCAACTGCTGTACTCCCTGCCGCTGAAGCTGTGGCACATCATCGCGGGCAAGTATCTGGCGCTGCTGGTGGTCTTTCTGGTGCCGCTGGTGATCATCGCATTTTACCCGCTGGTGTTCTCTCAATATGGCGAGGTCTATCTGCTGACCTCCTACGGTTCGCTGCTGGCCTTCTTCCTGCTGGGTGCGGCGCTGATCTCTATTGGGATGTTCATTTCCTCCCTGACAGAGAATCAGGGCTTTGCCGCCGGTATCGGCATCGTGGCGCTGCTGCTGAACTATTACAGCGTCTCGCTGGCGGAGCAGGTGTCCGCCACGGCGCTGGGCTCCTTCGCGGTGCTGCTGGTGCTGGCGCTGCTGCTGGGTGTGCTGATCCGCCACCTGACCGGCAGCGAGACGGTGGGCTTTGGCGTCAGTATCGCCCTGATGGCGGTATGCGGCGTGGTGTATTTCATCGACAGCAGCAAATTTGAGGGGCTGGTGCCGGATATCATGACCAAGCTGTCCCTGTTCCAGCGGTTCATACCCTTCGTTAACGGCGTGTTTGATGTGACCGCACTGGTGTATGACCTGACGGTCATCGCCTTTTTCCTGTTCCTGTCGGTGCGGTCACTGGAGAAAAGGAGGTACAACTGATGAAAAAACCTGCCTTTTTGAAGGAGAGCGGCGGCAGCAAGATCGCCCTGCAGGGCGGCAGCTACTCGCTGGCGGTGACGGCCATCGTGCTGGCGATCCTGGTGGCGGTCAATGTGCTGGTTTCGGTGCTGCCCACCTCCGCCACCCGGTATGACATCAGCGCGACGAAGCTCTATTCCATCACCAGCAATACCAAGGCGGTGATCAGCGGTCTGACGGAGGATGTGACCATCTACTGGATCGTCCAGGCGGATCAGGAGGACGAGGTCATCAGCAACCTGCTGGACAAGTATGAAAGTCTTTCCGACCACATTACGGTGGTAAAGAAGAACCCGGATGTCTATCCCACCTTTGCTGCTCAGTATACCGACGAAACGGTGTACAACAACAGCCTTGTGGTGGAGTGCGGCAGCAAGAGCCGCTATATCGCCTACGACGACATCTACCTGCAGGAGGTGGACTACACCACCTACTCCTACGCCACCTCCTTTGACGGCGAGGGCGCTATCACCTCCGCCATCGACTATGTGGTCAGCGAGGAGCTGCCCCAGCTCTATGTGCTGGAGGGCCACGGCGAGGCGGAACTGTCCACCGTGTTCAGTGAGCAGCTTGGCAAAGAGAACATGGAGGTCAACACATTCTCCCTGCTGACGGAGAACGCCGTGCCCGACGCGGCGGACTGCGTGCTGATCTACGCCCCGGAGAGCGATATCTCCACAGAGGAAAAGGCCATTCTGGCCGACTATGTGTCTACCGGCGGCAAGCTGCTGGTGCTGGCCGGGCCTACGGAGGACGGCACACTGACCAATCTGTACAGCCTGCTGGCGGACTACGGCGTGACGGCGGCGGACGGCATCGTGGTGGAGGGCGACAGCAGCCACTACGCCTTCGGCTATCCCCATATTCTGCTGCCGGACATGGCTGACAGCGAGATCACCCAGTCCCTGACGGCGGAGAACTACTACGCCATCATCCCCATTGCACAGGGCATGACTATCTCCGACAGCGCCACGAATGTGACGGCTCTGCTGACCACCTCTGACGCATCCTTCAGCAAGGTGGCGGGCTATCAGCTATCCACCTATGAAAAGGAGGACGGCGATACAGACGGCCCCTTTGCCGTGGCAGTATCCGTGGCGGACAGCAGCGGCGGCGAGATCGTGTGGTTTGGCTCCTCCCTGATGCTGGAGGAAGGGTACAACGATTATTCCTCCGGCGGCAATCTGGATATGGTGATGAACGCCCTGTCCGATCTGGTGGGCGAACGGGAGGCTATTGCCATCCGCAGCAAGTCGCTGGACTATAACTATCTGACCATCAGCGAGTCAACGGCGTCGCTGCTGAAGACGGTGATGATCGGCGTAATCCCCATCGCCTTTGCGGCAGTGGGCATTTATGTGGTGGCGAAACGGAGGATGAAGCGCCATGGGTAACATGAAAAAACTGTATCTTTTGCTGGGCGTGCTGGCGCTGGTGTGCGGCGCGGTATTTCTGGTGAGCCGCATCCAGCAGCATCAGGAGGCCATCCGCAGTGGCACCACCACGGTGCTGACGCTGGACACCTCCACGGCCACCGCTCTTTCGTGGGAGTACGCCGACAACAGCTTTTC
>CAKTRJ010000021.1 GCA_934597345.1 uncultured Oscillospiraceae bacterium
CAGCTGTTGGCGCAGACCTTGGTGACAGCGGGGCCCTTGTCCTTGTTGGAGCAGTTGACGAACACCTTCTGCTTGTAGGGCACCTCCACGATCAGGTGGTGCGGGCAGGCAGCGCGGCAGGCGCCGCAGTTAGTGCACTTCTCCTTATCCACAACGGCAACACCGTTTTCAACGTGGATGGCGTCGAACTTACAGGCAGCCACGCAGGAGCCGAAGCCGAAGCAGCCGTACTTGCAGGCCTTGGCGTCACCGCCGCAGACCTTGGTGGCAGCCAGACAGTCCTTCACGCCGCGATACTCGAAGTTATCCTTGGCGCTGCAGCCGCCGTTGCACAGCACATGCGCCACCATCTTATCGCCGGAGGGAGCCTCCAGACCCATGATGGCAGCGATCTTGGCGGCATTCTCAGGGCCGGCGGGCGCGCAGGCGGTGACGGGAGCCTTACCGGCCAGAATGGCCTCGGCGCAGCCGCCGCAGCCGGGATAACCGCAGCCGCCGCAGTTGGCGCCGGCCAGACATGCCTGGATCTCAGGCAGACGGGGGTCGACCTCGACCTCGAACACCTTGGCGGCCACCGCCAGGATCAGGCCGAAGATAATGGCAAGAGCGCCCAGAACGACGATTGCCCAAATCAAAGTAGTCATTTTCTCCTCTACCTCCTTACCAGACCTTCAGGCCGCTGAAGCCCATGAAGGCCAGCGCCATCAGGCCGGCGGTGACCAGCGCGATGGGGAAGCCGTCAAAGGCCTTGGGGTTTTCGCTGGAGACCTCCAGCTGCTCACGGACAGCCGCGAACAGGAAGATGGCCAGCAGGAAGCCCAGACCGCCGGTGATGCCGTAGACCACGGACTCGATGAAGTTGTAGTCGTTCTGGGTGTTCAGCAGAGCCACGCCCAGCACGGCGCAGTTGGTGGTGATCAGAGGCAGATACACGCCCAGAGCGGTGTACAGGGTGGGGATATTCTTCTTCAGGAACATTTCCACGAACTGCACCAGACCGGCGATGACCAGGATGTAGGCCACGGTCTGCATGAAGGCCAGGTTCAGGGGAACCAGCACCAGATTCACCAGATAGCAGAACGCGGAGGCCAGACCCATAACGAAGGTCACGGCCGCGCCCATGCCGACTGCGGTGTCGATCTTCTTGGACACGCCCAGGAAGGGGCAGATGCCCAGGAACTGGGAGAAGATAAAGTTATTGGTCAGAATAGCGCCAAGAGAAATGGCGAGCAAAGTAGTAAAAGACATAACTTACTTGGCCTCCTTTTTCTTTTCGCTCTTGGCCAGCGCCCACTGCATCACGGCGATCAGTGCGCCCAGCGTCAGGAAGCCGCCCACCGGCAGCGTCAGGACCTTGATACCGAACTCCTCGGGGAAGATGACCACGCCGGGAGCGCTGCCCAGAGCGCCGCCGCCCAGCAGGCCGCCGCCGAACTTGCCGCTGCCCAGGAACTCACGGACAACGCACATGACAATCAGCACCAGCGTATAGCCGATGCCCTGGCAGATGCCGTCCACCGCGGAGGCACCCACGCCGTTCTTGGAGGCAAAGCCCTCGGCACGGCCCAGGATGATGCAGTTCACGACGATCAGGGGGATGAACACGCCCAGAGAGTTGGACAGGGCGGGAACGAATGCCTTCAGCAGCAGATCCACGCAGGTCACGAAGCCGGCGATCACGACGATGAAGCAGGCGATACGCACTTCGTCGGGAATGATCTTGCGCAGCAGCGCGATAAAGATGTTGGACAGGGTCAAGATGATCAGCACGCTGACGCCCATGCCCAGACCGTTGAAGAAGGACGTGGTGATGGCCATGGTGGAGCACATGCCCAGCACCTGCACCAGCACGGGGTTCTGAGTGATCAGACCCTCTTTCAATTGCTTACCGAAATTCATAATGCAGCTCCTCCTTTCTTAGCCCAAAGCTTCCGCGGCAGCCAGAGCGGCATTGGCGCCCATGGTGATGCCCTTGGTGGAAACGGTGGCACCGGAGATGGCGGTGACGGTCTTGCCCACCACCAGAGAGCCGGCACCGGTCATGCCCTGGAACTGGTCCAGAACGGGCACGCCCGCGGAGTTGGGCTCGTTGCCGACGACCTTGGTGCCGATGCCGGAGGTCTCGGCGTGGCTGACCACGGAGATACCGGTGATGGCCTTGTTGGCGTCCACGCCCACCATCATGACGATGGTGCCCTGGGAGCCGGAGGCGGAGATCTTCATGACGTAACCGGCGTCCGCACCGGCGTTCTTCACGCCGTACAGCTCGGTCAGCTTACCGCCCTGAGCGGCGGCAGCGGCGGCCACGTCGTCGCTGATCTCCAGCTTATCGGTGAACTCGCTGCCCTCGGGGACAACGGCGCTCATGGAAACGCGGGTCTTCTCCGCGTCGATCTCGGCGATCTTGTCGGCGGTCACGTTGTTGACCAGACCCAGCAGGGCGGCAACGATCAGGGAGATGACCGTCAGCGTACCGGCGACCTTGAGAATAAACTTACCGGAGATTTTCATTACTTAGCCGCCTCCTTCTTTTCTTTCTTGACCGCACCATAGATGGTGGGACGGATGTACTTATCCAGCAGCCAGGTGGTGCAGTTCATGATCAGGATGGAGTAGCACACGCCCTCGGGATAGGAACCGAAGCGGCGGATGAAACAGGTGATCAGACCGCAGCCGATGCCGAAGATCAGCTGGCCGGGCTTGGTAACGGGAGAGGTGGCATAGTCGGTAGCCATGAAGATGGCGCCCAGCATCAGGCCGCCGCCGAACACGTTGTACAGCATGTACTGCACGTTGTCGATACCGGCGGGAGCGGAGATCAGGGTCAGGATAGCCACGGTGCCGATGAAGGCCACGGGGGTATGCCAGGAAATGACCTTGCGGATCAGCAGCCAGACAAAGCCCAGCAGCAGCGCCAGAGCGGAGACCTCACCCAGGGAGCCGCCCACACGGCCGATGAACATGTCGCCCACGGAGTAGTTGGCGGTCAGCTCGGTGAACTTCTCCACGGTGCCTTCCTTCATGATGGCCAGAGGAGTGGCGGTGGAGACCACGGTGTCGACCTTGCTGGTGGGCAGGGTCCAGGTGGTCATAGCGGTGGCATAGCTGGCCAGCAGGATGGCACGGCCAGCCAGAGCGGGGTTCAGGAAGTTGCAGCCGATGCCGCCGTAGAGCTGCTTGACCACAACGATGGAGAAGAAAGCGCCGATGATCAGCGCCCACCAGGGCAGCTCGGGCGGGCACACAAAGGCCAGCAGCATACCGGTGACCACGGCGGACAGATCGCCGATGGACTGGGGCTTCTTCAGGAGCTTGCGATACAGCCACTCCCAGAACAGGCAGGCCACGATGGACACCACCACGGAGATCAGCGCCTTGAAGCCGAAGTTGTAGATGGCCCACACCAGAGCGGGCAGCATGGCGATGATCACGTCCAGCATGATGGAGCGGGTATTCTCGTTGGAACGGATATGGGGGGAGGAGGACGCGATCAGCTTCAGATTCTTGTAATCAGTCATGGTTTACGCCTCCTTCTTTTCGGCAGCGGCCTTCTCGGCCTCAGCCTTGGCCTTGGCGGCCATTCTCGCGTTGTTGACCTGCTGCTTGCCCAGGCGGAAGGCGTGGGTCAGAGGCAGGCGGGCGGGACAGGTATAGGTGCAGGCGCCGCACTCGATGCAATCCATGCCGTGCAGCGTATTCTGCCAGGTGTCAACGTCGCCCTTCATCAGGTACTTGTACATGAACACGGGCTCCAGACGGATGGGGCAGACGCCCACGCACTTGCCGCAGCGGATGCACTGAGGATTCTCCTCGTACTTCTCCTCCTCGCCGGCGAAGGCCAGCATGGCGCCGGTGCCCTTACCCACGGACACGTCCACGCTGTACTGCGCAAGACCCATCATGGGGCCGCCCATGATCAGCTTGTAGGTCTCGTCCTTCAGGCCGCCGCAGGCGTCGAACAGCTTGGAAATGGGGGTGCCGATGGGACACTCGATGTTCTTGGGCTCGATCACGCCGGAACCGGACACGGTGACGATCTTGTTCACCACGGGCATGCCCTCGTACACGGCACGGTAGATGGCGCAGGTGGTGTTCAGGTTGAAGATGCAGCAGCCTGCATCGGCGGGCAGCTTGCCGGAGGGCACCTGGCGGCCGGACACGGCCTGGACCAGCTGCTTTTCAGCGCCCTGGGGGTAACGGGTGTGGAGCACTTCCACCACCACGGGAGCGTTCAGCTCCTTGATCTTGGCGTTCAGCACGTCGGCGGCGTTCTGCTTATTGGCCTCGATGCCGATGTACACCTTGTCCAGACCGAAGCACTTGGCCAGCACGGTGGCGCCCTTGATCACCTGATCGGGACGCTCCAGGCAGGTGCGGTGGTCGCCGGTGATGTAGGGCTCGCACTCGGCGGCGTTGATGATGACGTAGTCCACCTTGCCCAGCGCGGAAGAGATCTTCACATGGGTGGGGAAGGTAGCGCCGCCCTGGCCGACGATGCCTGCGTTCTTGACGATCTCCACCAGCTGCTCACCCGTCAGGTTCTCGGGGTCAGCCGCGGGCTTCACGTCTTCACTGATGGTGTCCTGGAAATCGTTCTCGATCACCACGGACATCATGGTACCGCCCATGGAATAGGGGCGGGGCTCCACAGCCTTGACCGTGCCGGACACGCTGGCGTGGATGGGGGCGGATACGAATCCGCCGGGTTCACCGATCCTCTGTCCAATTTTTACCTTGTCGCCCACCGCAACAATGGGTTTGCAAGGCGCACCGATGTGCATAGACATGGGGATGACCACCTCAGCCGGAGCTTCCAGCTTTTCGATGGCCTTTTCATTGGTCGCGGCTTTCATGTCATTGGGATGAACGCCGCCAAAGAAAGCTTGTGCCATTGTCTTCACCTCATCTTACTGCATTCGTATCTGATGGTGAAATTCCCACGCGCGGTGTTCCAATTCCGTGCGCCGGGATCTCACCATCGGCTACTTCAGGTGGTTAGACCACCTCACACTGCGTTTTATCATACAACAAAAACTCGCTGTTGTCCAGTCTTATGCGGGAATTCTTCCTGAAATTTTGCCTTTTTTGTCGGTAACTTAGCCCTTTTTTCCGGAAACCCTAACGCTCTTGCGTTCTTCTCTTTCGTATGCTACAATATATGGTAACTGCTGGGAATTTCCGGCAGGCGCGATGCCTGCCGACGGAGTGATAAGAAAGGAGCGGTTCTATGCTTGACCGTGTACAATTAAAAATGGAGGCCAAGGCCATCACCAAAAACGCCAGGGTCTCGGCCTATCTGTTCACATTGCTGTATCTGGCCATCGCCCTGGTGCTGGACGGCCTGGACTGGCTGGTGTCCGGCGGCACCCGGAACGATGTGGTGACCTATATGGAGAGCTACATGGGTGTGGACGTCAGCGTATATCTGAGCTCGCCTCTGTCCCTGCCGGCGGCGGCATCGGGCTTTATCTCCATCGTGGTGTCGCTGGTGGCGGTGGTGCTCAGCGCCGGTTATATCCTGTACGCCATGAGCGTCCGCAAGGGACTGGAGACCCCCTATTCCACCATGTTCGACGGCTTCCTGTTCGCGGGGAAGATCATCCTGCTGTCCATCGTGCAGTATATCTTCATCTTCCTGTGGTCGCTGCTGTTCATCATCCCCGGCATCATCGCCGGATACCGCTACCGCTTCGCCCTGTACAACCTGTGTGAGAATCCGGAGATGGGCGTGATGGAGGCGCTGAACATGAGCAAAGCCCAGACACGGGGCCACAAGTGGGAGCTGTTCGTGCTGGACCTGAGCTGGATCGGCTGGAACATCCTGTGTGCCCTGACGCTGGGCATCCTGAGCATCTGGATCACGCCCTATATCCAGCAGACGGACATCGGGTATTTCCAGGCCATCAAGGAGATGTCCGGCATCGGCTATCAGTCGCCCCGGGACGACGAATTCCGCTCCGACGACCGCTTCGACGGTCCCCAGGAGCCCCGGTGGTAAGCTACGCAATAACGAAATAGAGGAGCCTGCCGCGCCGCGGCAGGCTCCCTTTTTCTCATATTTTGTCAGAGTTTTCAACACTTTGTCTGGTTTTTGACGATTTGCACAAGGAAGATGTGCATTATTTGTGAATTTCCCGGTTTGATTTTCGACAGTTTTCCGATATAATGAAAAATGCGCAGCAGCCACGGCGCTGCCGCGCCGGCGATCTGCCGCCTTGTGGTTTATATGGTGGGAAAAGGAGAGGGTAGACGCCCTCTCTTTTCCTGTTTGTTTGAGAAAGCTTTGCGCAAAGGAGTATTTCGCCCTCCGGGGCGAGTCACTTTTGCCCTTGGTGGTAAAAGTGTCCTGTTGCGGTACCCAAAATTTCGTTGCGACATTTAAGCCGCCGAAGTTTTGACCGCTGCCACTCTCTCACCTCGCTTCATCTGCCACAGGCAGCGCTCGGATCGCTCCCCAAAAACGCCACTTAAACCTGCGGTTTAAGAATCCGCCCACGCTATACCTTTTGTGTATTTGCTGTCTTTTACCGCGCGTTCACAGAACACGGTTAATTTCGCTGTGAATGACGAATCGGCTTTCTTCTTGCGCCGCTGCCGCTCATGTTCTCGACGGTAGACACCGAAGCGTTTTCGACGTATCAGCCAGCGGCAGCGGCGCTGGAGCAGAGACGATTCGATGACGAAACGATACGAAACATTTTGCGCAAACGTGTGGCATACAGTATCAAAATCCGAAAATGCATAGCGCGCAAGGAAGTGAAGAAACCATTGGTTTCTTCCGGCTCTTTTGCCCACTTTTCCAGTCGGTGCGTTAAGAAAATATGCCGGTGGCATATTTTTAGCATCCGATCTCGGCGGCTATGCCGCCGTAGCATCCATCTGGTTTTGCAACGCACAGCTAAAGTGGGCCGTCGGAGACAAAACAAAAAGCTGCCCCCGACGGGCAGCTTTTTTGTTACGCTTCATTTTTCTTACGCTTTATAGGGCACTTCCAGCTCCTCGGGCTTGCGGAGGAACTTGCGGAAATCATTGCAGAAGGCGGCGTATTCATAGCCGGTGCAGATCCGCTCGTCCATCACCACGCCAAGGGGCATGATCTTCTTGTTGAGATTGCCGCTCATGTAATCCGGCACAGGCTTTCCCATGCAGACAAACACGCTGGTGGTGCCGAACTCATAGCAATGGTGGTGGATGTAGCTGGTCTTGATGGAGGCCAGGTTGGTGATGAACATGCTGGTGTGGAAGGGGCTCAGGTCGATGATCTTCCGGGGCAGCAGGCCCAGCTTATCCAGATGGTACGCCAGCCAGATGACCATCTTGGGCAGCAGGGAAAAGGAGAACATCATGCGGGCGAACTTGTCGGTGTTGTTCTTCTGCTCGGTGGCGGAGTTGGCGGACACCGCGTCGGTGATCTTCTGCTGGATGGTGAATACGGTATCCTCCGGCGTCAGGAAGATCTTCAGGGACGTTTCGTCGGGCCGCCCGTCCGCCAGCTTCTTCAGGATCACAAAGGACACGCAGAAGTGGTTCCGCTTATAGACCTTGCTGTTCATGATGAAGTAATTCAGCTTGGGGTTATACATCACCGCCCGGTAATAGGCGGCGATGATCACGGCCATATGGTTGATCCGGACGCCGCCGCGGCGCTTCTCCCGGATATAGGACTTGATCAGCTCCTCATCGATATACTCGGTGATGGTGTTCTGTGCGTCATACCGCTTGGGCATGATATAGGGGATGGCCGCCACGATGGGGGGCAGGTCTTTGACACGGGTACCGTCAGGGCGCATAGGCTGGTTCCTCGATTCTGTGTTTTTCATTTCCATTATACGGTACACTTCCCCCGATTGCAACATAAGACGGCAGATTTTTTCCTTTACCTTTGCCGCGGGATTTGGTATACTATAATTTATTATAGAAGGAAACGAAAGGAGTCGACAGACCATGAAGTTTCCCGTCTGGCATGTGGCGCAGGCGGACTGCGCCGCCGTGGAACGGCTGACGGACGCGGGCTACCCCTATCTGGTATCCGGTGTATTGGCCAGCCGCGGCGTGAACTGTCCGGAGCAGGCCACGGAATATCTGACACAGGAGACCACGCTGACCCACTCGCCCTTCCTGATGAAGGACATGGACAAGGCGGCGGCCCGGATCGACCGGGCGCTCTCCGACGGCGAGAAGATCGCCATTTTCGGTGACTATGACGTGGACGGCATCACCGCCACCTGCATCATGGTGGATTATCTGAAGGGCCGGGGCGCCGACGTGGTGCACTATATCCCCCGGCGCATCGAGGACGGCTACGGCCTCAGCTGCGAGGCCATTGAGGGGCTGCGCAAGGGCGGCGCCACGCTGCTGGTGACCGTGGACTGCGGCATCACCGGCGTGGAGGAGGTGGCCTACGCCCGCTCCATCGGCATGGACGTGGTGGTCACCGACCACCACGAGTGCAAGGAGACGCTGCCGGTGGCGGCCGCGGTGGTGGATCCCCGCCGCACCGACTGCGAATATCCCTTCAAGCATCTGGCAGGCTGCGGCGTGGCGCTGAAGCTGGTGCTGGCTCTGGGCGGCCCCGACAGGGAGGAGGCCCTGTTCTCCCGGTACTGCACGCTGGCGGCCATCGGCACGGTGGCGGACGTGATGCAGATGACCGGTGAAAACCGCACCATCGTATCCCGGGGCCTTGCCTCGCTGGACCGCTCGGACTTTATCGGGCTGCACGCCCTGCTGAAGGAGGCGGGTCTGGCCGGACGGGAGATCTCCTCCGTGCAGATCGGCTTCGTGCTGGCGCCCCGCATCAACGCGGCGGGCCGCATGGGCGCGGCGGACATGGCCGCCGATCTGCTGCTGTGTCAGGATCCGGCCAAGGCCGAGGAGCTGGCCAAGGCCCTGTGCGCCCTGAACCGGGAACGGCAGAGCGTGGAGCAGACCATCTATTCCCAGGCCGAGGCCATGATCGGCGAGCTGCCGGAGGATCAGCGCCGGGCGCTGGTGCTGGCGTCAGAGACGTGGCATCAGGGCGTGGTGGGCATCGTGGCCTCCCGCCTCAGCGAGAAATACTCCCGGCCCAGCTTCATGATCCATCTCAATGGCGGCGTGGGCAAGGGCTCCTGCCGCAGCTGGGGCGGCTTCAACCTGTTCGCCGCGCTGGAGAGTTGCTCCGACCTGCTGCTGGGCTTCGGCGGCCATGAGCTGGCGGCGGGCTTTACCATCGACGAGGCCAACATCCCCGCCTTCCGGGCGCGGATGAACCAGTACGCCGCCGAATACTGGGTGGGCAAAACGCCGGAATCGGCGCTGGAGGTGGACGTGGAGATCCGCCAGCCCAACCGGGTGACATTGCAGGAGGTGGAGGCGCTGGCGGCGCTGGAGCCTTACGGCAGCGGCAACGCCCGGCCCCTGTTCTGTCTCATGGGCGCCACGCTGCTGCGTACCCAGAACGTGGGCCAGAACCGCCATCTCAAGCTGCGGCTGGGCAAGGGCAACGCCCAGTTTGACGGCATTTTCTTTTCCACCACCTCCGCCGCCTGCGGCTGCGCCGAGGGCGACCGGGTGGACGCGGCCTTCTACTTACAGGTCAACGAGTTCCGGGGCAGCCGCACCATGCAGCTGCAGATGGTGGACATCCGTCCCTCCCTCTCGGCCAGCAGCCGGGAGCAGGAGTGCCTGACGCTGGTGGAGCAATGTGCCGCCGGAGAGGCGGTGTCCGCCAGAAACGCCCACCGGATGCTGCCCTCCCGGGAGCAGTACGCGGCGGTATGGCGCTCGCTGGTGCACATGACGTCGGAGGGCGCGCTGCACACGGCGTATCTGCCGCTGCTGCGGTCGCTGTCGGCGGCCATGGGCAAGGCCGACGGCTTCCTGCGCAGCGCCTTCTGTCTGGCGGTGTTCCGGGAGCGGGGCCTGCTGGAGCTGGCGGTGCACGGCGACGACATTGATATACATCTGGCCGGACGGGACAAGAAGGTCCGGCTGGAGGATTCCATCTACATACGGCGTCTGACCGACGCGGAGACCGGACGGGGAGGAGGCGGCAGCCAATGACCAAAAACGTGGATATCGAGGCCATGTATCAGCATCTGGAGGATACGGTGCGGGGCTATAACCCCTCGGCCAATTTCCAGCAGATCCGGCAGGCCTATGAGTTCGCCCGGGATCTGCACGGCGCGCAGCTGCGCAAGGACGGCTCCCCCTTTGTGACCCACCCGCTGGCGGTGGCCCAGATCGTGGCGGAGGAGCTGCATCTGGACAGCGAGTCCATCGAGGCGGCGCTGCTTCACGACACCATCGAGGATACCGCCGCCACCCACGAGCAGCTGGCCAAGCTGTTCTCCCCCACGGTGGCGGACCTGGTGGAGGGCGTCAGCAAGCTGACCCGCGTCCATTACACCTCCAAGGAGGAGGAGCAGATGGAGAACCTGCGGAAGATGCTGATGGCCATGAGCAAGGACATCCGGGTCATCCTCATCAAGATCTCCGACCGGCTCCACAACATGCGCACCATGGAGTATCAGACGCCGGAGAAGCAGAAGCAGAAATCCTTCGAGACCATGGAGATCTACGCGCCCATCGCCCACCGGCTGGGCATGCAGAAGATGAAGTGGGAGTTGGAGGATCTTTCCCTGAAATATCTGGACCCCGTGGGCTACCGGGAGATCACCGAGGCGCTGGACGAGAAGGCGGCGGAGTACGACGGCTTCATGTCCGCCATCCACGACCAGATCGTGACGCGGCTCCATGAGGAGGGCATCGAGGCCACCGTCTACGGCCGCATGAAGCACCCCTACTCCATCTACCGGAAGATGTACACCCAGAACAAGAGTCTGGACGACGTGTTCGACCTGTTCGCCTTCCGTGTGATCGTGGACACGGTGGCGGACTGCTATAACGTGCTGGGCATCATCCACGACCTGTTCAAGCCCATTCTGGGCCGGTTCAAGGACTATATCGGCACTCCTAAGCCCAATCTGTACCAGAGCCTGCACACCACGGTGGTGGGCGAGAGCGGCATCCCCTTCGAGGTGCAGATCCGCACCAAGGAGATGCACGAGGTGGCTGAGTACGGCATCGCCGCCCACTGGAAGTACAAGCAGAACGGGCAGGGCGGCGGCGACGAGGGCCGCTATGAGTGGGTGCGCCGCCTGCTGGAGAATCAGGAGGGCGCCGACGCCGAGGACTTTATCCACTCCCTGAAGGTGGATATGTTCGCTGACGAGGTGTTCGTGTTCACGCCTAACGGCGACGTGATCAACCTGCCCGCCGGAGCCACCCCCATCGACTTTGCCTATAACATCCATTCCGCCGTGGGCAACCACATGGTGTCCGCCAAGGTCAACGGCCGCATCGTGCCGCTGAACCACCGGCTGCAGAACGGCGACGTGGTGGAGGTCACCACCAGCCAGAGCGCCCACGGCCCCAGCCGCGACTGGATCAAGATCGCCCGCTCCAGCAACGCCCGCAGCAAGATCCGCCAGTGGTTCAAGCGGGAGAAGCGGGACGAGAACATCGTCAACGGCCGCCAGAGCTTCGAGTCGGAGCTGAAACGCACCGGGATCTCTCTGAAGGAGCTGCTGGCCGACGAGAACGTGCCCAATGTACTGAAGAAGCTCAGCTTCAACTCCGTGGACGATATGTACGCCGCCATCGGCTACGGCGGTGTCACGGCTCTAAAGGTCATTGGCCGTCTGCGGGAGGATATCCAGCGTATCCTGCACCAGCACCAGGCCGAGCGGCAGGCGGAGGTACCCGTACAGGGCCAGCCGGAGGTGATGCGGCCCGCCGTACCCCAGCGGAAGGGCGAACACGGCATCATCGTGGAGGGTCTCAGCAACTGTCTGGTGAAGTTCTCCAAGTGCTGCTCTCCCGTGCCGGGGGACGACATCGTGGGCTTCATCACCCGGGGCTACGGCGTGTCCGTCCACCGGGCGGACTGTCCCAACGTGCTGCGCTCCAGGGATAATCCCGCCGAGGCGGGCCGCTGGATCCGGGTCAGCTGGGCCGACAAGACCAGCGAGAGCTATCACACCATGCTGCAGATCGTGGCCAAGGACCGCATCAGCCTGATCGTGGACGTGTCCACGGTGCTGTCGGCCACCAAGACAAGGGTGCTGTCCCTGAACGCCCGCTCCACGCCGGACGGCTTCGCCCTGCTGGATCTGGGCATCGAGGTAAATGGCCGGGATCAGCTGAAAACCGTCATGAACCGTTTGGAGCAGATCCAGGGCGTCATGAAGGTGACAAGACCGGCGGGATAAGATTACTGGCATGAAATCTTCGATTTCATTGCCAATGGGGTTTGCGGTCGGCTGCGCGCGCCCTTCGGGCACACTGGCGACCGAGAAGAATTTTTCCGACGCACATGTCGTCGGAAAAATGATTTGACTTTTTCGCGTCTGCGGACGCGAACTCTGCGAGGCTTTTGAATACTATCTGTATAAAGGAGAACAAATTATGCGCGCTGTATTGACCCGCGTGAAGCACGCCTCCGTCACCATCGACGGAAAAGTACACGGCCAGATCGGCGAGGGCTTTCTGATCCTGCTGGGCATCACCCATGAGGATACCGAGGCGCAGGCCGTCAAGCTGGCGGACAAGCTGACGGGCCTTCGCATCTTCGAGGATGAGAACGGCAAGATGAACCGGGGCCTGGACGAGGTGAAGGGTGAGCTGCTGGTGGTATCCCAGTTCACCCTGTACGGCAACTGCAAGAAGGGCCGCCGCCCCGAATTCCTGGCCGCCGCACGGCCCGAGGTGGCCATTCCCCTGTACGAGAAGTTCGTGGAGCTGTGCCGCGCCAAGGGCTTCCACACCGAGACCGGCGAGTTCGGCGCCTATATGCAGGTGGACAGCCTGAACGACGGCCCGCTGACGCTGGTGGTGGACACCGACCAGCTGTAAGGAGGGCGCACGGATGAAGGTACTCTCTCTGATGGTAGGCCCCATCATGACCAACTGCTACATCCTCTGCGACGAAGCCGCCAAGGTCTGCGCCGTCATCGACCCCGGCGACGAGCCCAAGCGCATCGAGGCCATGATCGCCTCCAGCGGCTGCACCCCCATCATGATCCTGCTGACCCACGGCCACTTTGACCACTGCACCGGTGTGGCGGGCCTGCTGGAGACGTGGCCGGAGCTGCCGGTCTATATCCACCGGGGCGACGTGACCGACGGCAGCGGCGGCGACCTTCTGTTCCACCGGCTGGGGGAGAAGAACCAGCGGTACTACAAGGAGGGCGATAAGCTGACGGTGGGCGGCCTGACGCTGGACGTGCTGGAGACCCCCGGCCATTCCACCGGCTCCGTGTGTCTGCTGGTGGAGGGGCAGGGCGTGCTCTTCGCCGGAGACACCCTGTTCCGGGGCTCCTGCGGCCGGTGCGACTTCCCCGGCGGCGACTATCGGGCCATGCTGAAATCTCTGGCCCGGCTGGGCGCGCTGGAGGGCCAGTACACCGTCTATCCCGGCCACGATTCCGCCACCGACATGGACTATGAGCGGAAGTACAACCCCTATATGAAGCAGGGCATGAACGTATGAAGCTGATCTTTACCGGTCATAATGACCGCTACGCCATCGAGCAGGACCTGCTGGCCTTCTTCCCCAACGAGCGTCCGGTCTACGATCCGGAGGCGGAGGAGGACAGCTGCGCATGGGTGAAGCTCTCCCAAGGGAATACCTACGCCACCGCGACCACCCGTATCCGGTATCAGGGACGGGAGGGCCGCGGTCTTTCCCGCGTGCGCATCGACCCCGCGCTGACCCCCTATCAGCAGGAGGGACTGCGGCAGCGGGCGCTGAAAATGAGCTTTTTCAAGGCATCGGTGGAAATTCTGGGCCGCGTCCCCGCGTGGGGCAGCCTGACCGGCGTGCGGCCCGCCAAGCTGGCGGCACGGCTGCTGCGCGGCGGCATGACGCTCCGTCAGGCCGACCGTGAGCTGGACCGCACCTATCAGGTATCCGCGCCCCGCCGCCGCATGTGCATCGAGGCGGCTCAGGCGGGCATCGCCGCCAAGGAGGCGCTCCGACCCAACGACATCTCCCTGTACATCGGCATCCCCTTCTGCCCCACGCGCTGCGCCTATTGCAGCTTCGTCTCTCAGGCGGTGGAGCGCTCCTTCAAGCTGATGGATCCGTATCTGGAGGCGCTGGAGCGGGAGATCACGCTGGCGGCTCAAATGGTGCAGGACACAGGCCTGCGCATCAAGTCCTTCTACATGGGCGGCGGCACCCCCACCACGCTGTCCGCCAGGCAGATGGATCATCTGCTGACCCACCTGAACCGCAGCTTCGACATGAGCCATGCGGTGGAATACTGCATCGAGGCGGGCCGCCCCGACACCATCGACCGGGAGAAATTACAGGTGCTCCTTGACCACGGGGCCGACCGCATCAGCGTCAACCCCCAGTCGCTGGATGACAATGTGCTGCGGGCCATCGGCCGCAGGCACTCGGCGGCGGATATTCTGGCCGCCATGGAGCTGGCCACCTCCATGGGCTTTCCCCATGTGAACATGGATCTCATTGCGGGCCTTCCCGCCGACACGCCGGAGGGCTTCCGGAAGACGCTGGATCAGTGCATCAGAAGCGGCGCGGACAACATCACCGTCCACACGCTGGCCCTGAAAAAGGGCAGCCGCCTGACGCTGGAGGGCAGCCCCATCCCATCGGCGGAGGCGGTGGCGGAGATGCTGGACTATGCCGACCCCACGCTGCGGGCGGCTGGCTTCGCCCCCTATTACCTCTATCGCCAGAAGTACATGTCCGGCAGCTTTGAAAATGTGGGCTGGTGCATATCCGGCGCGGAGGGACTGTATAATATCTACATCATGGAGGAGCTGCACAGCATCCTGTCCCTGGGTGCGGGCGGCTCCACCAAAATGGTGGATATCCGCCGGGACGACCGCATCGACCGGATCTTCCACCCCAAGTACCCCACCGAGTACATCCAGCGGCAGGAGCAGGTGGCGGCAGATCTGGAAAAGTTCGCCGCCTTCCACCGGGAGATGCTGGAGAAGTAGTTTTTCTGTCATTCCGAGCCAGTGCGCACACTGGCGTGGGAATCCGTATTCAAGGCCCCCTCTGAGAGGGAGGCAGAAGAAACGGATTGCCGCCTCGGGCTTACGCCCTCCTCGCAATGAC
Source organism: uncultured Oscillospiraceae bacterium (assembly GCA_934597345.1). GTDB lineage: Bacteria > Bacillota > Clostridia > Oscillospirales > Oscillospiraceae > Vescimonas. The sequence goes on from CAKTRJ010000021.1 coordinate 15,137, forward strand.
AGTTCAAGGAGGTGACGGCTTGCAGCGCAAGCAGAGCTTTTTGAGCGGCGCGGCCATTCTGGCGGGCGCAGTGGCCGTGACCAAGGTGCTGGGCGCTCTGTACAAGATCCCGCTGGGGAACCTGCTGGACAGTCAGGGCATGGCCCACTTCTACGCCGCCTATAACGTGTATAACCTGCTGCTGATGCTGTCCACGGCGGGGCTGCCGCTGGCCGCTTCGCGGCTGACGGCCAGCGCCTGCGCGCTGGGACGGCAGCGGCAGGCCCGGCAGGTATTCCGGGCGGCGCTGGTGCTGCTGGGCGCTGTGGGACTGGTGTTCTCGGCGCTGATGTTCTGCCTGCCGGAGGCCATGGCCCGCGCCCTCCACGATCCCATGGCGGCGGCCGCCATCCGGGTGCTGGCCCCGTCGGTACTGTGCGTGTGCCTGACCTCCGCCATCCGGGGCTATACCCAGGGATTGGGCGACATGACCCCTACCGCTGTCAGCCAGATCATCGAATCCGCCTGCAAGCTGGTGGTGGGACTGGGTCTCTGCTTCTTTCTGCTTCGTAACGGCGCAGGCCCCGAGACCGGAGCCGCCGGAGCCATCGCGGGCGTCACCTGCGGCACGGCGCTGGGACTGCTGTTCCTGCTGTGGGCGCTGCGGCGCTTCCGTCCCTCCGGCTGCGACACGCCGGATGGGCTGGGCGATACCATGGGGGCGCTGCTGAAGATCGGCGTGCCCATCACCGTGGCGGGCGGCGGTATGAGCCTGATGACGCTGCTGGATCAGTCGCTGGTGCTGGGGACGCTGCAATCCACCCTGGGACTCAGCGCCAAAGCCGCCGCGGAGCTGTACGGCCAGTACACCTTCGGCATGACGCTGTTCGTGCTGCCGCCGTCGTTCATCTATCCGCTGTCGGTATCCCTGATCCCCGCCATCACCCAGGCGCGGTCCCGCCGTGACGAGGCTGCCGCCGGACGGCTCACCGCCTCGGCGCTGCGGATCACGGCGCTGCTGGCCTTCCCCATGGGGGCGGGGCTCAGCGTGCTGGCCGGACCGATCCTGCACCTCTTATATCCCGCCGTGCCGGAGACGGCACAGGCCGCCGCCTATCACCTGACGGTGCTGGGCATCGCCAGCATCTTCGTGTGCCTGATGGTGGTGACCAACGGCATTTTGCAGGCCAACGGCAAGGAGCGTGTCCCCATTTGGACGCTGCTGGCGGGCGGCGCGCTGAAGATCGTCACCAACTATCTGATGGTGGGCAACCCCGACATGGGCATCCGGGGCGCGCCGGTGGGCACGCTGTACAGCTACGCCCTGATCGTGGTGCTGAACATGATCGCCGTGTACCGCTGCATGAAGGGCAGGGTGGACTTCTTCCGCTGCCTGTGGCGGCCGGGCCTGTGCACCGTCGTGATGGCGCTGGGCGCACACTCCGCCTATACGCTGCTGGGCCGCTATCTTTCCCAGAATCTGGCAACGTTGGCCGCCATTGCCGCCGCGGCCGCCGTCTACGTCATTCTGGCGCTGGCGCTGGGCGCGGTGACGCGGGACGACCTGCGGCACTTCCCAAAGGGGGAAAAATGGGCGCAGCGCCTGCATCTTCGGTGATTTTTTGCGTTTTCTGTGTAAAAAGGCTTGCAATGACACGGCAAATATGGTAAATTTTCTATTGCCCTCTGCGTTAGGGCCTTTCCTTTGTTCTTAATGCGATACGCTTCGTTTTAGGATATGGTCATACCAATGAAAAAATTTTTAGGAGGAAAAACCCATGAATAAAACCGAACTGATCAATGCCGTCGCCGAGAAGGCCGGCCTGTCCAAGAAGGCTGCCGAGGCTGCTGTCAACGCCACCCTGTCCGCCATTTCCGAGGGTCTGAAGGCCGACGAGAAGGTGCAGCTGGTGGGCTTCGGCTCTTTCGAGGTGAAGCATCGCGCCGAGCGTACCGGTCTGAATCCCCGCACCAAGGAGCCCGTCACCATCGCCGCCTCCAAGGTTCCCACCTTTAAGGCCGGCAAGGCGCTGAAGGACGCTATCAAGTAAAAAATCCTGGCACAAAATCTCTGAAATCTGAAAAAAGCTTCGCAGAATTCGCCGCCCGCCAAGGCGGCGAAAGCTGTCAAATCGTTTTTCGCCGCGGCGTGTACGTGGCGAAAAACACTTTGCGCGGAGAGAGTGTTCTTTCGCCCACTTCCGTGGGCGAAAGAACGCGGGTCGAAGCGAATCTTGCTTATCAAAAGGGCATCGCCCTTTTGATAAAATAAGAAAAGCGGCTTCGCCGCTTTTCTTTTTACCCCCAAGGAGGACGCATCATGAGACTGGATAAATACCTGAAGGTCAGCCGCCTCATCAAGCGGCGCACCGTGGCCAACGAGGCCTGCGACAACGAGCGGGTCACCGTCAACGGGCGGGTGGCCCGGGCCTCCTACGACGTGAAGGTGGGCGACGTGATCACCATCCGCTTCGGCCAGAAGGCCCTGTCGGTGGAGGTGCTGTCGGTGGCCGACAATGTGGGCAAGGCCGACGCCGCCGCCATGTACCGGGAGACCGCGTTATAATTTCACACACCCTCTCATACAATGCAGTAACGCTTTGCAGGGGAGGGTGTTTCTTTTGGCCTATGACATGAACGGCGGCGGCAATGCCGTGTACCACCGGCTGACGTTGGAGGGCCGGGAAAAGCTGACGGTGGGCGGCGTGGAGGACGTGGAGCGCTTTGACGAGAGCTGCATCGTCATGTCCACCTGCGCCGGTACGCTGGTGGTGACCGGTGAGGGGCTGCACATCGGCAAACTGAGTCTGGATGGCGGCGAGCTGCATGTGGACGGCCGCATCGACGGCATCAACTACGAGGAGGATCAGCCCAGCCGCAGCGGCGGCCTGTTCAGCCGGCTGTTCGCCTGATGGAGAACTATGTGGCGGCCCAGCTGCAGCAGCTGGGCGCGGCGGTGGCGCTGGGCGCGGCAGGCGGCCTTGTGTACGACGTGCTGCGCGCCGCCCGGCTCCTTGACCGCCGGGACCGGCTGCTGACCCATCTGCTGGACGCGCTGTTCGTGGCGCTGCTGGGCGCGGGCGTGCTGTGGCTGGCGCTGGTGGTGGGGGAGGGGGAGCTGCGGCTCTATATGGTCACGGGCATGGCGCTGGGCGCGGTGCTGTGGTTCTATCTCTTCTCCCGGCTGCTGCGGCCGGTGTGGGATTTCTGGGCGGCGGCGCTGGTGGCGGTATGCCGTCTTGTGGGTCTCCCCTTCGTTTTTCTGTGGCGAGCCGCAAAAAAACTGGTGGAATCCGTCAAAAAGGGCTTTTCTTTTCTGCGCGGCTGTGCTATAATAAGGGTGGAAGCGTGGCGCAAGCGCCATGACCGGACAACACCGCAGCAGGAAGGAGGCAGCACTGTGGCAGACGGGAAGAAAACCAAGCGGACAAAAAAGCGTCCCCCGGCAGCGGTGCTGCTGGTGATCCTGGCGCTGGTGGCGGTGCTGGGCATCCAGCTCGTGAAGGTGTACGGACAGCTGAAAACCGCCCAGCGGGAGGAATCGGTGCTGAACCAGCATCTGACCCAGCAGCAGCAGGAGAATGACGCCCTGCGCTCCGACCTTTCCAAGAAGGACGACGAGAGCTTCATCAAGGCCCTGGCCCGGGACCTGCTGGGTCTGGCCGAGGAGGGCGAACGGATCTTCTACGACGTGAATCATTGAAAAAGAGACAGCCGGGGCTGTCTCTTTTTTGTTTGCTTTGGGAAACGGCTGCGGCGGCAGTACAAAGCCTCCCCTGTGTAAGGGCACCCCAGTGCGCACACTGGGGCGTGCACAGCTGAGGTGGCAACGCGAAGCGTTGACGGAGGGGTTGACGGTCAATCCCCCAGTCGGGACGTTAAGAAAACATGCCGGTGGCATGTTTTTAGTCCCGATCTCGGCGGCTATGCCGCCGTAGCTGACAGCCCCCTCCCAGAGGGGGCCTTTGGGGTGCCGCAACGGTAGAATCTGAATCGCTGTTTACGGCGGGGTGAGGGCACCCCGCCCTACGCATTTTTCCGTAGGGCGGCCTGCCCTCAGGCCGCCGCACGATTTCCCTATTGCAGCTTTTCCGTTACCTCGCGGCTCAGCTTCACGGCGCCGTAAAGATTCTTGGCGCTGCATCCGGCGCGGCCGCCGCCCGCACAGGCGCAGGCGCACGCACAGGCACAGCTGCTGGCGCAGGCGCAATGGCCTCCGCCGCCGAAGCCGCCTCCGCCAAAACCTCCGCCCCGGCTTCCGCCGCCAAAGCCGCCACCGCCGCTGCGGGGCGGGCGGGGCCGCGTCTTGGTGCCCACGCTGCCGGGACGGGGCTTGCCGTCAGGCCCGGCAGGGTACCAGAGATGGTTGACGAACACATACCGGGTACCGAAGCCGCCGGCGTAGCCGTCGCCCAGCTCCCGGAGGATCCACACCACCGCCCAAACGATGAAGATGGTGATGATCAGCGTCAGGAACAGGGCAGCCATGCTTGTGTCCTCGTCCTCGTCGTACCAGTCGTCGTAGTCGTCGTAGTCCACGTAGTCAACAGGCATGTTGTCGGCGCTGTAGGCCTGATCCAGCACGGTGGGCCAGTCGGCATACTGCACCACGATGTTCATGGTATCGCCGTGGCCCATATCCCGGGCCGAGATCACCATGCCGGTATCGGTGACGGTCACGTCGCCCACGGCGTTGGACGTGCCGCCGAAATCACCGGTGACGCCGGCGGGATCGTTCCAGATCAGGGTCATCTCGCCGATCTTCGCCTCGTCGAACCAGCCGGGGGTATAGTCGTAGGACACCGCGCCGCCGTCCAGCGTATACATATACTCCTGCACCCAGGAATAGGCGAAGATGAATGTCTCGCCCTCATCGTAAGCCTGTCTCAGGTAGACGTACATATAGCTGTTGTCGTACTCCAGGCGCTCGATATTGTCGGTCAGGGCCGTCTCCTCCCGGATGGAGCCGTTGGGAACGCCGATCTTCAGCTCCTGTCCGTAGGGCAGGGACTCCAGCGCCGTCCACTCCAGCGAGACGGTGATGTTCAGGCTGCCGTCATCGGTATTGGGGGTGACGGTCACGTCATAGCGGTCGATGTAGTCGTAATCCGCCCAGGCCGCCACGCTGAGACACAGCGCAAGGCCCAGGCCCAGCAGCAGCGTAAGAAGCTTTTTCATTCCGCCGCCTCCTTTCCCTTCAGCTGGCAGAGATGCTCCATTTTGGCGCTCTCCGCCCGGATGGCGGCGCAGCGGGGACTATCCCAGATGTCCGCCCACTCATCGTGCAGCAGGTCGCCCAGCGGCTCGTCGGACAGCCAGCTCTGACAGGGCACCACCTTGCCGTCCGGCGTCACCGCCATGTTGGAGAGACATGCGCCGCAGCTGGGGATCAGATTCAGGCCCAGCTCACGCAACGTCTCCTCGCTGAGCCAGCCGGGAGAGGTGAAGTCCAGCTCCATGCCCAGCTCCCGTGCCGTCTCCACCGCCTGACGGAGGATGTCCGTCAGCTCGTCGGGGGTCAGGGCGGTGGCCCGGCTCTCCTGTCCGCAGGCGCTGCCGGAGGGGATCAGCCCGGAGCAGGTGGCGTACCGCACCCCCAGACTGTGGGCAAACCGCAGCGTGTCGGCATAATGGGTGTTGAGGGAGCACAGGGGCGTGTTCACCGACACGATCAGTCCGGCCTCCACCGCGTGGCGGATGCCCTGCACCGTGTCGTTGAAGCCGGTGACGCCCACCAGCTGGTTATGGATGTTGCCCTCGGCGCTGTACAGGGTCACCTGCACACTGTCAAGGCTGGCATCGTAAAGCCCGGCGCACAGCTCCGGCGTCAGGGCGCGGCCGTTGGTGTTCAGGCGGGTGACGAACCACTCCGCCGCGCCCACCAGCTCCACCAGATCGCTCCGCAGCGTCGGCTCGCCGCCGGTGAAGGTCACTTGGGGAATGTTGGCTTTCCGCAGGGTGTCCAGAACAGTCATCCACTGCTCGGTGGATAACTCCGGTGTTTCGCCCATGGGCTGGCCCGCGGCGTAGCAGTGCAGGCACTTCTGGTTGCAGTGCCACGCGCCGTCCTTCTCCATAGCGCTGACCATCAGATCCATCCGGTGGGGCGCGGTCATCTCCGGCGCGTAGTCCGCCAGCGTCAGCAGCGCCACCTCCGCCTCCGGCTCCCGGCCCTGGGCGATGGCGATGAGGCTGGTCAGCATCAGGTGCATGTCGGCGGCCAGCTGCTGGCGCTTGGTGCGGGGATAGGTGCGGTGGGTCTCCTCCACCGCCGCCGTCAGCAGAGCCTCCCACTGACGCTCCTCCAGCTCCTGCCCCTCATAGGCCTGCCACTGATCCATCAGGTTGGCCAGCATGATGGCCCAGCTGAGATTCAGCGGCACCAGCGACGCGCCGTTGAGCAGCAGCAGGAACGGCGCCGCCGGTGTCTCGTCCCGGGGCGGGATCATATGGATGCGTACCACGCCGGGGCCTTTGGGATCCAGCGTAATGTGGCGCACACACGCCAGATGGGCGCGGCGGTAGCGCCGCTCCCGAAATGTCATATGCTTCATAGAATCCTCCTGTGGGGCGGCATACGCCCCGTGCCCCAAGCATACCACACAAAGGGAAAAATGGCAAGGTGGAGGCTGGAACGCCGCCCCCTACGAAAGTTCTATCGACAGCTGAATGTAGGAGCCGGCGTCCCCGACGGCCCGCACGAACCAGTCATTCCGAGCCAGTGCTCACACTGGCGTGGGAATCTGATACTTGCAAAAAAGAAAACAGATTGCCGCGTCGGGCTTTGCCCTCCTCGCAATGACATGACAAATACAGTCAGCTTTTTGCCAGTCAGATAAAAAGGAGCCGCGTCCACAGTCACGGGACACGGCTCAAGCGGGTGGGATATTGGAAAGCTTCCGGGTATTATGGTACACCATCGGCCCCCGTCTTGTCCATAGGAGGTTTTGCCGCATTTTCACGATTTTCGGCACACCTCGTCGAAACGCACAAAAATTGTTTCACTTTTGTGAACTTTCCCTAAATTTACTGTGATGGTCTTTTCAAATGCAGGGCAATGTGCTATAATGCGGACAAGGATAAGGGGAAATCCCTCCCCGACCCTTTGTTCCGTACCCCAAGAAAGGAGCAACCAATATGAAGTTCACATTCGCCTGCAAGAAGATCGCGCTGAACGACTCCATTAAGGAGTACGCCGAGAAGAAGATCAGTAAGCTCGACCGGTACTTCGCGGAGGAAGCGGACGCATTTGTGACCTTTGCCGTGGAAAAGAAAAACCGCTGCACCGTGGAGCTGACCATCCGCGCCGCCAACGGCACCCTGTTCCGTGCCCAGGCCGAGGATCCCGACGGTGACATGCGGGGCGCCATCGACGGGACCGTCAGTTTCATCGAGCGCCGCATCCGCAAGAACAAGACCCGCCTGGCCAAGAACCTGCGGCCGGAGGTCATGGAGCCGGAACTGCCTGAGTTCCATGTGGAAGAGGAGGACGAGTTCCATGTGGTGCGCACCAAGCGCTTCACCGTCAAGCCCATGACCATTGATGAGGCCATCTTGCAGATGAACCTGCTGGATCATTCCTTCTATGTGTTCCGCAATGTGGCGGACGACACGATCTCGGTGGTCTATCGCCGCAACAACGGCGGCTACGGCATCATCGAGACGCAGGAGTAATATATATTGGAGAGGGGCGGCCTGCGGCCGCCCCTCTCTTTTCCCCCGCGCAAAAAGAAAAAACCGGACGGAAGTCCGGTTTTTTCTTTACAGGGATGCAGGAACGTGGTGGCCTGCTCGCCGGACAGCCCCTATGGCGACGTGATCTCCCCCCAAGGAACTGGATCCCAACAACGAGATCGTGGTGTCATGGCGCAAGGCCGTGCAGGACTGGCGGGATCACTGGTTCGGCCTGACAGCCACGCCGCTGCTGTACGCCGACTCCATGCAGGCGGTGGACACCTTCCTGGGCAACGAGATGATGTGGGCCATCGTGCCGCTGGCCGCCGCCCGCACACTGGCGCAGGCGGGCCGTGCGCGGATCTGCCATCTGACCGACCCGGCCCCCGACCGGGTGTCCTATCTCATGACCCGCCGGGGCGAGGCCCTCAGCGAGGCGGCCCAGCTGCTGCTGGAGGACATCCGCACGGAGATCCAGCGGATCGAGGGCGTGCACATGGTGCAGTAAATATAAAGAAAGCACCTGACCTATGTTGGGTGGTCGTAAAACAGTTTATGCCAGCATGCTATACGGGGTACAGACCCTTGGCTCTCCCTTTGGGAGAGCTGTCACCGCAGGTGACTGAGAGGGAATCCAAGATCGTGCGGTGCAAATCCGGATAGACGCTACGGCGGGGAGAGAGCCGTGCGCTGCCAGTGGCAGATAAAGCACGGCGAACGAGTGGCAGCGGTCAAAATTTCAAGTGCCCGCCGTAAGGCAGCGCAGAAATTTTGGGCACCGCAACAGGACATAGCCGCCGAGATCGACACTAAAAATATGCCACTGGCATATTTTCTTAACGTGTCGACCCTCTCTGTCCTCGCTGCGCTCGGCCACCTCTCCCAAAGGGAGAGGCAAGGGATGCTGCGCCTTAAATGCTTAACAAATTCAGATAAAACAAGAACAGGCACAGCAGATTATTCCGCTGTGCCTGTTAGCTGTCTCATGCAGACCGGCCATAGGTCAGGTGCTTTCTTTATTTATCCTTGTGCGTCCCGCCAGCGGCGCAGCTCCGCCGCCAGAGCGTCCCGGTTTTCCACCGATACCGTCAGCACCGTCACCCGGGGGTGATGGGCGATGCGCTGGAGAAACTCGCTGTCCGCCTGCTGCAAAACGCCGAGGATGGGGATCCCCCCGTCCAGCGCGCGGAACACCGCTGCCTGGAACTGTCTGGCCTCCGCCTCATGGGGGCCCAGCTCGTCCATCACCAGCAGCCGGCAACCGACGGTATCCGCCAGCGCGGCGCAGCCCAGATCGTCGAACCGGGCCGGGTCGCCGCCGTGGCCGCAGCGAAACAGGAGGTTCTCCGGGGTAAAGGTCCGCTCCTGTGCGGCGGACAGCAGATAGACGCTGCCCTCATGCTTCACGGTGAAGAAACCGCCCAGCGGGCCGCGTTTCTCCGCCAGCAGGCCCCGGATCAGGGTGGATTTGCCCACGCCCTTGGGGCCGGTCAGAAACAGATGTCCCGTCATAGCCGCATCCTCAGTGCATGGGGCAGCCGTGAAGCTGCACACCGGCCTTCTCCCGGCGGGTGGCCCGCACGCAGATCATCTCACCGGCGATGGACACGGCGATCTCCTCCGGCGTCACCGCCTTGATGGCGGTGCCGATGGGGGTGTGAACGGCGGCAATGGCCTCCTCCCGGATGCCTGCCGCCCGCAGGCGGGCGTTGACGCTGGCGGTCTTGGCGCGGGAGCCGATGACGCCGATGTAGGCGTACTGTCCCCGCAGCACCTGCTCCTGCACGGCGAAGTCGTGACTGTGGCCGTTGGTCATGACCACCACATAGTCCTCGCCGCCCACGGGAACGGCGTCGGCCAGATGGTCAAGGTCGCAGCACACCACCGCGTCGGCAGTGGGGAAGCGCTCTCGGGTCACCAGCTCCGGCCGGTCGTCCACCACCGTCACCCGGAAACCCACGGTGGTCAGCAGCGGGCACAGGGCCAGCGAGCAGTGGCCCGCGCCGAACAGGATGGCCCGCTCGCCGATGGGTAGAGGCAGGGCCGCATGGGCGCTGTCGGTCTCGGCGGTATCCTGCAAAGCGGGCGTGCCGCCGTCCAGCGCCAGCACCAGCCAGCCCGGCTGCCGCAGAGCGATGCGGCGCAGTATCTCACCGGCCAGCTTCTGCCACGCCGGATCGTCGGCGGCGATGAATTGCAGATGCACCGTCACGTCGCCGCCGCACACCATGCCGATGTCCTCGGTGTCGTTGTGGTGGAGCTTATACTCGTGGACGGTGCTGCGGCGCTCCTGAAGGAGCTTTTTGCCCAGCTCGATGCTCTGGCCCTCCACCGCGCCGCCGCCGATGGTGCCGCAGAGAAGGCCCTTTTCGCCCACCAGCATCTGTGCGCCCATCCCGCGGGGGGTGGAGCCGCTGTCAGCGATGATGGTACACAGCACCGTATCGTGGTGCTTTTCCATTTCATAAAGCAGAGTGGTGAAGATTCCGTTCATGATGGTGCTCCTTTCGGGGGAGAAATTATGGGGGTGCATATACTTTGCCGGACATACCGTCCAAAGGCTCCCCTGTGCAAGGGGAGCTGTCAGCCGTAAGGCTGACTGAGGGGTTGTCCGTCATTTGACAATCCCTCCGTCAACGCTTCGCGTTGCCACCTCCCTTTACACAAGGGAGGCTTTTTTGCCGCTATTACTTTCCCAGAGATTAGCCTCTAGTTCCGGCGTCGGGGCATCGGGGGCATCGCCCCTACGAAAAGGTACGGTTTTCCGGCGGCCTGAGGGCAGGCCGCCCTACGGGCATTTCTCGTTGGTTGGTCGTAGGGCGGGGTGCCCTCACCCCGCCGCACGGTAAACACAGCGGGTGGTTTGTGCGTTTTTATCGGGGCGGGCGTTACGCGGCCGCGTCCAGCTGGGGCAGGGAATTGGCCACCAGCGCATCGTACTGCTCCTGGGTCAGGTCGCAGTGATAGAACAGCTGGAAGTAGTTGGCCGCCTCGGTGTACAGGTCATAGTCGGCGGCATCGGGATACAGCACCTTGGCCATCCACAGCATGCCCAGCAGGCGCTGCACGGAGGGAGGGAAGCCCATCCAGTTATAGGGGCCTATGGGGACCTCATAGTACGCGCCGTTCTGGATGGCGGTCACGCCCTGCCATGCGGCGTCCTCACCCACGGTGGCATAGATGCTGCCGGGCGCGAACAGGATCACGTCGGGGTTCCAGTTGAGGATCTGCTCCATGTCCACCTCATTGCCGCTGCCCTTGCCGGAGGGCTCGTCCACCACGGCCAGGTTGTTGCTGAGCATGCCGATGACCTCGGCATGGAAGGAGCCCTGGGCAATGACGTTCAGGCCGGTGTCGCCGGTGACGTACAGCAGGTTCACCTTCTCCGCACCATCGGCAATGGCGCTGACCTTGTCATAGGCGGCGCGGCAGTAGTCGGACAGGGTCTTGGCCTCGTCGGTCATGCCCAGCAGGTCGCCCAGCAGGGTATAGGTCTCGTCCATGGAGGCCAGCTTGGCGTCGATGTGGACGAAGGGGATGCCGGTCTGCTCCTGCAGGGCGTCCATGTCCTCCGCGACGGTGCCCTTGGCCTCGCCCACGTCGATGACCACCTGGGCCTCACTGGCCAGAAGGGTCTCCAGATTCAGCTCGCCCTTGCCGCCGTACAGCTGGCCCAGCAGGGGCAGGTTATAGTAATTCTCGTCCAGGAACTGCCGGGCGCTCTCGTCCCACTCATTGGCCACGCCCACCAGCTTATCAGGGCACAGGGCGAACAGCACGATCTGGGCCAGAGGGCCGGACACGGCCACCTTGTCGATCCGGGCGGGAACGGTGACCTGGCGTCCGGTGGAATCGGTAAACACGCGGGTCTCGGCGGCGGTGTCGTTCTCGTCCTCCGCCGGGGTGTTGGGCTGGCTGCCGCAGGCGGTCAGACCCAGGGTCATCACCAGCACCAACAACAGCACCAGCAGCTTTTGGGTCTTTTTCATCCGTTTTCTCCTCTTTCTTCATCTGGTATCTCACACGCCTCCCAGCGCAGCAGGCCGAAGCGGCGGCTCTGGGGCAGATAGAGAGGAAAATCCTCCCGTCCCGTGGCCGTCAGCCGTGCGCGCAGGAATTCGTCAGTGGCAGGGGTAGTGTCACCCGGAGGTTGGTACAATGCAAAGAACCGCCGGGCGTCGTCCAGGGTGCGGAAGGGCTGTCCCATGGGCAGCGCCATCTCGCAGGCGTGGAAGGGGATGCCTCGGGCCGTCAGCTCTGCCGCGCCGCGGGGGTAGCCGTCGTGACGGACGGCACTCTGTGCGGCGGAGAACCGGTGGGCGGCGTCATTGCGCATGATGGCCAGCACCGTGCCGCGGCACTGGGCCGCCGAAATGGCCAGTATCTCCTCGATATGGCCGAAGAAGCAGAACACCATGGCGTCATAGGGCGTCTCCGGCGGCAGCCCGGCGATGTCGCCGCAGCGGATGTCGATATTGCGGATGCCCCGCTTGCGGCAGTTGTCCGCCAGCAGGGCCAGCGCCTCGCCGCTGACGTCCACCGCCGTCACCTGCTTCACATAGGGCGACAGCGCCAGCGACAGGTGTCCCGTGCCGCAGCCCGCGTCGCAGATGCGGCCCTCTCTGGGCAGATACGGGGCCAGCGCCGCCGCCAGCAGGGCGTGGAAGTCACCCCACGCGGCGGCATCCTCCATAAAGCGGACCTTGTCCGCGTTCCACTCAAACATGGGTCTCTCCCTCCACACGGGGCGCCAGCACCGGGCCGGAGGCCGTGTCCAGAAAATCCACCTGCACGCCGTACAGCGACGCCATCAGTTCCGGCGTCAGCACGTCGGCAGGCCGTCCCAGTGCGGCGCTGGTGCCGCCTTGCAGCACCAGCAGCCGGTGGGCGAAGGTCAGGGCATGCTGGGGATTGTGGGTGCTGAGTACCACCGTATAGCCCTGCGCCGCCAGACGGCGCACCATCTGTAAGATCCGCAGCTGATTTCCGTAGTCCAGCGCCGAGGTGGGCTCGTCCATCATCAGCACCTCCGCGTGCTGGGCCAGCGCCCGGGCGATCAGCACCAGCTGCTGCTCGCCGCCGGAGAGGTGGGTGAAGCTCCGCTCCCGCAGGTGTGCCGCGCCTACCTGCTCCAGCGCCTCCTCCGCCTGACGCATCTGCGCCGCGCCCGGCTGCTGGAAGGCGTTCAGCTGGCGGGCCGCGCCCATCAGCACCGTATCCAACGCCGTATAGCCAAAGGTGGCGGGATGGATCTGGGGGATGTAGGCGATGCGCCGCGCCCGCTCACGGGGCGGCAGCGTCGTCAGGTCGCAGCCGTCCACGGTGACCCGGCCCGACGCGGGCGTCAGCGTTCCCAGCATGCAGCGGAACAGCGTGGTCTTGCCCACGCCGTTGGGGCCAAGGACCGACAGCAGCTCCCCCTTTTCCGCCGTGAAGGTCACGTCCCGCAGCACGGGAGCTTTGCCATAGGAAAAGGACAGGTTTTCCACAGAAAGGCTCATAGCACATGCTCCTTTCTGGTCATGAGATAGATGAAGAAGGGCGCGCCGATGAAGGCCATCAGGATACCGATAGGGATCTCCACCGCCAGCAGATTGCGGGACACATCGTCCACCAGCAGCAGGAAGATCGCGCCCAGCAGCATGCCCGCCGGCAGCAGGCGGCGGCAGTCACTGCCCACCAGCTTGCGGCTGAGATGGGGGATCACAAGGCCCACCCAGCCGATCATGCCGCTGGCGGAGACGCTGGCGGCGGTCAGCACCGTGGCGCACAATATCACCGCCAGCCGAAGGGCAGTGGTGTTGACGCCCATGGAGCGGGCCTCCTCCTCGCTGAGGGTCAGCAGATTGACGCGCCAGCGCAGCAGCAGAAGCGGGATCGCCCCGATGGCCATGGGGATCAGGGCAAAGAGCACGTCCTTCATCCGCGTGCCGCTGAGGCTGCCCATGAGCCAGTAGGTAATGGCGGGCAGCTGGTTGGTGGGGTCGGCCACCAGCTTGATGTAGGAGGTGCCCGCCGAGAACAGGGACGAGATCATGATGCCCGACAGCAGCAGGTTCACCACCTGATTGCCCCGGATGCGGCGGGCGATGACGTACACCAGCGCCACCGTCGCCAGACTGGCGGCAAAGGCCAGCGCCGTAACGCCGAAGCGGCTGAAGCCCAGCAGAATGGCCAGCGCCGCGCCGAAGCAGGCCCCCGACGACGCGCCCAGAATGTCCGGCGCGGCCATGGGGTTGCGGAACACCGATTGATAGGCGGTTCCGGCGGCGGACAGCGAGCAGCCCACCAGACAGGCCAGCAGGATACGGGGCAGCCGCACGTTCAGCACCGCCACCGTCATGTTGGCCGTCCACGTCTCCTCGATAGGAAAGACCCCGGACAGCAGGATGCGCACCACCTGCCGGATGGGCACGTCATACCGGCCCAGCACGAAGGACAGAAGGAACAGCGCCAGAAGCACTGCGGCCAGCGCGGCGACCCACAGTGCGGCGCGGCGGTCGGCGGCGGTACGGTGCGGCGTTTGCTTCATGGGCGGCTCCCTCCTTCCGGTGATTTTCAGCATTATACCATTGATCAACAAGGACAAGCACGTCCTTGCCGATCAATGGTATTTTACAGCGTTATTCTTTTTCGCGCAATACGGAATGTTCGGTATGGTCGGATTTTCGTGCGACGATAGCGCTTTTATGAGGCCCGACTGCCTTTTTCTGCCGCCGGTTGCTTTTCTCCGCCGGAGCCGCTATAATAAGAGCCATCCGAGACAAAGGGAGGCCGCCTATGGACCGCGCTGCGTTGAGAGGAAAACTGCATCTGTCCGGTATCGACGATACCGCCGCCCCGCTGGCCCGGCGGTACGGCCTGGGCTATGAGATCACCGCCTTCTGCATGGCGTCCGCGCTGGAGGAAGGCGCCGCCTTTACCGCGGCGGAGCGGGCGGCGGCAGGCATGGACAGCCTGTGGCTCCACGCGCCCTTTGCCGAGCTTTGCCCCTGCGCCATCGACCCGCTGGTGCGGGAGATCGCGGCGCGGCGCTACCGCCAGACCATCGCCATGGCCCGCCGCCTGAATGTGACGCGCATCGTCATCCACGACGGGTATGTGCCCTTCGTGTACTTTCCGGAGTGGTTCATCGAGCAGTCCATCGACTTCTGGCGGGGCTTCCTGCCGGAGGTGCCGGAGGACATGACCATCGCCCTGGAAAACGTCATGGACGAGGGTCCCGACATGCTGGCGGCCATCATGAAGGGCGTGGACGATCCCCGGCTGGGGGTATGCCTTGACGTGGGCCACGCCAACACCACTGTCAGCAAAACGCCGCCCCTGGACTGGATCCCACCGCTGTCTCCCTGGCTGCGGCATGTGCATATCCACAACAATTTCGGCGACTGGGACCTGCACAACCCACTGGGGGAGGGCAATATTCCCATGGCGCAGGTGCTGGATCAGCTGCTGACCCGGTGCCCTGCCGTCACCTATACTATTGAAAACATGAACTGCGCCCCGTCCCTCGACTGGCTGGCGGCGCAGGGCTATCTGGGAGAGATCACACTATGACCGAACAGGAACTGCAAGCATATATCGCGGCCATCCGACCGGCGGACGAGGCCGCCATGGCCGCTGCCCGCCGCCGTCAGGCGGAGCTGGCCAAGCCGCCGGGAAGCCTTGGCAAGCTGGAGGAGATGGCCGTCCGCATGGCGGGCGTCACGGGCCAGGTCTGCCCGGAGGTGAAAAAGTGCCGTGTGGCGGTGTTCGCCGCCGACAACGGCGTGGTGGCCGAGGGAGTGTCCTGCGCGCCCCGGTCCGTCACCTTACAGCAGGCGGTCAACATGACCCGCCGCAAGACCGGCATGTCGGCGCTGGCGAAAACCTTCGGTGACGACGTGGCCGTATATGACGTGGGCATCGCCGCCGACGTCCATTGTCCCGACGTGATCGACCGCAAGGTGCGCTATGGCACCGCTGATCTGGCGACGGAGCCCGCCATGACCCGGGCGGAAGCCCTTCAGGCGCTGGCGGTGGGCATGGAGGCCGCCGCCCAGGCCAAGGCCGACGGCATTTCGGTGCTGGGCATCGGGGAAATGGGCATCGGCAACACCACCACCAGCGCCGCCGTACTCTCGGTGCTGCTGGATACGGAGGTGGAGGCCGTCACCGGACGGGGCGGCGGACTGACCGACGAGGGCTTCGACCGGAAGAAGCAGGTGCTGCGCCGGGCGCTCCAACTGCACCATCCCGACAAAAACGACGTGCTGGACGTGCTGCACAAGGTGGGCGGACTGGACATTGCCGCCATGACCGGCGCGTTCCTGGGCTGCGCCCATGAGGGCATTGCCGCCGCGGTGGACGGCTATATTTCCGTGGCGGCGGCCCTGTGCGCCGTGCATCTGTGCCCCGCCGCGGGAGACTATCTGTTCCTGTCCCACCAGTCCTATGAGCTGGGCTACGCCAAGGCGGCGCAGGCGCTGGGCCTCAGTCCCTGCCTTGCTCTGGACATGCGGTTGGGGGAGGGCAGCGGCTGCCCCCTGCTGTTCCGGGTGCTGGAGGGCGCCTGCGGCGTGATGAAGAACATGGCGACATTCTCCGAGGCCGCCATTGAGGACGACTATCTGGAGCCCATCCGCTCCGGCGACAGCTTTACGGTGGAGGGCGCATGAGAATTTTACTGACCGGCGGCAGCAAAAGCGGCAAAAGCACCGCCGCCCAGCACCTGTGCCGCCATCTGGCGGCGGGCGGCCCCATGTACTACTGGGCCACCATGACGCCCCGTGACGGCGAGGATCACCAGCGTGTCCTGCGGCACATTGCCGACCGGGCGGGCTGGGGCTTTCAGACCATCGAGCGCAGCACCGGCCTGACCGCCGCCCTGCCGGATATCGACAAGAGCGGTGCGGTGCTGCTGGACAGCGTCACCGCCGCCCTGTCCGAGGCCATGTTCGGCCCGGAGTTCGACGCGGACGCGGCAGCGACCGTAACGGCGGAGCTGCTGGCCGTCAGCCGCCACAGCGCCCACTTCGTGTGCGTGTGCGACGACCTGTGGCGGGGCGGCGAGGACTATCCGGACTGGACAGATATCTACGTCCGGGGCCTTGCCCATGTGTGCCGCGCCCTGGCGGCGGAATTTGACGTGGTGTGCGACATGGCGGCGGGCCTGCCCCATGTGTGGAAGGGAGCGTGGCCCCTGTGAAGGATTGGTTTTACGGCTTTTTTATGGCGTGGGGCATGTTTCTGGCGGTGCCCTGCCCGCTGAAAATATGGAACGAGAAGGCCCGCAGCAAAATGATCTGCTGTCTGCCCCTTGTGGGCTTCGTGGTGGGGGCTGTGTGGGTGCTGGCGGCGTATGCGGGCCGGTTTCTGCCACGAAGCGTGGCGGGCCTGCTGATCGCCGCCGCGCCGTGGCTGGTGACGGGCTTTCTCCATCTGGACGGCTTTATGGACGTATGCGACGCGGTGCTGAGCCGCCGCGACCTGCCCCGGCGGCAGGAGATATTGAAGGACTCCCACTGCGGGGCCTTCGCCGTCATCGGTATGGTGCTGCTGGCGCTGAGCCAGTGGAGCGTGGCCATGGCGGGGGAGAGCGTTCCTCTGCTGCCGCTGCTGGTGATCCCGGTGGCGTCCCGGGCCTGCGCGGCGCTGGCGGTGCTGACGCTGCGGCCCATGACCACCAGCCAATACGCCGCCATGGCGGGCCGAAAGGCCCCCTATGTGGCCTTTGCCGCGTTTGTGATGGCCGCGGCGGCGGTGGTGCCGCTGGCGCTGTGGGGCAGCCTTGCGCCGCTGGCGGCGGCGGTGGGTTACTGGCTGGCGGTGTGGTACGCCGACCGTCAGCTGGGCGGCATGTCCGGCGACGTATCGGGCTTCGCCCTGACGCTGGGCGAGCTATGCGGCCTTGCGGTATTGACTTTGGTGAGGTGACGAGGATGGAATTGGTGATCGGCGGCGCGTTTCAGGGGAAACTGACCTGGGCGCTCCAGCATTACGGCCTGACCATGGCCGACGTATGCGATCTGGCGGCGGGAGACCCGGTGCCGGGCAAGAAATGCTACTGGCATCTGGAGGCTTTGACCCGCCGCTGCGATGATGTGGAACAGTATCTGCCCCTCTTTGCGGAGGCGGTGGTCATCACCCGGGAGGTAGGCAGCGGCATCGTCCCCATGGACGGCGCAGAACGGGCCTGGCGGGAGGTGCACGGCACGCTGGTGCAGCGTCTGGCCTGGGAAGCGGCACATGTGACCCGCGTTTTATGCGGACTGACGGAGGTATTGAAATGATCCTGACACTGATACGCCACGGGCAGACCGAGGGCAGCATCAACGAACTGTACTACGGCGCGGCGGATATCCCGGTGCTGCCGGAATCCCTGGCGGAACTGCACGAAAACGCCGCCCGCTATCCCACCGCGAAGCGGTACTTCACCAGCGGCATGCTGCGGACGGAGCAGACCTTCCACGCCATCTACGGCGACACACCCCACACGGTGCTGCCGGGCCTGCGGGAGATGGACTTCGGGGATTTCGAGATGCGCAGCTACGAGCAGATGAAGGACGATCCCGCCTTCCAGCACTGGATGACCGACAGCGAGCATCTGCCCTGCCCCAACGGGGAGAGCGCGCCCCAGACAACGGCCCGGAACCTGAAGGCCATGGAGACGATCCTGGCGGAGGACAGCGACGCGGTGTGCGTCATCCACGGCGGCGTTATCGCCGGGTTCATGATGACGTGGTTCGGCGGGCTGCGGGTGGACTGGTACCGCAAGGCCGGCACCGGCTATCAGGTGATTTTTGAAAACGGCGCACCCGTCAGTTGGGCGCGTGTGCCGGAGGACATATGATGGACATTTCCGCCCTGCTGGGCGTGGAACGGGGCGTCACCGCCCTCATCGGCGGCGGCGGCAAGACCACCCTCATGTATACGCTGGCGGAGGAGCTGCGCCGCCATGGCACGGTGATCGTCACCACCTCCACCCATATCCAAAGGCCGGAGCAGTATCCGGTGCTGACGGCGGCGGACGATGCCGCCGTGGCCGCCGCGCTGGCGGAGCACGGCGCGGTATGCGTGGCCGGGGAAACGGCGGAGGGCAAGCTGTGCGCTCCGGCGCTGTCCTTTGAGACGCTGGCGGCGCTGGCGGACTTCGTGCTGGTGGAGGCCGACGGCTCCAAGCGCCTGCCGATGAAGGCCCACGCGCCCCATGAGCCGGTGATCCCGCCCAACGCCCGCCGGACCGTCTATGTGGTGGGAGCCGACGGCTTTGGCCGTCCCATCCGGCAGGTGTGTCACCGGCCGGAGCGGTACGCCGCCCTGTGCGGCGCGGCGGAGGACGATGTCGTCACGCCTGCGCTGGAAGCGGCGGTGCTCCACGCGGAGGGCTACGATACCGGCTGGGTGTTTATCAACAAGGTGGAGACACCGGAGGACTGGCGCAATGCGGAGGCGTTGGCGGCCCTGCCGCCCGGCAGGGTGCTGGCGGGGAGTCTGTGGGAGAGGGTGTACCGGCAGTTTTGACACGCAAAAAGCGGACACGGAAAATTTTCCGTGTCCGCTTTTCGTTTTTTGATACCGAAATCAGTCCTCCAGAATCTCCAGCTCCTTCTCGTCGATCTTACGCAGGTTCTTCTTGCTGACCAGCTCGTACATGCAGGGCACCACGAACAGCGTCATCAGCGTGGCATACAGCAGTCCGCCGATGCACACCAGCGCCACCGGCTGGATCAGGGACGTACCGGCGTTTTTCGCCAGTGCCGTGACGATCAGGCCCAGAATGGTTGTCAGGGAGGTCATGAGGATAGGCCGCAGGCGGGTGACGCCCGCGTCGATGATGGCCTCCCGCCGCTCCATGCCCGCAAGGCGCTGCTGGTTGATGTAGTCCACCAGCACGATGCCGTTGTTGACGATAATGCCCACCAGCATCACGAAGCCGATGAGGGAAATGACGCTCAGCTCCGTGCCGCTGAGCAGCAGGGCCAGGAAGCCGCCGGTGAAGGCCAGCGGGATGGTGAACATGACGATGAACGGCTCACGCAGGGACTGGAACTGGGCCACCATGACGAAGTACACCAGCACGATGCCCAGCAGCATCATCAGCATCACCTGTCCCATGGCGTCCATGATCTGCTCATTTTCGCCGTTGAACTCGATGGTGACGCCCTCAGGTAGCTCCAGCGCCTCCACGGCCTTCGTCACCTCAGAGGATACCAAGGTGACATTCTTGCCGTCGGCAATACCGGCGGTGACGGTGACGCAGCGGCGCTGCTGGTCACGGTTGATGGTGTTGAGGCTGACGGTCTTTTCCACCGTGGCCACGTCCTTCAGAAGGAAGCTGTTGTCGGTGTCGCTCTCCTCGCCGGACAGGGACGACAGGGAAGAGGAGGACGAACCGGAGGACGAGCCGCCGCTCATGGCGGAGGACAAGGCGCTGTCCGGGTCGATCTTCAGTTCCGGCAGGGTCTCCACGGTCATTTTGCTGTCCTCATCCTGCTGGATGATCAGGGACATGGCGCTGTTGTCCAGCACCATGTCGGTGCCGGAGGTGCTGGTGGTCAGGGCGGCGGCGATCTGCATATAGATCTGGGCCACGGTCATGCCATGCTCCATGGCCTTGGTGCGGTCGATGGTGACACGCAGGGCCTGGGCCGCGTCCTCCAGACCGTCGGACACGTCCACGGTGCCGTCCACCTGCGCCATCCGGGCGGCGATGGACTTTGCCGCGGCCTGCAGCGTCTCCATATCCTCGCAGTAGACCTGTAAGGATACGCCGTTGCCGGTGACGTAGCTCATCATGCTGGACATGATGTTCACCGCCGTCACCTTGCAGTCCATGTCGGCGCACAGGGCCTCGATCTCCTTGCCGGCCTTGTTGCCGGAATAGCTGTCGGGCATGGTGATATACACGGTGGCGTCATACTCGCCGGTGGCGGTGGACATCATGGTCAGGGCGGTGTCCGCCTGGATCATGGCGCCCACGGCGTCCACACCCTCCACCGTCATGCAGCGGCGGGCCACCTCGTCGGTATAGGCCACGGCCTCCTCCCGGGTGCAGCCCTCCGGCATGGCCACGGTGACGTTGACGGTGTTCATATCGAACTCCGGCATGAAGCTGAAGCCCCGGCTGACGGTGACAAGGCTGGTAAGGATCAGCAGCGCCAGCGAACCTGCCAGCACCGCCGCCTTATGATCCAGCGACCAGCGGATGGCCTTTTTATAGGCGGGATAGATCTTATCCAGCAGCCCCGGCTTCTGCTCCAGCGTCCTTTGCAGCAGGCCGCTGGCCATGGCGGGCACCATGGTCAGCGCCACCAGCAGGCTTGCCAGCAGGGAATAGGTCATGGTCAGGGCCAGATCGGTGAACAGCTCACGGGTCAGACCCTCCACGAACACGATGGGGGCGAACACGCACACGGTGGTCAGGGTGCTGGCCACGATGGCGCCCAGCACCTGCTGCGCGCCGGACACGGCGGCCTGCACCACCGTGGCGCCCCTGGCCCGGAGCCGGTAGATATTCTCAATGACCACCACGGAGTTATCCACCAGCATACCCACCGCCACCAAAAGGCCGCTGAGGGAGATCATGTTGATGGTGACGCCGGTGAAGTACATCAGCACCACGGCGAAGATCACGCTGGCGGGAATGGAGATCAGGGTGATGAGGGTGGGCCGCCAGTCACGCAGGAACAGGAACAGCACCACCACGGAGAACAGCGCGCCCCACAGCAGGGAGGACACGATGGTGTCCACGATCAGGTGGATATAGTCGCCCTGATCCATCAGAGGCTTGAAGTTGACGCCCTCGTACTGCTGGGTCAGCTGCTCCAGACGGGCGGTGATGTTGTCGGACACCTCCGCCGTGGCGTAGTTGGACTGCTTGTTGAAGGAGGCGATGATGCCGTTGTTGCCGTCCAGCTTAGCGTAGATCTCATCGGAATTATCGGTATAGAACACGGTGGCCACATCGCTGAGGCGGATGGGCTCCATGCCGTCGATACCCAGATCGAACAGCACCATGTCCTCCAGCTCCTGGGTGGTGGATATCTCGTTGCCCACGGACACCATGTAGCTGATGCCGTCGTTATCGTCGATATATCCGGCGGGCATGGAGAAATCCTGGGCCGTCAGTAGCTGCTCTATCATGGAGACGGACAGCATGCCGTTGAGATCCAGCTGCTCCAGCACCTGACGGCGGATCTGAGCCAGCTGCTTTTCCCCCTCCTCGATCTGCTGCAGGGCCAGCTTCAGCTGCACGTTGCTCTCGGTCATCAGCAGCATGCCGTCTATCAGGGATTCCGCGCCGCTGGAGATCTGGTTGCCCAGCGCATCAAACCGGTGGGGATCGTTAAGGAAAGCCTCAATATCGCGGATGGTCTTTCTCAGATCCTCCATCCCTTGACGGAGCTGCTCCTCCGTCCGCTGGGCCACCAGCCGGGTCAGGGTCTGGGTGTTTTCCGTCAGCCGCCGGGCCAGCTCCAGATTGGCGGCGGTCAGCGCCTCGTTTTCCGCCATGGCGGCGGCCTTCTCCTCCTCGGTGGCGTCCGGGTCGGCGATGATGCCCAGATTGGCTTGGATCTTCTCATTATTGGCGTTCATGGCCTCCTGATCGGCGGCGATGGTCTGGCGCAGCTGCTTTTCCTCCTCCGACATGTTGGGGGTAAAATCCAGAGCGCTTTTCAGCGCCTCCACGGCCTTGTTCAGCGCATCGGTCACGCTGTCACCAATGCCGTTGGCAGCCTGAGAGATGCCCTCCGCCAGCGCGGCCTGAGCGTCGGTCACCTGCTTTCTGGCGCTGCTGAGCTTTCCGGCCTCCTTGTCCAGCAGCTTTCCCGCATTCTGGCGAACCGTCTCCGTCAGAGCGGCCATCTTCTCTGCGTCCAGCACCACATGCATCTCCCGGTCGATGGTGCCCGAGATATCCACGCTGGCCACGCCGGTGATGCCGGTCAGCTTGGCGCTGAGCTCATCGTCCACAAAGTCGCTCAGCTCGCCCACGTCCATGGTGTCGCTGCTGATGGCGGCCACCATCACCGGGATCATGGAGGGGTTCATCTTCAGTATGTAGGGGGAGGACACGCTGTCGTCCCATTCGCCCTCCAGCACGGAGACCTGCTGCTGGATGTCGATGCCCAGCGAGTCCATATTGGCCCCGTTCTCAAACTCCATGATCACCATGGAGACGCTGTTCTGGCTGGTGGACTGGATCTCCTTCAGCTGATCCAGCGTGGCCAGAGCTTTCTCCAGCGGCTTTGTGATCTCCTCCTCCACGCTTTCCGGGCTTGCGCCGGGATCGCTGGTGACCACGATCACATAGGGGTAGTCCATGTTGGGCATCAGGTCGGGGGTCATTTTCAGATAGGCCACCACGCCCAGTACCAGAATGGCCAGCGCCACCACATAGACGGTCAATGGTTTTTTCACACTAAAGCCGGGCACGAACTTCTTCCTCTCTTCAGCGCCATCGGGCGCGCCACAGGGGCGGATACGGGTAACGGCGCTGTGCGCCGCATTTTGACACTTTAGTCTACCACCTCTTGTTTTTCAAATCAATCGGAAAACGGAAAAATTCACGATTCCGTTACAAATAGTAAGGCGGCGTAGGGAAAACACCGTCATTTGCGGCGAAATAGTTCGAGGGGCGTACTATTTTTAAGTGAAGAGAGAAAAGTGAAAAGTGAAAAGAAATGGTATGCCGCCTGCGGCGGCATGATAAAATAAATCCAAAAGCCACGGCAGGGATACCTGCCGTGGCTTTGTCTCACACGTCGATCCTGAAATTCCCCTCGGCGGCCCGCCGGAGCTTCTGCTGCCGGGCCTGGCCGATGGCCTCCTGTAAGGAGACGATGATGGTGTTGGACACGAAGAACCCCCGGGGCGTCAGATGCCAGCCCTTCTCCGTCCGGGCGGCGAAGCCGTGGGCCTCGTACTGCACCAGCAGGTCCTCCATGGGCTGGAACTTCTGGCGGAACTGCCGCTCGAAATAGCCGCTGTCGATGCCCTGGGTGGTGCGCAGCGACAGCATGATGTATTCCAGATCCCGGTCAAGGGGCGGGATCTCCTCCATCTCCGACAAGCGCAGATCTCCGGCGATGTAGGCGTCCAGATCCCGCTCGTAGCCGAAGCGGACGCCGCCCATATCGGAGTGGGCGCCGGGGCCGAAGCCCGCGTACTCACCCAGCGTCCAGTATTTCAGGTTATGGCGGCTCTCATACCCCGGCTGGGCGAAGTTGGAGATCTCGTACTGCTCATAGCCGTGCTTTTGCAGATAGTCCACCGTCCACAGGTACATGTCCGCCTGGGTGTCGTCGTCGGGGATGTCGGCGCTTTCGCGCTGCTGCCACAGGGGCGTGCCCGGCTCGATCTTCAGGCCGTAGCAGCTCAGGTGCTTCGGCTCCAGCGCCGCAGCGGAGCGGAGGGTGTCCTGCCACGCTTCCAGCGTCTGGCCCGGCAGGCCGTAGATCAGGTCAAGGCTCAGATTCTCGAACCCGGCCATCCGGGCCGCCGCCACCGCCGACAGCACCTGATCCCAGGTATGTACCCGGCCGATGCGCCGCAAAAGTTCGTCATCCGCCGCCTGCACGCCCAGAGAAATGCGGTTAAAGCCCGCCTTCCGCAGCGCCCGCAGGGCCTTCCAGTCCCCGGCGCTGTCGGGGTTGGCCTCCAGGGTGATCTCCGCGCCGGCGGCCACATGATAGCGCTTCTTTACGGTTTTCAACATCTTCACCAGCCGCTTTTCCCCCAGATAGCTGGGGGTGCCGCCGCCGAAATACACCGTGTCCGCCGTGTGGGCGGTGCACCGGGGCGCCACCTCCTCCAGATGGCGGATCAGGGCGGCGGTGTAGGCGTCCATTTTCTCCTCGCTGCGGGGCAGGGAGTAGAAGTCGCAGTAGGCGCACTTGCTCTTGCAGAAGGGGATGTGGAGATACAGGCCCAGTGTCTTTTCCATCATGCCTCCTCCTTTCTGTCCCGCTGGATCATGGTGATGGCATCATAAAAGCAGTTGACCCGGCAGGAGCGGCAGCCGATGCATTTGCCCACATCCAGATCGTAAAAGCCGTCCGGCCGCTGGAACATGCACTCCACGGGACAGAACATGGCGCACCAGCCGCACCCGGTACAGGATACCGGGTCGATGACGGCGTATTGCAGCGGCTTGCGGCCGAAGAGATAGTAATTGTCGGGTAAGCTCATGATGGTGTACCTCGGTGTGGTTGGAGAATTTCGCGCTTCCGGAGCGCAGCTGTCATTCCGAGACAGTGACCCCGCCCTTGGCTCTCCCTTTGGGAGAGCTGTCACCGAAGGTGACTGAGAGGGGATCCAAGATGGTGCGGTGCAAACCAAGATGGATGCTACGGCAGCATAGCTGCCGAGATCGACACTAAAAACATGCCACCGGCATGTTTTTAGTGTCGACCCTCTCCGTCCTCGCTTTGCTCGGACACCTCTCCCGAAGGGAGAGGCAAGGGTTACGGACTGGTGCGCAATGACATGTAGGGGCGACCTCTGCGGTCGTCCGCACAACTTTTCAAATAGTTATTATACGCCCAACGGGCCCTTTTATCAATGCATGATTTTCTTCCGGCGGGGCAAACTAGCCCCAAAACAGGAAAGGCCGTGGAAAATATGGACATGTCACCCAGGGAATATCAGGAATATCTCAAGAGCATCAACCCGAGATCGCCGGTGTGGAAAAACATGGCGCTGGCGTTTCTGGTGGGCGGCGCCATCTGCTGTGTCGGACAGGCCATCGGGGACTGGTACGGCTATCTTGGCCTGAGCAGGCAGGACGCCGCCACCGCCACGTCGGTGACGCTGGTGTTCCTGTCGGCGCTGTTTACGGGGCTGGGGCTGTATCACAAGCTGGCCCGGTACGCCGGGGCGGGCACGCTGGTGCCCATCACGGGCTTTGCCAACGCCGTGGCGTCCCCCGCCATCGACTTCCGGGCCGAGGGCGTTGTCACCGGCACGGCGGTGAAGATGTTCACCGTGGCCGGGCCGGTGATCGTATTCGGCACCGCCGCCAGCGTGGTGTATGGGTTGATTTTATGGGCGGTGAAGTAGGGGCGTACCTGCGGTGAGATTTGTCATTCCGAGCCAGTGACCGATGTCACTGGCGTGGGAATCCATACGCTTCCGCAAAGGGAAGACGCGGATTGCCGCGTCGGGCTTACGCCCTCCTCGCAATGACAGGTACGTCGTACCTACCCCCAACACAATTAAATTTTCCTATGCATCCTCCCCCATTCTGTGGTACAATACCATGGAGACCAAAATGGGGGAGGTTTGCCTATGTTCAAGCGGGTCTATGTGGAGATCACCAACGTGTGCAACCTCTCCTGCGTATTCTGCCCCGGCACGGGCCGGGAAAAGCGCTTTCTTACCCCGGAGGAGTTCCGCCTGATGGCGGAAAAGCTGCGGGGCCACACCCGCTACCTCTACTTCCACGTTATGGGTGAGCCGCTGCTGCACCCGCAGCTGCCGGAGCTGCTGGCCATCGCCGGGGAGCTGGGGTTCCGGGTGTGCATCACCACCAACGGCACGCTGCTGTCCGAAAAGGGCAGCGTCCTGCTGGCCGCTCCGGCGCTGCATAAGGTCAGCGTCTCCCTCCACAGCTTCGAGGGCAACGACGGCGGCGACATGACGGACTATCTCGCCGCCGTGTGGGATTTCTGCGCCGCCGCTGGGGAAAAGGGCGTGCTGTGCGCCCTGCGGCTATGGAACGAGGGCGGGGTGGAGGAGCGAAACGGCGAAATTCTCCGTTTTTTATCCACCGCCAGCGGCCGGGATGTGGAAAACCTGCCCGCCGACAGCGTGGGCAACAAGCGTCTTGCGCCGGGGCTGTTTCTGGAATCGGCCCGGAAATTCGACTGGCCGTCCCCGGACGCGGCGGAGGGCAATGTGCAGTTCTGCCACGCCCTGCGCCAGCAGCTGGCGGTGCTGTGCGACGGCACGGTGGTGCCCTGCTGTCTGGACGGCGAGGGCCGCATGGCGCTGGGAAATCTGCTGACCCAGGAGCTGCCGGAGATTCTGAACACACTGCGGGCGCGGGCCATCCGGGAGGGCTTCTCCCGCCGCACGCCCAGCGAGGACTTATGCCGCCGCTGCGGCTACGCGGCGCGGTTCAGCAAATGAGAGGACATGCCATGCGGGAAACGCCACAACAACTGAAAGCCCTGCCGCCGCCCCTGCTGGCGTGGTATGATCAAAACCGCCGCGTGCTGCCGTGGCGGGAGGAGGTCTCCCCCTACCGCACATGGGTATCGGAGATCATGCTGCAACAGACCCGTGTCACGGCGGTGCTGCCGTATTTCGCGCGGTTCATGGCAGCCCTGCCCACAGTGGAGGCGCTGGCTGCCGCCGATGAGCAGCAATTGATGGCCCTGTGGCAGGGGCTGGGCTATTACAGCCGCGCCCGCAACCTGCAAAAGGCGGCACGGGTCATCGTGGAGGAGCACGGCGGCGTGTTCCCTGATACATATGAAGGGCTGACCGCCCTGCCGGGGGTAGGTGACTACACGGCGGGCGCCATCGCCTCCATCGCCTTCGGACGCCCTGTCCCGGCGGTGGACGGCAATGTGCTGCGGCTGGCGGCGCGGCTGTCCGGTCACGACGGCAACGTGCTGGAGCCGAAGGTGCGGGCGCTGTTCCGCCGGTGGATGGCGGAGGTGATCCCCCACGACCGGCCCGGCGCCTTCAATCAGGCGCTGATGGACTTGGGGGCCATGGTCTGCCTGCCCAACGGCGAGCCGCTGTGCGGCGATTGTCCGGCCCGGGACTTCTGCGCCGCGCGGGAAAAGGGCTTGCAGCGGCACCTGCCGGCGCGGGAGAAGAAGTCCGGCAAGCGGACGGAGCAGCTGACGGTGTTCCTCCTGCGGCAGGGCGAGACCACGGCGGTGCGGCAGCGGCCCGGAAAGGGCCTGCTGGCGGGGTTGTGGGAGTTCCCCAACGTACCGGGAGCACTGACGGAGCCCCAGGCGGCGGCACAGCTGGCCCAATGGGGGCTGACGCCCCACCTGTGGGGCAAAAGCTTCACCGAGAAGCATATTTTCACCCACATTATATGGGAAATGACGGTATTTACGCTGGATGTACAGGGCGAAAGCCCGCCGGAGTGGGTCTGGCGCACCGGAGAGGAACGGGAGAAATACCCCATGCCCACGGCGTTTGGGAAATTGGAGCGGGAGGGGTAGAATCCCTCCCCTACGCACTGGCCACCGATAGAACTTTCGTAGGGGCGGGGTTCTACCCCGCCCGCCGATAAACGCACGCGCTTCTTGCCCTGTCATTCCGAGCCAGTGACCGACGTCACTGGCGTGGGAATCCGTGCCCTGAAGGTAACGGATTGCCGCGCCAGTTTGCGAACTGGCGCGCAATGACAACGTAGGGCGCGATGCCCACATCGCGCCGCCGAACAACGTTTTT
>CAKTRJ010000022.1 GCA_934597345.1 uncultured Oscillospiraceae bacterium
GTAACGGAACGTTGCAAAACGTTCCGTTACTATTGTCTCATGCCTGTCCATGCGCGGGGTGGTTTGACGGTTACGAATAAATCACTTTCAAGCTCGTTCTGCTTGTCATCTTGACACCTCCTAATGTGACAGTAGCGGAACGTTGCAAAACGTTCCGTCATTATTGTCTCATGCCTCTCTATACGTGGTTGGGTTTGACATTCACCTTTGTTCAGCTTCTTGCGGCAAAAAAGAACAGCGCAGCTTCCAGGCATTTACCTGGAAGCTGCGCTGTTTGACGGTTACCTGCTAGAGGAGGCGCGGTCCGTCATCGCGGACAACAGCGCCCCGCCGGACGCGCCGGAGGAACCGGAGCCGGAGGTGGTTTATGACTACGCGGGCGTGATCGCCATTCCCGCCATCGGCCGGGAGCTTCCGGTGATCGACCAGTGGAGCTATCCGGCGCTGAAAAAGGCTCCCTGCCGTCAGTACGGCTCAGCGGCGGGCGGCGATCTGGTGATCGCGGCCCATAACTACAAGAGCCATTTCGGCTATCTGGACCGGCTGCAAACTGGCGACGCAGTGACCTTCACCGACATGGAGGGCACAGTGTATGAGTATCTGGTGGCGGAGCTCCGCCAGCTGGAGCCGGAGAACGTGGAGGATGTCTCGCTGGTGTTTGATGACGCCTACCCGCTGGTGCTGTATACCTGCACACCCGGCGGCAAGGCCCGCGTGGCGGTGTTCTGCCAGTGGGCCGACCCGGAGGCGCATACTGATCTGGCGGATGAGTACGAGCCTGCGGTGGACGAGGCGGAGCCTGATATTTGGGAAGATATTCCGGAATAAGAGCAGACGGTTTATAAAGAAATCCCCGCTTGCCTGAACTTGGGCAAGCGGGGGAGTTCCTTTCATCAGATATCTTCGCTTTTCCTGTGAAGTGGGCCGGGATCATTCCAGCCCACTTCGCAGGAATTCCTCCAGATACTGTCTACTGATCCTCCACTCCCGTCCAATCTTCATCGCTGGAATCAGTTGCTGCGAAATCATTTTCCTTACATGCTGCTTCGTAGTCTTGAGCAGGGCTGCGGTCTCGGCTACGGTTAGAAGTTCAATTACGCCCACGGATCGTCGTCCTTTCTCGTAGCCATGCTCTTTTCCTCTTTGTACAAGAAGTTATGTAACCGACGCAGGTCGTGGCAGGTCAATCCCCAGTCGCCGGTTTCATTACGGCTAGGCTTGGCGCCGTACTTTTCGCAGCTTTTTCTCAGGTTCTCTTTGTCCATTTTCAGCAGACGGCACACCTCCTTGATACTGTAAAACTCATCCAGGTCCGCATACGAGATGTATTGAATCATAATCTAATCCTCCTTTGGCGTGAGATAAAATGATTTAAAATTGTGCATAGAAATCGATATCCTTTGGCACAGCTCACGCTTCATTATATTATTGTTAGCTAATTCGTTTTATAATTTGCCAAATATCGTCTTACTTATACCAGACCCGCACGCTCCTGTGAGCTATTCTCTCTAACAAAACGGAAACACCCATCATGGATTCGGCGCAAAAATTTTTCCTCAGTGGCACTGGACTGACGCCGAGCCTTACAAACTGCGCCAAGACCGCTTCTGTGTCATAGCCTTCTTTTTCAATTTTCTTGATTCCTTTCTCCAATGTTTTCACCCGTACCATCGTCTTAACAATCCACACCATTCCATCTCTCAACTCTGTATCTGCCTCTGTATAAATCAAGCTTATAAGCCGGTCTGGCTGCATGAACTTTTCATCTGGATATGCTCGTCCAAAACAGCGCGTAACAACCTTTTCGCTCTGTGCGACATAATGGCGCAGCAAGCTCGCCACACTACCTGTACCCAGTTTTTTCTCTGCCTTCGATATTCGCTCTCTCAGCTCGTGTACCTCAAACCTCAATACCCCTTTAGGTAGTTTTTCTTCGTCTAGCAGCAATCCGTTTTCCACAATTTGGTACGTTTTATCATAGACCACCAGCTCACGTGTTTTGTGCTTTAAGGTGATGTGGTGTTTGTTATACTTGTTGGCAGCCCTCTTGTCCTCACTCTTGAACACGGCTCTTTCATATTTGGGCGGTGCTGGCAGCTTTCGTGTAACCCGCAACAATTCTTTGAATAATGCCGTAGAATCGCACTGAATATTTACGCACAGATCAACTCTGGAAAGCTGATAGGCATCCAGCGCACATGGCAGCCCCGAGTCTTTCAGCATCGCAAAGAACATCTTAGAAACATTTTGTACACTCTCCTCAGTTGGAGGAAGGATGCCCAGATATGAGGAGTCTGGATCGATTAGCTTTCGTGGATTCACTGCAACCCGTAGATAACACGTTGAGATCTGGCCATGTACATCTTTCTCCAGACTAATTCTCAACCCATTTCGCTGAAAGCAGCGGCATCGAAAGCGCTCGCCCTCCCCCTGCCAATCCCTATCCTGATACATCTCTCCCCGAGGACATCGGCAATACAGTCTGTCTCGCATTTTTTTGTAGTCTTGATTTGTCAGCTTTTTACTTATTTCAAAGGTGTGGATCGAGAATTTATCAGGCTCCAGCTTAAACATTCCGGATTTCTTTTTCATTGTTTTACCTCCAAAAACTATATCACCTTTTTACCGTTAAACCAGTTTGTAGTGCGGTTATCGTATTTTTTGCTCTATATTTTCTTTTTATCAATAGACGCTTACAAAAAAGAACAGCACCAAATGATTTCACTTGGTGCCGCCTTTCTCTAGTTCTCTTGTTTTCCTTTCAATCGCAAGCCGCATCTGCCTAAATTCTGCCTCGGTGATCGCACCCTGCTCCAGCAGCAGTTGATTGAACCACATCAACATCCCCCAGCGATACGCCTCACCTCGTGTCTGTATATACCTCGCCATACGCTTGGCCTCCTTCTCATATTCACGAATCATCTCGATGACCGTGTATATGCTTGTCGGTCAATGCTTCAAAAGAAATGACCCCCACGGCAATCTTTTCCGCAGAGGTCATTTTTTATTCAGTTCTGTGACGCCATTAGCATGGTCAGCTCCAGCAGGACATTCTGTGCCGTCTTTGGCAACCATGCCAGTTTTTCAATGGATAATACCAGCGTTGCGCAGAGTCTGCTTTCCCCATCGACTGGCAGGCGAACGTTTTTGCTCTTGCCTATCAGATAATCTGGTTGTTGTTCCCTCACCGTCTTGATGACCGTGCGCCAGTCACATTCAAGCGGCATAAGCATCGGCGCTGCCTCAGTCAGCACATCCTCGCGAATCTGCAACGTTGGCACTCGGTAGCGATGGCCATCCTTTCCTGTCATTTGGAATCCCCGCACGTAGCCCCAAACGTCAGTACCGTTCACTTTTTCCGTTGGGCACTCCCCTTTGGCCGCAACTGCCATAAAGTGTTCGCAATTTTCAGATGTAACCATTGCGGTCAACAACTCTCTGAACAGCTTCTGACTGTCCGCCTCGTGGTTCAAATGGTGCTTGGGGTCATCCACGGGAAGGTTGTCCACAGGTGCTGGGTATACTGATGGTAGGAGAGCATGCCGCCATCCGTTCAGAGTAGTCTGGCCTTCATCCCCCTCCCAAAATCCCAGCATATCCATATATGCTTTCAGTTCCTCAAGGACAACGATCTGTGTCTCCAGCCAAAGGCGCTGCAAGCCCCGATACTTGAGTGTTCCTCTTCTTCGGTTGTGCTCATCGATCCTTCGATTTGCGTTCTGAAGCTGTTTCTTAATTCCACCGCTTATTGTCAGTTTTGCCTCATTTTTGATTTTTGTATACAACCAAACCAAGAATCCTTGAATCAACGCATGCACTGCGGCAGTATTCCATCCATCCGAAGACCCTACTCGTGCCAAAATTTTTCCGTCTATATGAATAGGAGACATCAAATCACATTTGCCACCTACTTGAATAGTTGTGCCCAGCGATTTCTACGCACAAAGTTCCTTATATCAGGGGCGCGAAAAAACGCCGTGTGAATCCCGACTGCAGTGTCTCGGTATTTTGCTTCTAGCCTTTCATTAAAAAACAGTTCGTGTTCATCTTTGCTCCGCTTGCCTGTACAGACCAGCGCATAGGCGCAGTCAACAATATGGCTCTCATTGCCGTTTTTAGGAAGGAACGGTGGCATCAGGTTAAATACGTCGCCCTTTTTCACTTTGGCGTCTAACGGTACTGCCGTATTCAGCACAATCGACTCCATAACCAGCCGAAGGGCATCTGCCGCGCCATCCGCCGGAGAACATACAAGCCGAGGGGCTGTCATATAAGAAACCGGCTCGCTATAGCTAAGAAACTCTTCTTCTGTGAGCTTCCTAAGCAAATGCCCCACAAGCGTTGCACTGAGGATTTCTATCAGTGTGCGTCGGCTATCCTCATCAGCTCCGCAGCTATCAAGCATCTTTAACAATTCGTTGCAGCGTTTTTTGTCTTCTAGAACGGAGGCTGCCCTTTCATTTTTGTGCCTGGCTGTGTATCCAAGATTCACTTTAATGTTCCCGGCATTAATATCAAACTCTCTGTCGTGCGATTTAGATCTGTTTTTCAGGCCACGTAAAAAGTGCCACAGTTCCTCCTCGTTGGCAAAATACTTGATTTCCGCCCCAGCCTTATCCCCTTCGCTCCACTGATAAAAGAACACCCTACTGCCGTCATCATAGTCAAATGCCCTGCCCTATATAGTTTCTCCTTTCGCCTTCGACTGCTTTTTTTCCATACTGACCTCCGATCCAATCATATTACTGACATGTTCATAGCTTTTTCAAAAAGAAATATCCCTTGGATTTTCATAGAAAAGCAAAAGAGTTGTGTTGTATAAATCTCAATTACAATAATTTTGAAAAATTACAAAAACATAATAACACAATAACATATAAAAATCCGGGATTTTCTTCTTCTTTACTTGCTTTCTCTCGCTTTGTTTGCTACAATATAGAACATGATATTACGAACTCATTATGAGGTGCGGTTATGGACATTCATGACATCCGGCAGCAGCTACGGACAAAGAGCCTATACGATATCCCCCTGCGGGTGACTTACTACGCCCGTGTGTCCTCCGAGTCTGACGAGCAGTTGAACTCGCTGGGCAATCAAATTCAATACTACGAGGACTTCATCCGCCGGAACGCCGCATGGACGTTTGTCCCCGGCTACATTGATGAGGGCCTGTCCGGCATCTCCACCAAGTGCCGCGAGAACTTCAACCGCATGATCGACGACGCGGCGGAGGATACCTTTGATCTTATCATCACCAAGGAGATCTCCCGTTT
This sequence comes from uncultured Oscillospiraceae bacterium, assembly GCA_934597345.1. Taxonomy (GTDB): domain Bacteria; phylum Bacillota; class Clostridia; order Oscillospirales; family Oscillospiraceae; genus Vescimonas. The sequence continues at coordinate 5,277 of CAKTRJ010000022.1, forward strand.
TGCCCGCAATACGCTGGACTCCATCCAGTTCACCCGGCAGCTTCTTGGCTGCGGCGTAGGCGTATTCTTCCAGAACGACAACATCAACACCTTTGACGAGGACTCCGAACTGCGGCTGTCCATCATGTCCTCCATCGCCCAGGATGAGCTGCGCAAGCTCAGCAGCCGCGTGAAATTCGGTCATCAGCAGGCCATCAAGAACAATGTGGTGCTGGGCAACAGCCGTATCTTCGGCTACCGCAAGGAGAACCGCCGCCTTGTTATTGACGAGGAGCAGGCCCCCATGGTACGGGAGCTGTTTGAGCTGTACGCCACAGACCAATACTCCATGAAACAGATCGAAGCCCTCTTCTGGGAGAAGGGCTATCGCAATCTCAACGGCAAGAAGATCGCCCACACCACCATGTCCAATATGATCTCCAACCCCAAATACAAGGGCTACTATGTAGGCAACAAGGTCAAGGTGGTGGACATGTTCACCAAGAAGCAGAAGTTTCTGCCGCCGGAGGAGTGGGTCATGTTCAAGGACGAGACGGGTGAGATCGTGCCCGCCATCGTATCCGAGGAGCTGTGGGATCAGGCCAATGCCATTCTCCGCCGCCGCAGCGATGACGTAAAGAACCGGCAGGGCGTCTGCAACCACGCCAATCTGCTGACCGGCAAGCTCTTCTGCACCTGCTGCGGCACCGCCTATTACCGCCGGGAGTCTCAAGACAGGCAGGGGCACAAAAACAGCAAATGGGTCTGCTCCGGCAAGATCAAAAACGGCGCGGACTCCTGCGCTTCCTTCCCCATCTACGAGGACGAGATCAAGCCCCTACTGCTGGACGTGTTCCGCGACACGGAGGCCAGCGCAGAGGCCCTGATCGAAGAGTATGTGGAGATGTACCGCGCCTTGGATCGCGGCGGCAGGTTGGGCTCTCAGATCGCCGCGCTGCATAAGAAATTGGCTACCGTGGAGCAGAAGCGCATGAAGCTGCTGACCTTCAACGCTCAGGGCAAGCTGGACGACGCGGACTTCCTCGCCATGAACAAGCAGTGTTCCGCGGAAGCCAAGACGCTGCAAGCTCAACTGGACGAGCTGACCGCCCAGCAAGAGTCCGCCGGAAATATGAAGCAGCAGCTTGACACCATTCGCACCGTTCTGCGCAATGCCCAGAAGGACGCCGCCAAGGGCGTCATCACCAAGGAGTTCGTGGCCCGCTATATTGACAAGATATTCGTCACACCGGAGGAGGACGGTTCCCTCCGCCTAGACATCAAGATCTTCACCGGCGAGAGCTGCGAAAAGCACCTGCAAAACCTGCGGCGTCAGGCATCAGCGCAAACCGTTGTGCCGCAAGCGGTTGCGGCGTTTTCACCATCTGACGATCCCGAAGTTTCTACGGGTCACACGTTCAAGAAGATGATCGAGTCCTACGAGAAGAACCTGTAAATTCCCCGGAGTTTACCAAGATCTTTTCTGATAAAAAGAGCGGCGAAGGAGATTTCGCTGCTCTTTTTCTATGCAGGCGCGGGAAAATGTGCTATACTGGTGGCACACCCTTTCAAAGGAGGCCGCGCCATGCACCTTTTCGACCATCTGCACACTGTGAACACCCATCGCCGTCTGGTGCGGCACTACTGCCTGAAGCTGGGACTGGTCTGGCAGGGCCTGACTCACGACCTGAGCAAATACAGCCCCACGGAGTTCTGGCGCAGCGTGAAATACTATCAGGGTTACCGCAGCCCCAACGACGCCGAGCGCATCGCCAACGGCGTCAGCCTGTCGTGGCTCCACCACAAGGGCCGCAACCGCCACCATTTCGAGTACTGGATCGACTACTGCCTCCGGGAGGACGGCAGCGTATACATCGGCGGGTGCAAGATGCCCAAGAAATATGTGGCCGAGATGTTCTGCGACCGCATCGCCGCCTGCCGGGTCTATCAGAAGGAGAAATATACCGACGCCTCGCCGTGGGAGTACTATCAGCGCAGCAAGGACACCAAGCACACCGACGCCGGGCGCTATATACACGCCGACACGGCGGCGCTGCTGGACCGGTGGCTGCTGATGCTGAAGGAGCAGGGCGAGGACGCTGCCTTTGCCCAGATCAAAAAGGAGCTGCAAGACCCCAGGTATTAAAAAATAAACGCCGCAAAAGCGGCGTTTATTTTTTAGTATTACTTCTTATACGGCACGTGCCAGATGGTGTCGGCGTAGTCCGCGATAGACCGGTCGGCGGCGAAGATGCCGCTGCGGGCGATGTTGATGAGGCTCATGCGGTTCCAGTTCTCCCGGTCGGCATAGGCACGGATCATGCGCTGCTCTGCCTCGGCATAGGAGGGCAGGTCAGCCAGCAGCATATACTGATCCGGCGGGCAGTCCGCGCCGAACACAAGACGCTGCCACAGATCCTCGTAGCTGACGCCGTCGGAGAAGCCTGTCTTCAGCTGATCCACCACCCGGCGCAGCATGGGATCCCGGTCATACAGCAGATGGGGATCGTAGCTGTGCTGCAAATGGGCCACCTCGTCAGAGCGCAGGCCGAACAGGAACATATTCTCGTCGCCTAGCACCTGATGCATTTCCACGTTGGCGCCGTCCAGCGTACCCACGGTCAGGGCGCCGTTCATCATGAACTTCATGTTGCCGGTGCCGCTGGCCTCCTTGCCGGCGGTGGAGATCTGCTGGCTCACCTCGCTGGCGGGCATCAGCATCTCCGCCATGGAGACGCGGTAGTTCTCCAAAAACACCACCTGCAGCTTGTCCTTGCAGACGGGATCGTTGTTGATCTCATTGGCCAGAGAGTTGATCAGGTGAATGATCCGTTTGGCCACAGCGTAGCCCGGAGCCGCCTTGGCGCCGAACAGGAACGTATGGGGCGTGAAGTCCATGTTGGGATCGTCCCGCAGCTGCTGATACAGGTAGATGATGTGAAGGGCGTTCATCAGCTGGCGCTTGTACTCATGCAGGCGCTTCACCTGCACGTCGAAGATGCCGTCGGTGTTCAGCACCACGCCCTGCTGGCGGTGCGCCCACTTGGCGAAAGCCTCCTTGTTGGCCTTCTTGATCTGGCCTAGCCGCAGCAGCACCTCTTTGTCGTCGGCCCAGCGCTCCAGGCCCTTCATCTCGCCGGCGTGGGTCAGGTAGCCCTCGCCCACGGTGTCCTTCAGCAGGCTGTCAAGGCCCGGATTGATCTGGCTGAGCCAGCGGCGGTGATCCACGCCGTTGGTGACGTTCTTGAACTTGTCCGGCTCCATGACGCACTGGTCGTGGAACACGTCCTTGCGGAGGATATCCGAGTGCAGGGCGCTGACGCCGTTGACGGCCATACCGCCGGCAATGCACAGGTTGGCCATGCGCACCGCGCCGTCCCAGATAACGGCCATGCGGGCCACCTTGTCCATGTCGCCATGATAGAACTCGGTGATCTTCTCCTGATAGCGGCGGGCGATCTCGGTGAGGATCTGCCACACCCGGGGCAGCAGCGTTTCAAACAGCTGCTGGGGCCAGACCTCCAGCGCCTCGGCCAGCACCGTATGGTTGGTGTAGGCCACGGAGTGGGTGGTGATGTCCCACGCCTCGTCCCAGCCAAGGCCCGCGTCGTCGATGAGGATGCGCATCAGCTCCGGGATCACCAGCGCGGGGTGGGTATCGTTGATCTGGATGACGTTCTTCTCGTGGAAGTTCTTCAGCGTGCCGTACTGCTGGATATGCTGGCGGGTGATGGACTGCACCGTGGCGGACACGAAGAAGTACTGCTGCTTCAGCCGCAGGGATTTGCCCTCGTAGTGATTGTCCTCAGGGTACAGCACCTTGGAGATCACGTCAGCCATGGCCCGCTCCTCGCCGGAACGGAGATACTGGCCTTGGGAGAACAGCTTCATGTCGATGGGCTTGGGGGACTTGGCGTCCCACAGCCGCAGGGTGTTCACATGGTCGGTGTCATAGCCCGCGATCTCCATGTCGCAGGGCACCGCCAGCACGCGGGTATAGTCCTCGTGCACCACCATCAGGTGGCCGTTGTCCCAGCGGGTGCGGACAGTGCCGCCGAAGTGGACCTCCTCCGTCTCCTGGGGCTTGGGCAGCAGCCATGCGTCGCCCAGGGGCTTCCAGTCGTCGGGCAGCTCCACCTGCTGGCCCTCCACGATCTTCTGCTTGAAAAGGCCCAGCTCATAGCAGATGGAATAGCCGGTGGCGGGGATCTCCAGGGTGGTCATGCTGTCCAGATAGCAGGCGGCCAGACGGCCCAGACCGCCGTTGCCAAGGCCCGCGTCCGGCTCCATGTCGAAGATGTCCGCCGCCTTGAAGCCCAAGTCCTCGATGGCCTCCTGCAGCTGGGGCAGCACGTTCAGGTTATAGGCGTTCTTCATCAGGCTGCGGCCCATCAGGAACTCAAGGGACAGATAGTGCACCCGGCGCGCGCCCTCGCGGGCAGCCTTCTGCTGGGTCTCCACCCCGTGCTCCACCATGATGTCGCGCAGCACCATGGCGCAGGCCTTCAGCATCTCGCCGTCGCTGGCCTGCTGCTCGGTGCAGCCGTAGTTCAGCCGCAGCTTGCGGATGATAGCCTCCTTCATGTCATGCTTGGTATAGGTCATATGCGATTGTCTCCTTACAGCTTGGAATAGATATCGTGATAGATACGGGCGCTGCGTGTCCAGCTGAAATCGGCGGTCATGCCCCGCCGCTGCACGGCGGCAAAGCCCGCCCTGTCGCCTCGGTAAAGTCCGGTGGCCTGCCCGATCACGGACAGCATGTCGCCGGTATTGTAGCCCTCAAACAGATAGCCGGTGCCGTCCTCCTGGCCCACCTGGCAGGAATGTACGCTGTCGGCCAGTCCGCCGGTGCGGCGGACGATGGGCACCGCGCCGTAACGCATGGCGATCATCTGGGAAAGGCCGCAGGGCTCGCTCCTGGAGGGCATCAGGAAGAGGTCTGCGCCCGCGTAGATGCGGCGGCTGAGAGCCTCGGAATAGGTAATGAGCGCCGCCATGCGGCCCACATAGCGGCCCGCCTGTGCCCGGAAGAAGTCCTCATAATAGCCCTCGCCCTGGCCCAGCACCACCAGCTGGCAGCCGGTGGCCATAATGTCGTCAAAGCCGTCCCGGATCAGCTCCATACCCTTGTGGCCCACCAGACGGCTGACCACCGCCATCAGCGGCGTGTCCGGATCCTCCCGCAGTCCCAGCGATACCTGAAGATCGGCCTTGCACCCGGCCTTGCCGGTCATGTCGTCGGGGCCGTATTGTACGGGGATGGCCATGTCGTGGGCCGGATCGTAGGAGGTCATGTCAATGCCGTTCAGCACGCCGTGCAGCTTATAGCCGATGGCGTTGACGATGGAGGCCATGCCGTGGGCATAGTAATCGTCGTGGAGCTGCTGGGCATAGGTGGGGCTGACGGTGGTGACCGCGTCGGACACCAGCATGGCGGCCTTCATCAGGTTCACGTCGCCGTCCATCTGGAGGGTGCCGTCGTTCCACCAGCCCTCATGCAGACCAAACAGGTCGCCCACGGTGTCGGGGCCGTAGCGGCCCTGATATTCGATATTATGGATGGTGAACACAGTTTTGATACTCCGCACCGCGTCCCAGCGGGCGGCAACATCCTTCAGGTAGACCGGCACCAGCGCCGTCTGCCAGTCGTTGCAGTGGATCACCTCCGGCATCCAGTCCAGACTGGGCAGCAGATCCACCACCGCCTTGCTGAAAAAGGCAAAGCGCTCGCCGTCGTCATACTCGCCGTACAGGCGGCCCCGGCGGAAATAATGCTCGTTGTCCACGAAATACCACGTCACGCCCCGGTACTCCATGACGAACAAGCCGCAGTACTGGTGCCGCCACGCCACATCCACATAGATGTAGCTGCGGTACACCATCCGCTCGCGCCACTGCTGGGGGATCTTATCATACAGCGGCAGGATCACCGCCACCTGATCGCCGTTCTCGGCCAGAGATACCGGCAGGCTGCCGGCCACGTCCGCAAGACCGCCCGTCTTGCAGAAGGGAAACGCCTCACTGGCGGCAAATAAAACCTTCATAAGATGTCCTCCTCATTCCCGTATGCGTTCTGGTACCCGTCAAAAGCCTCGCAGAGTTCGCGGCGCGGACGCCGCGAATCATTCAAATCATTTTTCTGACGTCGGTGCGTTAAGAAAATATGCCGGTGGCATATTTTCAGCACCGATCTCGGCGGCTATGCCGCCGTAGCATCCATCTGGATTTACACCGTACTATCGATAAGGTGCGCGCAGTCGGCCGCAATCCCTTTTGGCAATGAAATCGAAGATTTCATGCCAGTCACAGTTTCGTATTCTTCTCCACCACCAGCGGGTACTGGGGATGGCCCGCCATGGCCACGTCGCCGCCGAATTCCACGTTCTTGTCGGCGATGACGCACCGGATATTGGCTCCGGCCTTCACAACCGTGTTCTTGAACAGAATGCAGTTCTCCACGCGGGCGCCCTTTTCCACCCGGACGCCCCGGAACAGGATGCAGTTGCGGACGCTGCCCTGAATATCGCAGCCGTCGGAGATCAGGGAGTTGACGCACTCGCCGTCCGGGTCGATGTAGGTGGAGGCGGCGTCGTTCTCCTTGGCGTACACGGGGCGGCGCTGGCAGAACAGCTCAGACCGGATCTCCGGCCGCAGCAGCTCCATGCTGCGCTGATAGTACCCCTGCACGGAGTCGATGCGGGCGGCGAAGCCATCCCACACATAGCCGTTGAACCGCAGCTCCGTGCCCTTATCCTGCAAGACGTTGTGGCGGAAGCTGTACCGGTCATGGGCCATGCACTCCTCCACCAGCGACAGCAGCAGCTCCCGGCTCAGCAGGAAGATGTTCAGGCTCTGATAACCCTCCGGCGTGCGGATGTCATAGGCGGTGTCCACGATGCGGCCCGTATCGTCCAGCTTGAAGTAGGTGTCGCCGCTCTCGCCGGGATGGCTGGTACACACGCAGCTCATGTCCGCGCCGGAGGCGATATGGGCGTCCAGCACGTCCCGCAGAGGCAGATTGGCCACCAGATCGCTGTCGGACAGCACCACATAATCCTGCCGGATGTGACGCAGATACTCAATGACGCAGCCCAGCGCCTCCATCTTGCCCCGGAAGGGACCGACAGTGCCCCGGCTCTCGCTGTAAGCGAAGGCGGGCAGTAGCTTCAATCCGCCGGTTTTGCGGCTCAGATCCCAGCTTTTGCCGGTGCCCAGATGGTCCAGAATACTCTGGCACTTGCCGTGCATGATGACGCCCACGTCGGTGATACCGGCGTTGACCATGTTGGACAGGATGAAATCGATCACCCGGTAATCGCCGCCGAAGGGCAGCGAGCCGTGGATGCGGTTGGCGGTCAGCTGGCCCAGCCCCGGCTTCTCTCCGTAGGAGAAGATGATACCGTGCATACCTTTCATTGCACTGCCTCCTTTCCGTGGGTACGGTCAAGCATGGTCTTGGGCGGTACGTTCTCCCGCTCCGTGATCCCGGTGTGAGGCCCCAGCACGGCGATGCCCCACTGCTCCGGATCCTCCGCCTCCTCCGGCGGCGCACCTACCACGGCTCTGGCGCCGATACGGCAGCCCTCGCCCACGATGGCGTAGGATACCTTCGCGCCGTCCCCGATGACCGCGCCGGGCATCACCACGGAGTAGGACACTTCCGCGTGCTCACCCACCCGGCAGCCGGTGGACATGACGCTGTTCTTCACCTCGCCCAGGATCTCGCAGCCCCGGGCCACGGCGCTGTTGCCGATGTCGGCATGCTCCCCTATATAGGTGGGCGGGCAGATGGCGGTGCGGCCGTGGATGGGCCACCGCTCGTCCAGCAGGTTCAGGCCGGAGCCGGGCGTCAGCATATCCATGTTGGCGTCCCACAGGCTGTCCAGCGTGCCCACGTCCTTCCAGTAGCCCTCGAACCGGTAGGCCACCATCTTCTCCCCGGCATTCAGCATGGCGGGGATGATGTCCTTGCCGAAGTCGTTGCTGGAGTCCGCCTTGGCCTCGTCAGCGATGAGATAGGCCCGCAGCTTGGCCCAGGTGAAGATATAGATACCCATAGAGGCCAGATTGCTTTTCGGCTCCTTGGGCTTCTCGGCAAATTCGGTGATGTTGTCCTCTGCGTCCACGTTCATGATGCCGAAGCGGCTGGCCTCGGACCAGGGCACCTCCATCACGGAGATGGTGCAGGCGGCCTTTGCCGCCTTGTGACGGCGCAGCATGTCGGAGTAGTCCATCTTATAGATATGGTCGCCGGACAGCACCGCCACATACTCCGGGTCGTACAGGTCGATGAACCCGATGTTCTGATAGATGGCGTTGGCGGTGCCTTTGTACCAGTCCGCGCCGGTGGCGCTCTGGTACGGCGGCAGGATGTGGACGCCGCCGTTGGTGCGGTCCAGCTCCCACGGCTGGCCGTTGCCGATGTAATTGTTCAGCTCCAGCGGCCGGTACTGGGTCAGCACGCCCACCGTGTCGATACCGGAGTTGGCACAGTTGGACAGGGGAAAATCAATGATGCGGAACTTGCCGCCGAAGGGAACGGCGGGCTTGGCCATGTCGCCGGTCAGCACATGCAGGCGGCTTCCCTGCCCGCCGGCCAGCAGCATGGCGATACACTCTTTTTTCATGTGGCTGCACCTCCTGATTTTCGGAAACGGCACGTCTCAGCGTCCGTCCGTGTGTTTGGTCAGTTTTCCTTTTCCCTGCAGGATCACCGCGCCCAGCGGCGGGATACGCAGCGCGATGGACTGCGCCTGCTGATGGGACGGGATAAACTCCGTTTCGATAGGCTCCGGGTTGGTCACGCCGCTGCCGCCCCACTGGATGTCGTCGGTGTTGAATACCTCTTCATACCGGGCCTTGGGCGGCACGCCGAAGCGATAGCCCTCCAGTGCCACGGGGGAGAAGTTCACCGCCAGCACCAGCGACTTGCCGTCCCGGGCAGTACGGCGGAACACCAGCACATTGTTGCAGTTGTCGTCGGCCACCAGCCATTGGAAGCCGTCCCAGTCACGGTCGTTCTCCCACAGCGCCTTGTGGGACTTATAAAACCGGTTCAGCGCCCGGATGCACTCATGGGTCCTGCGGCAGTCGTCCTCCTCGTCCAGCAAATACCAGTCCAGCGCCTTGCGGAAGTCCCACTCGTGCCACTGCCCAAGCTCCGTGCCCATAAAGGTCAGCACCTTGCCGGGATGGCACAGCATGTAGGCGTAAAAACCACGGACGCCCGCCAGCTGCTGCCACTTGCCGCCGGGCATCTTGCCCCGCAGCGAGCCCTTCATGTGCACCACCTCGTCGTGGGACACCGGCAGCACAAAGTTTTCGGAAAAAGCGTACACCATGGAGAAGGTCACGTCCCGGTGGTGATGCTGGCGGAAATAGGGGTCCATCTTCAGATAGTGGCACACGTCGTTCATCCAGCCCATGTTCCACTTGAGATTGAAGCCAAGGCCGCCCTCCTCCGGGGGATAGGTCACCATGGGCCACGCGGTGGACTCCTCCGCCACCATCAGGGCCGCGCCGTCGATGGCAAAAGCGGTGCGGTTCAGCTGCCGCAGGAACTCGATGGCCTCCAGATTCTCCTTGCCGCCGTGTTGGTTGGGCCGCCACTGCTGGCGGTCATAGTCCAGATACAGCATGGAGGCCACCGCGTCCACCCGCAATCCGTCGATGTGATACTCCCGCAGCCAGTAGGCGGCGGAGGACAGCAGAAAGCTGCACACCTCCGGCTTGCCGAAATCAAAGACCCGTGTTCCCCAGCTCTCATGCTCCCATTTCAGGGGGTCGCTGTATTCATACAGGCACGAGCCGTCGAACTGGATCAGGCCGTGGCTGTCCTTGCAGAAGTGGGCGGGCACCCAGTCCAGGATCACGCCGATCCCGGCCCGGTGGAGCCTGTCCACCAGATACATGAAGTCATGGGGCGTGCCGTAGCGGCTGGTGGGCGCGAAATAGCCCACGCACTGATAGCCCCAGCTGTCGTCCAGCGGATATTCCGTCACCGGCAGCAGCTCCACATAGTTATAGCCCATGTCCCGGACATACAGCGCCAGCCGGTCGGCGATGTCCCGGTAATTCAGCACCTGCCCGTCCTCTGTCCGCTGCCAGGAGCCCAGATGTACCTCGTAGATGTTCACACATCCCTCGGCGGGGCGGGTGCCCTCCCGGCGCTGCCGCCACTTTTCGTCGTGCCACGGAAAGCCGCCGATGTCATAGAGCTTGCTGTTGGTGGAGGGCCTGGTTTCCTGATGGAAGCCGTAGGGATCGGCCTTCCACACCTCCCGGCCGTCGCACTGGGTCACCACATACTGATAGCCGTCGAACTGCTTGGCGTTTTCCACCGTCAGCTCCCATGTGCCGTCCTCCAGACGGTGCATGTCCCATCGCTGCCAGCCGTTGAAATCACCGCTCAGCGCCACATGGCGGGCCTGGGGCGCCCATACCCGGAATGTCCAGCCGTCCTCGCCGGGATGTGCGCCAAAGTATTCATACGCCCTGTCCCACACGCCGCCGGACAACTCCTGTCTGTCCATTTCCGGCACCTCCCTGTCTGTTATAGCACGGCGCCCCCGCGAAAGAGGGCGATATGATGCGCTATTTTATCGTATGCACATTTTACTCTATTTCCGTCTCACCGTCAATGCAAACGGCCATTGTTTCAAAAGAAGGAAGCCCCCACCGCTCCTAATGGAGCAATGGGGGCAGAAGTATGAAAGCTTCGCAGAATTCGCCGCCCGCCATGGCGGCGAACCCTTTGAATCGTTTTTCGACGCGACATGCGCGTGGCGAAAAACACTTTGCGCGGAGAGAGTGTTTGCCCGCACACAATGTGTGCGGGCGAATGCGGGTCGGAGCGAATCCTGATTGGCAAAAAAGTGCCATGCACTTTTTGCCAGCTTTTTTATTCTCTCCGCAGTGCCTCGATGGGGTTCAGCTTGGAGGCCTTTACGGCGGGCATCAGGCCAAACACCACGCCGATCACCATGGAGAAGGCCACGGCCACGGCGCAGGCGCCCACACTGATGGCCACCGGCGTGCCCATCACCGAGCTGAGCATATACGCAAGCCCGATGCCGCAGGCTACGCCTAGGATGCCGCCCAGGCTGGTCAGCACCGCCGCCTCCGTCAGGAACTGCCAGAGGATGCGGCTCTGCTGTGCGCCAATAGCGATCTTCAGGCCGATCTCGCGGGTACGCTCCGTCACGGACACCAGCATGATGTTCATGACGCCGATGCCGCCCACCACCAGAGAGATGGCGGCGATCCAGATCAGCTGCTTGTTGGTGGTCTCCGACAGGCTCTGGAGGTCAGCCGCCTGCTGCAGCAGGTCCTTGGCCTGATACTTGCACTTGTCGGTGGACACCACGTTCTCGTTGAGATACTTGGCCACGTTGTTGCCCGCGTCGGTCATGTCGTTGGTGGAGGTAGCGCGCACCGCCACGGAGGCCGGCTCGTCGTAACGATAGACGATGGGCCAGCAGGTGCTGGGGATGATCAGCGTCCCGGAGGTATTGCCGGAGTACATGTAGTAGTCGTTCAAAGAATTGATCACCGGGGCGGAGGAGGTGCTCTGGCTTACCACGCCCACCACCACGAAGGGCTCGCCCCGGATCTCCACCGTGCCGCCGATAGGATTCAGCCCCTGAAACAGGCTCTGGGCGGTGTTGGCATCGATCAGCGCCACCTTGCGGCAGGTGGTAAAATCGCTTTCAATGAAGCCCCGACCGTAGTTGACCATATACCCCGTCACTGACAGGAAGTGGTTGTCGCCGCCGTAGATGGCGCCATTGAAGGAGCTGTTGCCCACGTACACGCCGTCGGCCCAGCTGCGGGAGTAGTACAGAGAGGACTCCTTCACCTTATCCAGCTTGTCGATCTCATCCCGCATCTCCGGCGTGATCATGGAGATGCCCTGCGGCACCGGCGCATAGGAGAAATCCAACTGGTTGTTGTCCTGCATCAGTGTCACATTCACCACGTTGTTGCCTGCGCCGATCAGATTCTGCTTGATCTGCTCGTTGGTGCCCTTGATGGTAGACACAATGGTGATGATGGCGGCGATGCCGATGATGATGCCCAGCATCGTCAGAAAGGAGCGCAGCTTGTGGCTCCACACGCCCTGAAAGGCAAGATTGATATTTTCCAGCATCCGCGCACCTCCTTACATGCCGTTATAGAGCTGATCCCGCGTGGCCTCTGTGGTGCCCGCGCCCTCAGTCACATCGCGGCCATAGGGGAAGGCCACAAAGTCATCCACCGTCAGACCGCCCCGGATCTGGGTATAGCTGCCCCACAGGTTGCGGCCCGTCTGCACCCAGCGCTGCTCCAGTTTGCCGTTCTCGCCCCGCACCATCACATAGCTCTTGCCGTTTTCGGTGCGGATGAACATGCTCTCCAGATACAGGGTGTTGCTGTCGGCGCTGCCGGAGGTGTTCTGATAGGACATCTCCACCCAGTCGCCCTCCCGCAGGTCGGCTTCCTCCGAGACGAATACCTTGAAGGGATAGTAGGAGACGTTGCTGTTGCCGTCGCTCCAGGAGTTGGCGTTGTCGGTGGGATAATCGCTGATCTCCACGATCTCGCCCTCGGCGCTGGTACCGGTCATCCAGGAGCTGATCTGTACCTTTTCGCCGATGCTGACGGTGCCCAGTTCCAGCTCACTGACCGCGCCGTTGATGTAGTAGCCGCCTCCGCCGGAGACCTCTACCACCGCCTGGGTCTTGTCAAAATCCGCGCTGTTGGAGTCCCGCACCGCCTTGATGGTGCCGTCCAGCTCGCTGTATACGGTGTCGCTGCCCACTTCCTTCTTGACCTGCTCCAGATTCAGCTTGGCCAGCTTGATGGTCACATCCAGATTCGAGAGCTCCTTCAGCTTATCCCGCTCCATCTGGGCCAGCTCCGCCTGGGTGTAGGCGTTGCTCAGCAGCTCCGTCAGCGTATCCAGCTCCTTCTGCATGGCGCGTACCTCGTCGGTGATGCCGTCGATCTCGTCGATGGAGGCCCCCGGCAGGTCCGCCGGCTGCATCTTCACCGTCAGCGCGATTTCCTCGGAAGTCCCGCCGCTGCCGGTGCCGCTGCCGCTACCAGTGCCACTGCCGCTGCCGGTATTGCTCTGGTTATTATCATTATTGTTGTTGATGTTATTGCCGCCTTCCGGGTCAGTCAGCAGGACGATGCCCTGCTGATCCTGCCCCGTCAGCGCATTGCCGCTGACGGTACTTCCGGTGGCGGCGCCCTCCTGCTTGGGCGGCTCCTCCGCCTTCACCAGCGTCAGCCGCAGGCCGCAGCTGTAAGCCGCGTTCAGGGTCATGTCGCCCTCGTGGATCACCAGCACCACATAGACGCTGGCCTGCTCCTCTGTGGGCGTCTTGCCCCTTTTCAGCAGATTCTTGACCTCATCCTGCCGGGCCTGGGGAACCAGCTTCAGCAGGTTCTTCGCCGTCAGCTCATCCTTGGAGTGCCAGTCGTAGTACAGGGGCTTCTCCTTGGTGCCGTCGCCGTCCTTGGTGATGGGCTCCGCCTTCCAGTTTTCATCCGTGATGGGAAGCACCGGCTTCGTGGTGGTGTCCCGCCATTTCTTGATGTTCTCCGCGATCTTGGCATCGATCCGGGCGGTCAGGGAGGCGATCTCCGCCTCCAGCACGTCCCGGTCATAGGCCAGTTTCAGCCGGTCCAGCTCCTTCTTGGCGGTCTCCAGCTGCAATTGCTGCTTTTCATAGGCGATCTGCGCCCGCTCCACGTCCAGCGAGGTCAGTGTCGTGTCGTAGGACAGCAGCCTGTCGCCCTTCTTGACGGCCTGCCCCTCCTCCACATAGACGTTCTTGACCTTCTGGGTATCGGACAGGAATATCTTCTGCATCTTGTCGGTGGATACCATGCCGCTGGTCTGGGAGGTATCGCCCCAGTAATTGGTCATGCTGAAATCTGACACCGCGTATACGTTCACGTTGCCCCGGTGGGCGTTGCGGGCCAGCGTCAGGCCTCCCCACACGATGCCGCAGGCCGCCGCGACACCGGCGGCGATCAGCAAGCCCCGCTTTACCGTTTTATTCATCCTTTTCTCCTCCGCTCAGCACACCGTCCTTGATGGTCATGATGGTGTCCGCATGGTGCGCGATCCCCCGGTCGTGGGTGATCATGATGATGGTGGAGCCGTCGGCGTGGAGCTGATGGAACAGCTCCATCACCTGTGCGCCGCTGGCGCTGTCCAGCGCGCCGGTAGGCTCGTCGGCCAACAGCAGCCGGGGCTTGCCCACGATGGCGCGGGCGATGGCCACACGCTGGCACTGTCCGCCGGACAGCTGGTCGGGCCGGTGGTCGATCCGGTCGGCAAGGCCCACCGTTTCCAGCGCGGCACGGGCACGCTCACGCCGTTCCTCCTTCTTCACGCCGCCGTACAGCAGCGGCAGCGCCACATTATCCAGCGCCGTCAGCTTGGGCAGCAGGTGGAAGGACTGGAACACGAAGCCGATCTCCCTGTTCCGCACCACCGCCAGCTCCTTGCCGGAGCATTTGGTGATCTCCCGGTCCCCCAGCAGGTAGCTGCCGCTGGTGGGTACGTCCAAGCAGCCGATCAGATTCATCAGTGTGGTCTTTCCGCTGCCGGAAGGCCCCATAATAGCCAGATAATCCCCCTCGGACACGTCCAGATCCACGTTCTTCAAAACGTGGGTCACGGTCTTGCCCATGGGATAATCCTTGCAAATATCCCGCATCTGTAAAATCATGCTCAGCCCTCCATCGGCGGGGTGATCATCGGCACGGTGGCATCCGCCATGCCGCCGGGCGGCACGGTCACGGCACCGTCGTCCGCGCCGCCCTCCGTGTCTGCGCCGTCCTCCGTGTCTGCGCCATCCATGTCGTCAATAGGTGCGCCGTCCATACCGTCCGCGCCGTCCGCCATATCGCCGCCGCCCATGCTGGGATCGAAAGTGCCCTCATCATAGGTGACGCAGGTCATACCGGCCTTCAGCGTCTCGTTGGGGAAGGCGATATAGTCCTCGGCAGTCAGACCGTCGGTCACAACATAGGTGTCCATCCCCGCGTCATAGTCGCCCAGGGTCAGGCTGCGCTTTTCCAGCTTGCCCTTGGTGTTCCGGGCCCATACCCACGGGGAGGAATCCGCGTCGTTGATGTAATAGGCGGGCAGCTTCAGGGTGTTGGCGTCCTCCTCCGCAGCCTGGCCGTAGTCCGGCTCAATATACACATGCTGGCCCAGCAGCAGGCCATCACTGTTTTCCAGCTCCACATAGAAGGGGTATTTGCTGGACACGGCCGTGTCGTCGCTGCCGCTGTCATAATCGCGGTTCTGGCTGCCCTGCTGTGCGTTCTCCCAGTCGATCATGGAGATGGTGCCCTTCCATGTCTGGTCGCTGACGCGAGAGCGCACCACCACATTGGTGCCCTCGGTCAGGGCACCGGCGTTGTTCTCGTTCACATAGCCCTTGACACGGAAACCGGTGGTCTCCACAATGGTCATGAAGGGCAGGGGCTTGCCCGACTGGTCGCTGCCGCCGTTCTCGTTGATGGACTTGATGCGGCCGGTCACCGGAGCGGTCACCGTCACGTTCTTCACGGTATTCTGCAGCTTTTCGATATCCTTGCCCTTCAGGGAGATGTTGTATTCCTTTTCCAGAATATCGGTGGTGACCTGACGGAGCTCCAGGGTGTACTGCATCTGGTTGTCCGCGGAGGCCGCGGCCTTATCCTTCTCCAGCCGTTCCTTTTCCTGCTTTTTGCTTTCCAGCTCGTTCTTCATCTGCTCCAGCTCCAGCTGAGCCTTTTCCAGGTCCAGCTTCGCCTGGCTCATGTCGTATGTAAACAGCGCGTCACCGGCCTTGACCTCCTGGTCCACCTTGACAAGAATGGTGTCCACAGTGGTGTTGTCAGCCTTCTTGATCTGTGTTTCGCTCTGCGCCGTGACCATACCGGCAAAGCGATCCACCAGTCCGGTGGCGCCAAAGCCGCAGATCATGGACACGGACTGCACCGACGCTTCTCCCTCGGCGCTGGCGCCGCAGCCGGCCAGCGTGGACAGCAGCATCACGGCCGCCAGCACAATAACAGCAAACTTTTTCATTCCGTTTCTCCTCGCTTGATGTTTTTTTCATATCTCAGCTCTTTGTGTTTTGCCCATATTTAATATAGACGTTTTTCCCGTGGAAAATGTTCCCGATTTTTCCTGTAAATTTCTCCACAACTGTATTAAGACAATTGGTACACACACATTATAGCAAAGCAGCGTCTCTTGTCAAGGGCTTTTCCACAAAAAGGAAGTCCGGACGGACGGCGGCCATATGGGGAAAAAGGCACGGCGTGGACCGTGCCTTTTTGGTGTTCGGATGAAGAATTGGGTCAGCCCCGGCGGGACAGTCTCTTGTTATGGGACGTCCTTTGTCATTCGCCGTAGCGGCGGCGGTACAGCAGGTTTTTCGCAGCCTTTTTGGCGTCGGGCACATAGTCCCTGCCGTCAATGACCTTTTGCAGCTGCTTTTCGGTGTAATCCCGGAAGGTCTGCTCAAATTTTTCAACAGGGGAGAGGGTCTCCTGAAGGGCCTGCCGCTGCTCAAATTCCTCCGCCGCCGTTGGCGGGGTGAAGAAGGCCGCATAGCGGCACCGGGGGCAGACGTAGACTTCCGTTTCCAGATATTCCTCCACCATGGTCAGAGGCGAGGCTTTGATGCTCAGACAGCCGCTGCGGTAGGGTGTCAGCTCGATCTCCTCGCCGCGGCAGATGGGGCAGAGACGTTTGATCTTGTCAGGCATGGTCGGCTCCTTTCGCCCGCTGGATCAGCGTGTCGATGACCATGCCCAGCAGCAACCCCAGCCAGCCGAAGATCAGGATCACTTCCAGACTACCCAGCACGCTCATCAGGCCGATCAGCGCGATATTGTCGGCGACGCAGAGCCAGGCATTGACGAAGCCCAGCACCACATACAGGGCGGGCATGATGAACAGCAGGCCCTTGCAGGGCTGCTTGCCGCCCAGCAGCAGGCGGAGCGCCAGCAGCAGGACAAACGCCAGAGCCGGAAGCGCCCACATGGTGTCGAAGTTCAGCAGATAAATGCGCGTCCAGAAAAACAGATAGGATAACATAGCGGGTCTCCTTTCTTTGTTGTAGGGGGCCGTTTTGTGTTTGTGTGCGGCGGGGTGAGGTCACCCCGCCCTACGGACAACCGACGATAGAACTTCGTAGGGCGGCATGACCACATGCCGCCGTGGGAAAGCGACATCGGCCCGCATATTAAAAAACCGGGGCAGGGCAATGCCCTGCCCCTTGGGGGTCAAAATTCCGGTGCGTCCGGCGTGCGGCGGTACAGCAGGGGCCTGCCCTCAGCGTCCGCCAGCATACACATGCCGCCGGAGTTGCCGGCGCAGTGATACAGGTACTGCACGCCGGTCTGGGTATCCACCCACACCTCGCTGCTGCCGAGGAAACCGCCTTCCTCTAAGACCTTGATGAAAGGGGTCTCCTTCTTCGCCATACGCTTACTCCGCCTTGTCGCTCTCCAGCAGCGTCTTGGCGCTGGCGGCCAGACCGGCCAGCCCCTGGATCTCGCTGGGGATGATGATCTTGGTGGCTTTGCCGTCGGCCATCTTCTGCATGGCCTCCAGGGCCTTCAGCTTGATGACCTGATCGTTGGGGGCGTTCTCGTTCAGCAGCCGCATGGAGTCGGCCATGGCCTGCTGCACCTTCAGGATGGACTGGGCCTCCGCCTCGGCGGCCATGATCTTGGCCTGCTTGGCGGCGTCGGCCCGCAGGATGGCGGACTGCTGCTCGCCCTCGGCCACAAGGATCTGGCTGGCCTTCTGACCCTCGGCCTGCAGGATGGACTCACGGCGCTCACGCTCGGCCTTCATCTGCTTTTCCATGGCATTCTGGATCTCACGGGGCGGCAGGATGTTCTTCAGCTCCACGCGGTTGACCTTGATGCCCCAGGGGTCGGTGGCCTCGTCCAGAATGGAGCGCATCTTGGCGTTGATGACGTCGCGGCTGGTGAGGGACTGATCCAGCTCCATCTCACCGATGATGTTACGCAGGGTTGTGGCGGTCAGGTTCTCGATGGCGCTCATGGGGTACTCCACGCCGTAGGTATACAGCTTGGGGTCGGTGATCTGGAAGTAGATGACGGTGTCGATCTGCATGGTGACGTTATCCTTGGTGATCACCGGCTGGGGATCGAAGTCCGCCACCTGCTCCTTCAGGCTGATCTTCTTCACCACACGCTCGATGAAGGGCCACTTCCAGTGGAGGCCGTTGCCCCACACCGCGCTGAAGGAGCCCAGACGCTCCACCACAAATGCCTTGGACTGCTGTACCACATGGATGCTGCTGACCACAAGGATCAGGATCAGGACCACCAGTACGCCGATCGCAATATAGCCTCCCATTTTCTATTCCTCCTGTTTTCTTAAAATAATGTACAGATCTCTTTCTGCTGCTTACTGCTTGCAGTCATGGGGAACGTCCACATAAAGCTTGACGCCCTCCAGACGGATGACCGTGACCAGAGTTTCCGGGGCGATGACCGCGCCGGACTGGCTGCGGGCCGTCCATGTCTTGCCGTCGATATACACCTCGCCGGAGGGGATGGTGTTGTCGATGGTCTCGGTCACGCGGGCCGTGCCGCCCAGAACCCGGTCGGCATTGGTGGCCACCTCGCCCTTCTTGCCCAGCTTCCGCACCAGCGGCCGCGTGGCGATCAGCGCCGCGATGGACACAATGAAGAACATCACCACCTGTAACCAGATGGGTCCGCCCAGCACCGCGGTGATGAGGCCCGCCACGCTGCCGATGACGAACCAGATGGACACAAGGCCCACCGTAGCCGCCTCCACCACACCGAAGATGACGATGGCGGCGATCCAGATGATCGTTGACATATCTCCGCTTCCTCCTTTCAGGCACAGGCCGATCAGCAGCGCCAGCAGCGCCACTCCCACCAGGATACCTATGCCGATCCACTTGCTCTTGGGGGACAGATTGGTGATGAAAGAATCCAGCGAGGCGAACAGACTGTTCTTCGGCGGCTGGGCCGTCTCCTGGGGCTGCTGCGGCGCGCCGTTCTCCGGCGCGGGCGCTTCCTCGGCAAACAGCTGGCCGATGGGCACGCCGTAGCGGTTGCAGATGTAGAGGATCTTATCCACCTCCGGGTAGCTGCGGCCGGATTCCCACCGACTCACCGCCTGACGGGACACCTGCAGCTCCTCGGCAAATTGCTCCTGGGTCAGGCCGCTGCGGCGGCGCACCTCCTGCAATTGGTCTCCAAAGGCCATCGTCTGTTTCCTCCGTTTCTTTCTGGCAATATCGTACCATATCTTGGCGAAATGTCTATCAACTTCAAGTTGCATTTACATTTTTGCCGGAAATTTTCGCGCAACCTGAAGTTTACATGGCCCGTAAGGCCCCAATTTCCGGTACTTTCTATTATACACGATGCGCGGTGATTCTTCCACTGTTATTTTTTTGCCGTTTGCCTTGCGCTTTCCGACAATTTTCGGTATACTGTATATTTATATATGACATTTTTTCGAGGTAACGCGATGTATACATATGTGATCCCCTGTCTGCTGGGGCTGGAAAAACTGGTGAGCGATGAGTGCAAGCGCCTTGGATTGCAGGACGTGAAGGCGGAGAACGGCCGCGTCCTGTGCCGGGGCACGCTGGCCGACTGCGCAAGGCTGAACATCAACCTGCGCTGCGGCGCGCGGGTGATGCTGGTGCTGGCGGACTTCCCGGCCCGCAGCTTCGAGGAGCTGTTTCAGGGCACCCGCGCCGTGGCATGGGAGGACTACCTGCCCCGTGACGCGGCCTTCCCGGTGAAGGGCTACTCCATCTCCTCCCAGCTCCACGCCGTCCCCGCCTGCCAGAGCATCATCAAAAAGGCCATGGTGGAGCGGATGAAGTCCGCCTATCATCTGGAGCAGTTCCCGGAGAGCGGCACCAAGTATCAGGTGCGCTTCGCCATCTTCAAGGATCAGGTGCTGCTGACGCTGGATACCAGCGGCGAGGGCCTGTTCAAGCGGGGCTACCGCGCCGTGGGCGTGGAGGCGCCCCTGCGGGAGACGCTGGCGGCGGCGCTGGTGCAGCTGAGCCGCTACCGGGGCCGCGACCCCTTCTGCGATCCCTTCTGCGGCAGCGGCACCATCCCCATCGAGGCGGCGCTGATCGCCCGCAACCGTGCACCGGGCCTGAACCGGGCCTTCGACGCGGAGCAGTGGGGCTTCGTGCCCAGCGATAGCTGGCAGCAGGCCAGGGACGAGGCGCGGGACAAGGAGTTCCACGGCAGCTACGACATCTGGGGCGGCGACGTGGATCCCCAGGCGGTGGCCATCGCCCGCTCCAACGCCCACAAGGCCGGTGTGGCGGAGGATATCCGCTTCGAGGTGGCCGACATGCGCACCTTCCACCGGGACAGCCCCTACGGCCAGATGGTCACCAACCCGCCCTACGGCCAGCGTCTGATGGAAAAGCAGGAGGCGGAGGAGCTGTACCGGGAGTTCGGCAAGGTGTGGCGGAGGCTGCCGGAGGGCTGGCGCACGCTGGTGCTCAGCAGCCACACGGAGTTCGAGCGCACCTTCGGCCAGCAGGCCGCCAAAAAGCGGAAGCTGTACAACGGTATGATAAAGTGCGACGTGTTCATGTACGGCAATAAGGTGTAACTGACTGGCAATGAAATCTGACGATTTCATTGCCAATGGGGGCTGCGGCCGGCTGCGCGCGCCCTTTGGGCACACTGGCGGCCGAGAAGAATTTTTCTGACGCACATGTCGTCAGAAAAATGACTGGAATGATTCGCCGCCTGCGGGCGGCGAACTCTGCGAGGCTTTTGACCCGCGGCAAAATTAAAGGTTTGTTCATCCAATTTCCCGCAGCGCTGATACAATGTAAAAAACACTCTGTGAAGGGGATATTACTGTGAAACACGTTTTTATCATCAATCCCAACGCCGGAAAGTACGACAGCCGGCAGCGAATCTATGACATGGCGAATGCCCTGCGGGAGCAGCACGGGCTGGATGTGCAGTGTATCCTCACCAAGAAGCAGGGCCACGCCACCGAGCTGGCCCGTAAGCTGTGCGACAGCGGCGAGGAGCTGCGGTTCTACGCCTGCGGCGGCGACGGCACCGTCAACGAGGTGGCCAACGGCGTCATCGGCTATGACAATGCCGCCATGACCGTTATCCCCGTGGGCACCGGCAACGACTTCCTGAAGAACTTCGGCGGCGCGGCGGCCCTGTTTGAGGACGCCGAGAACCTGTGGGACGGCCCGCAGTTCCCCATGGACGCCATCGACGTCAACGGCCGCATCGCCCTGACCATCGCCTGCTCCGGTATCGACGCCCGCGTGGCTGCCGACGTACATAAATACAGCGAAAGCCCGCTGCTGGACGGCAAGACCAGCTACATCGCTTCGCTGGCGGTGAACTTCCTTTTCAAGGGCATCGGCTCCCACTGGACGGTGACGCTGGACGGCGACGCGGTGGAGGATGATTACTCTCTGGTGGCCGTGTGCAACGGCCGGTACTACGGCGGCGGCTTCATGCCGGTGGCCGAGGCCCGGATGGACGACGGCGTACTGAACACCCTGGTGGTGAAGAAGGTCAGCCGTGTGACCTTCGCCAAATTCGTGGGGCCGTATTCCAAGGGCGGATATGCCAAGTTCCCGGAATATGCCCGCTGTTCCACGCCACGGGTGATCCAGATCCACTCGGAGAAGCCGGACATCGTCACCTGCCTGGACGGCGAGTGCATGACCAACAGCGACGTGACCATCCGCATGAGCGACAGGAAGCTGAACTTCTTCGGCCCGGCGGGCTGCTCCTGCAACGCCACGGCAAAATAAAAAACTGGCGCAAAATCTGACGATTTTGCTGCCAATGGGGGATTGCGGCCGATTGCGCGCGCCCTTCGGGCACACTGACGGCCGATAAGAATTTTTCTGACGCGCATGTCGTCAGAAAAATGATTTGATTTTTTCGCGGCGTCCGCGCCGCGAACTCTGCGAGGCATTTATCTCGTTTGTGAATTTTTTGTGATTTTTGCATTTTCCCCTTGAAATTCAGGAAAAGTGTGGTATGATAATCAGCGTTAGCACTCAAAGAGTTCGAGTGCTAACGCTGAACTTGTTTTCGTAATGAAATAAAAAATATAAGGAGGCAACCAACTATGAAGCTGACACCGCTTGCTGATCGTGTGGTGCTGAAGATGACCGAGGCCGAGGAGACCACCAAGGGCGGCATTATCCTGACCGGAAGCGCCAAGGAGAAGCCCTCTGTGGCGGAAGTGATCGCCGTGGGCCCCGGCGGTACTGTGGACGGCAAGACCGTTACCATGTCCGTGAAGACCGGTGACAAGGTCATTACCGACAAGTACGCCGGCACCAAGGTGACGCTGGATGATGTGGAGTACATCATCGTCAAGCAGGGCGACATCCTGGCCATCGTGGAGTAATTCTTACAAGGGGGATGAAATCCCCCTTGTATATCCCCCTCACCAGTCTGCGGACTGGTGCCGTCGCCCAAGGCGGCTGAGCCGGGGTATTTTTCCGACGTACACGCCGCCGGAAAAATAATCAAAATCGTTTGCCGCTTACGGCGGCAAAGCAGGGGAGAACCCCTGCACCCCTTTTATCTCACAAATTGGAGGCAAGTTATATGTCTAAGATCATTAAGCGCGGCGACGAAGCCCGCAAGGCACTGGAAGCCGGCGTCAATCAGCTGGCCGATACCGTAAAGGTCACCCTCGGCCCCAAGGGCCGCAATGTGGTGCTGGATAAGAAGTTCGGCACGCCCCTGATCACCAACGATGGTGTCACCATCGCCAAGGAGATCCAGCTGGACGATCCGTTTGAGAACATGGGCGCGCAGTTGGTGCGCGAGGTGTCCACCAAGACCAACGATGTGGCCGGTGACGGCACCACCACCGCCACCCTGCTGGCACAGGCCATGATCCGCGAGGGTCTGAAGAATCTGGCCGCCGGCGCCAATCCCGTTGTCATGAAGAAGGGCATGGCCAAGGCCGTGGACGCCGCTGTGGCCGCCATCAAGGCCCAGAGCCAGAAGGTCAACGGCACCGACGATATCGCCCGCGTGGGCGCTGTCTCCTCCGGTGACGAGAACATCGGCAAGCTGATCGCCGAGGCCATGGAGAAGGTCTCCGCCGACGGCGTCATCACCATCGAGGAATCCAAGACCGCCGAGACCTACAGTGAGGTCGTCGAGGGCATGATGTTCGACCGTGGCTACATCACCCCCTACATGGTCACCGATACCGAGAAGATGGAAGCCATCGTGGACGATCCCTATATCCTGATCACCGATAAGAAGATCTCCGTCATCTCCGACATCCTGCCCCTGCTGGAGCAGATGCTGCAGAGCGGCAAGAAGCTGTTCATCATCGCCGAGGACGTGGAGGGCGAGGCTCTGTCCACCCTGCTGGTGAACCGCCTGAAGGGCGTGCTGAACGTGGTATGCGTCAAGGCGCCCGGCTTTGGCGATCGCCGCAAGGAGATGCTGCAGGATATCGCCATCCTGACCGGCGGCCAGGTCATCAGCGAGGAGCTGGGCCTGACGCTGAAGGATGCCACCATTGATATGCTGGGCCGTGCCCGTCAGATCAAGGTCACCAAGGAGAACACCATCATCGTGGACGGCATGGGCGACCAGCAGGCCATCAAGGATCGCGTGTCCCAGATCCGCGCTCAGATCGGTGTCACCTCCAGCGAGTACGACAAGGAGAAGCTGCAGGAGCGTCTGGCCAAGCTGGCCGGCGGCGTGGCTGTCATCAAGGTCGGCGCTGCTACCGAGACCGAGATGAAGGAGAAGAAGCTGCGCATCGAGGATGCCCTGAACGCCACCAAGGCCGCCGTTGAGGAAGGCATCGTGGCCGGCGGCGGCACCATCTTCGTCAATGTGATCCCCGCTGTCACCGAACTGCTGAAGAGCACCGAGGGCGACGAGAAGGTGGGCGTACAGATGGTGGCCAAGGCCCTGGAGGAGCCCATCCGTCAGATCGCGGCCAACGCCGGTATCGACGGCTCCGTGGTTCTGGAGAAGGTCCGCACCTCCGGCCAGAACGGCTACGGCTTCGACGCCTATAAGGAAGTGTACTGCGACATGATCGCCAACGGCATCGTAGACCCCGCCAAGGTGACCCGCAGCGCGCTGGAGAACGCCGCCAGCGTGTCCGGTATGGTGCTGACCACCGAGTCTCTGGTGGCCGACAAGCCCGAGCCTCCCGCACCCGCTGCCGCTCCCGGCATGGGCGACATGGGCGGCATGTACTAAGAGATGCCGCAAAGCCTTGAAATTGCTTGATTTTTTGAGTGTGCAAAAGCGGATTTACGCCAAACTTACGCCACTTACGCCAAAAATTCAAGCGCATGATAGGGTAACAGAAACCGGCACCCAAGGCCGGCTCCGCATAAGAAAACATACGGTTTTGCCTGCGCCTATTTGGCTAAAATGCGACCGAAAAAATACCCCCATACGTAGTATGGGGGTATTTTTGCAGCCGATTTTTATGTTACCGTTTGCCCAGCTGATAGAAAGCCACGGCGCTGGCGGCGGCCACGTTGAGACTGTCTACCCCGTGGGCCATGGGGATGCGCACCGTATAGTCGCAGCGGGCGATGGTTTCAGCGGCAAGGCCGTCGCCCTCCGTTCCCAGCACAACGGCCAGCTTCTCCTCTGCCAGCAGGCGGGAATCGTCAATGGACAGGGAATCGTCCCGCAATGCCATGGCGGCGGTTTTGAACCCCAACTGCCGCAGCAGTGTCATGCCGCCCTCCGGCCATGTCGCATCCTCCGGAAAATACGTCCACGGGATCTGAAACACCGTCCCCATACTGACCCGGACGGCGCGGCGGTACAGCGGGTCGCTGCCCTGACTGCTCAGCAGCACGGCGTCCATGTTCAGGGCGGCGGCGCTGCGGAAGATGGCCCCGATGTTGGTGGGGTTCATGACGTTTTCCAGCACGGCTACCCGGCGGGCTCCGGCGCAGACCCGCTCCACCGTAGGCAGCTGCGGGCGGCGCATGGCGCACAGCATGCCGCGGGTCAGCTTGAAGCCCGTCAGCTGCTCCAGCACCTCCAGCGGTGCGGCGTACACCGGGATATCCGCCGGGCAGCGGGCCAGCAGCTCCGACGCCTTGCCCTCCACATGCTTGCGCTCCATCAGGAAGGACACCGGCACGCAGCCCGCGTCCAGCGCACGGCCGATCACCAGCGGGCTTTCCGCGATGAACAGGGCGTTGGCCGGGTCGGCCCGGTTCACCAGCTGATTCTCCGTCAGGCGGGCGTAGACGTCCAGCTCCGGGGCATTAAAATCCGTGATCTCGCGCAGATCCATGGCGGTCATTTCCTCTCATTATTTCTCGTGAATGATCAGCTCCGTCACATCGGGACGGGAATAGTGGCCGCAGGGATCGAACTCCATGCGGGCGCGGGCGGCCTGATCCGGGTCGATGTCGGCGTAGATGATGGTCTCGCAGTCCCACACCGGCTCGGTCACATAGTGGCCGTAGGGGTCGATGATGGCGCTGCCGCCGTTGCAGGGCGCCTGGGGCAGGCGGGCGATCTCGTCGGCGGCAGGGCCGTGATAGTTGGCGGGGTACATGTCCTTGGTGAAGTACTGGTTCACATGGAACACGAAGCACTTGCCCTCGATGGCGATGTGCTTGATGGTGTCGTGCCACTCCGGGTTATTGTTGGTATTGGGGCACAGATACAGGCTGACACCCTTCTGGTACAGGGCCACGCGTGCCAGCGGCATATAGTTCTCCCAGCAGATCAGCGCGCCCATGGTGCCCCAGGGGGAATCCACAGTAGGGAAGTAGTCCTTATCCGCGTCGCCCCAGACGATGCGCTCCGCGCCGGTGGGCTTCAGCTTCCGGTGGTTGCACAGCAGCTTGCCGTCCGGCCCGAAGATCATGTTGGCGCAATACAGCGTGCCGTTATTGCGGCCCCGCTCCGTATAGCCGATGGAGACGTAGGCCCCCGCCTCCTTCGCCGCCGCGCCGATGCGGTCGGTATCCTCGCTGGGGCAGAGGACAGCGTTGTCATAGTAGATTTTCCAGTCGTCCCGGCATTCCTCGGTGCGGCTGCCCACGGTGAAGCCGTAGGTCAGGCCGTAGGGATAGCAGGGGATCAGGGATTCGGGAAACACGATCATCTCCGCGCCGTTTTCTCCGGCCTCGCGGATCTGGGCGCACACCTTGTCGATGGTGGCGTCCTTGTTGAACATCACCGGGGTGGCCTGTACCAGCGCCACGCGCAGCTTCTTCTGCAGGTCTTTCATAGGGGATGTCCTCCTCTTCTTGATTGTGTCACTATGGTAGCAGAAACGGCGGCGTTTGTAAATCTCTTTTCCAAGGAGCTTCCAGTTCCTTCCAGAATTTTTCCTGATACCATATATTACCAAATTGTGAGGACAGCGTTAAGAATCCGTTCAATTTCGTGAAAATCCCACAAAGTTTGTAGGTTCCATCGGCCGGAATATCCATAATTCGGCTGTCGACTTTCTCAGTTTGAAGTCTTAAATCATGGACAACAAAAACAAACAGCCGGAGCGAACCGGCAGAAAGGAGACCACCATGGCACGTCAGATGATGAACCTCACCAGCAAGACCCACAGCCTGAATATGGTCTCCTATTTTGCCTGGATGGCTCGCTATTTTGCGGGCTTTTATTGGTATGCCTATTTTTGCTCCCGATACCGTAAACCGGCTGAAACGACATAAGCGTAAGACCCATTTTTTACCAGTGGCGTCAAGCGGCTTCGTCCTTCAGACGGAGCCGCTTTTCATTTTATTCCATCCACACTATGCACATTTTTGAGAAGGAGAAAAACTATGAACGCGATCCTTGCTGCTGCGGTCATCTTCGTGGTGTTCGCCGCCGGAGACATGGTCTCCGCGAAAACCAAAGCCATTGTTTCCATGCTGCTGGTGGCCTCCGTTGTCTTTCTGGCAGGCTTCTGGGCCGGCATTTTCCCCACCACCAT
This sequence comes from uncultured Oscillospiraceae bacterium, assembly GCA_934597345.1. Taxonomy (GTDB): domain Bacteria; phylum Bacillota; class Clostridia; order Oscillospirales; family Oscillospiraceae; genus Vescimonas. The sequence goes on from CAKTRJ010000022.1 coordinate 32,263, forward strand.
GTTCGCCGATTCCACGCTGCTGAGCATGGCCGGACTGCTGGTGACCATGTTGCTGGTGCATCTGGGCACCACCATCAAGCTGCGTGATTTCGGCGCCCAGTGGCGCACCGTTATCATCTCGGCGGTGGCGTGCATCGCCATTTCCGCCGCCGTGTACTTCCTGGGCCAGCTGATCATCGACCGCGGCTTCGCCCCGGTGGGTGCGCCCATCCTGTCCGGCGGCGTGGTGGCCACGCTGACCATGCAGGATATGGCCAACAAGGCAAACCTCCCCGACCTGGCGGTGTTCGCCACGCTGGTCATGTGCGCCCAGGGCTTCGTGGGCTACCCCGTGGCCTCCCTGTGCCTGAAGAGCGAGGCCAAGCGCATCAAGGCGCAGCTTGACGCCGGTGAGCTGAAGGTGGACGCCTCCGCCGGGGCCGTGCAGGCTGCCGCCGCGGGCCGCAAGAAGCTGATTCCCGCGCTGCCCGACAAGTACAACACCCCCAACGCCATTATCGCCAAGGTCATTCTGGTGGCCCTGCTGTCCGTGTGGGTGTCCAGCCTGTTCCACGACGCCGTCAACAAGCTGGTCTGGTGTCTGGTATTCGGCGTGCTGCTGAAGGAGCTGGGCTTCCTGGATGAGGACGCCCTGGGCAAGGCCCACGCCACCGGTATCGTGATGCCCATCATCACCCTGTCCATCTTCACCAACCTGGCCTCCGCCACCCCCGAAATGGTGGGCAGCATGGTGGTCCCCCTGCTGGTATGCGTGGTCATCGGTACCGTCGCGTTCTCCGTGGTGTCCATTCTGGTGGGCAAGATCTTCGGTTACAGCTGGCAGATGTCCATGGCCATCGGCAGCTCCTGCCTGTTCGGATTCCCCGGCACCGTCATCATCTCCAACGAGGTCTCCGAGTCCACCGGCACCACGGCGGAGGAAAAGGCCGCCATCAATGCCCAGATCATGCCCAAGATGCTGGTGGCCGGTATGGTCACCGTGTCCATCACCTCCGTGCTGGTGGCCGGTGTCATGAGCGCGTGGCTGTAAGCGCAGCCGCTTCTTTGAAAGGAGTCTTATTCCATGTCTGAGATCAAAACCTACGCCGAAAGCTTTTTCGACGAGCTTGTGGCCATCCGCCGCGATATCCACGCCCATCCCGAGGTGGGCATGACCGAGGTGCGCACCAGTGACCTGATCCGCGCCGAACTGGAAAAGATGGGCATGGACGAGGTACAGTCCCCCCTGCCCACCGCCGTGGTGGGTCTGCTCCACGGCGGCAAGGGCCCCGGCAAGTGCGTGGCCTTCCGTGCGGACATCGACGCCCTGCCGGTACACGAGGAGACGGGCCTGCCCTTCGCCAGTCAGAACGAGGGCGTGATGCACGCCTGCGGCCACGACCTGCACACCACCATGCTGCTGGGCCTTGCCAGGACCCTGTGCCATCTGCGGGATTCCTTCGCCGGTACGGTGAAGTTCATCTTTGAGCCCAGCGAGGATACCATGCCCGGCGGCGCCCGGAAGCTGGTGGCGGCGGGCGTCATGGAGAACCCCCATGTGGACGCCATCTTCGGCCAGCACGTCTGCCCCTCGGAAAACGACACGGTGGGCACGCTGAACCTGTATAAGGGCTACTTTACCAGCGCGGTGGATCTGTTCCACATCACCGTCCACGGCAAGAGCGGCCACGGCTCCGCGCCCCACACCGCCCACGACGCTATTGCCTGCGCCGGGTATCTGATCACCGTATTGCAGACGGTAGTCTCCCGCCGCACCGACCCGCTGGCCACCGCCGTGCTGACGGTGGGCACCATGTCCGGCGGCGACGCGGTGAACATCACCGCAGGCGAGGCCAAAATGGTGGCCGTGCTGCGCACCTTCGGCGACGAGGTGCGGGAGACCGCCATTGAGGAGGTCAACCGCATCTGCAAGGGCATCGGCATCGCCTTTGCCTGCGACATTGAGGTAAATCTGGAGGAGGGCTACGCCGCCACCTACAACGACAGCGCCCTCATTGATCTGGTGGAGTCCTCCGCCACTGCCGAGCTGGGCGAGAACGCCGTGCGGCATATCACCCAGCCCTTCTCCGGCAGCGAGGATTTCAGCTTCTTCGGCAAGCTGACCGGCACGCCCTGCGCCTTCATGATGATCGACGCGGGCCACGGCGAGAATCAGGTGTCGCTGCACAACGGCAAGATCGTCTTTGACGAAAAGGTCATGATCTCCGGCGTATCGGCCATGAGCCGCGTCGCGCTGGAGTACCTGAAGAAGTGATCTTCTCTCCCGCTTCTTCTGCATATGATACCAGGCGGGGTACGCAATGCGTACCCCGCCTGTGTTTTTTGCGGTGTAAGAAGCACCTTCTCTTGGCCTGTCATTCCGAGCCAGTGCTCACACTGGCGTGGGAATCCGTCCCCCGTAACACAGCGGTAAGGATACGGATTCCCACACCAGTGACGTCGGTCACTGGTTCGGAATGACGATGCAAGGACATTCAGCGTATGCGCCCCCTACACCCGTCTACCGTGTCTTTTCCCTTACGGCTCGTAGACGCGGGTGATGTTCTTTTCAGCGCCCTGTCCTACCGCCTCATAATAGTGGTGGACGACCTCAACGGACGCGATCTGGTCAACGTCCACCAGGCGGTTGAAATTGTAATAGCTGGCATCACGATAGTTCCCTCCGTCGGTTCCTTCATAGCCGTAACCACCAAAGGCTACCGTGCAGTTGTTAATGCCGCCGCTCCACACCACAAATTCAGAAGCATCCTTGTATCGGATGGTGATATTCCTTGTCTCGTCACCCGAAAGATCGCCTGTATCGACCTGGATGCCCAGCGAAGACACCGACACATGGGTGCCGCCCTTCTCCGTAAAGGTCTTGGCGGGGACATAGCTGGTGGGGGTGATGCAGATGGCCTGCACCTGTCCGCTGTAAACGCTGCCTTGCGTCACATAGATGGGGTCGCCCTTCTGATAGCCGCCGCAGATGGCAAAATACATGATGGCCTGCACATGAGTATCGGTGGTATTCTCCGTATCCAGATAGATTTTTGTGCTAACGGCCTTGCGTGCTTCCTCGCTGCGCAGCGCTGCTTCCTCACTTGGCTCGTGTACCTCCACGCTGGGCATACAGGTGTGCACTCCCTCGCCGTAGCTGAAGCCCTCGGTGCTGGAGTAGACGCCCTTGGGGTTCTCCACAGAGTAGGTGATCATGCCCGCGCCCTTTTCGTCGATGAGCATGGTCTCCAGCGTGATGGTATAGGTGCCGTAATAGTCGTCCTTGACGGTCATGGCGGCGTTGTCCAGCGCCATCAGATAGCCGCCCACCAGCCGCTGTGCCGTCTCCGGATCGGTGGGCACCCGCTCCATTTTGGCCAGCTGGATGGTGTTGCCGTTGGCGTCACGGATGTCCGCCTGCTGGGTGGAGATGCCGTCGCTGAAAGCGGCGGTGGTCTTATCGTCCATTTCCCCGGCCCTGGCGGTGTCGGCGGGCGTCACCTTGCCGGCGGCATTTCCGGACACGGCCACCACGGTCACGGCGCACAGCGCCGCCACGATGGCGGCCACCAGCACCATGCGGGTGATGCGGCGTGCGGGCTTCTTCGCCCGGCGGGGCGGGGTCTGCTCTTTGATCTTGTTCATGGTCAGCTCCTCTATACGGCGGAGGTCGGCCGCGCCGCTTTGTGACAGCGCAATGGTATCGTCGGCAAATCCTTCCATCAGATCATAGATGTTGTATTCCATGCCGCGCCTCCTTTCTCGTCCTTTTCGTTGTGTCCCTCCCGTGTCAGGAAGTCCCGGAGCTTTGCCCGGCCGCGGTTCAGCTTGGTACGGACGGTGGACTCGTTCAGCTCCATGTCCGCAGCGATGTCAGCAGTCTTCTGATAGTAGAAATAGAACCGCAGCATCACCTCACGATCCACCGGGTTCAGGCTCAGCAGCGCCATGCGGACGCAGGCCGTCATGTCCTGCCGCTCCACCGCCGCCTCCAGTGCCCGGTCATCGGTGATGATGGCCTCCTCGTCCAGGGGCAGGGTGTCCTGCGCCCGGCGCAAACGGCTGCGGGCCGTGTTGCGGGCCACAGTGGCCAGCCACGACCGGGCGGCGTTGGGATGCAGCTTCCCCGCGTTGTTCCACAGGGCCAGAAATACGTCGGAGGATACCTCCTCCACGTCGGCGTTGGACATGCGCTGGCCAATGGCGTTATAAATAATGGTGCTGACATACGCACCGTATTGATGGATGAACCATGCCAGCGCATCCTGAGAGCCTTGCTTCATTTGCCGCAGGGCCTGTTCCTCTGTCAAATCGCTCACTTCCTTCGGGAGTTTTTGTGTGTTCTTGACGGCCGTCAACTATCATAACGCGGTTTGGGGGATTTTGTCTCATGATTTTGGAAATTTTGCGAAAAATGATCGTAGGACTCCCATAGGGGCGGAGATGGGCAGGAGCACGTTCTTACTCGACCTGCGAGGCGTATGGATGAACGCCGCCGGCGCATAGAGTCCGAAATCCTATCGCAATAAACGCAGGCCCTCATGAGATTACTCCTCATGAGGGCCTGCGTTATATAGTAGCATCTTGTGTAAAAAGCGAGAGATGCCTCAAAGGATATGTACACGTTCGTCAAAGGGCTTCTTGGGCTTCTGTGTGACGTTATCCACCGGCTTGCCGAAGGGGATAATGGTGCGCGGGCGTTCATCCTCCGGGATATGCAGGAGCTGCCGCACCTTTTCGGCATTGTCCTCAAGCTTCATCATACCGTCCATCCATACACCGGCATATCCGGACGCGGTGATCGCCAGCATGACGTTCTCTGTGGCGGCGGCGTAGTCCTCGGTCTCAAACTGAAGATCATGGTCGCCGCCATGAACACATTTCGAGGTAACCACAACAATGATAGGCGCGGTTTTTACCGCTTTCGTCGGAAAGATCTCCGCCAGCGCATGGCGCAGCGTCTCGTTCGTGACGGCGTAGAACGTGGTCGTCTGCAGATTGTAGCCGGATGGGGCGCGAATGCCCGCGTCCAGAATGCGCCGCAGATCCTCCTGCAGTATGTTGGCCTTTTCAAACTCGCCGCGATAGCTGCCGCGATTTTTAATGACATCAAAGAACTCCATAATGAACCTCCTTGTTTCTGTTGGGAAAAGACATATTTGTCAGCTTAATTATATCACCCCGACGACCCGCTTGCAACCGCACAAGCGTCGGCAGACGCGGCCTTACAGCCGGAAGCACTTTTTCAGCGCCGTATACTCGCCCAGCACCAGCAGCGTCAGATTGCCGTCCAGCACCGTTTCCGGCGAGATGGTCACGTCGGTTTTGCCGTTCCGCTTCACGCCGAGGATGTTCACGCCGTACCTTTTGCGGATATCCAGCTCTCCGATGCTGTGCCCCTGCCAGCTTTCCGGTACAGCGACCTCGATGATGGCGTGCTTCTCGTCCAGCTCTATGTAGCCGAAGATGTGGTTGGCGGTGTAGCGGATGGCCGCCCACTTCGCCAGCTGTTTTTCCGGGTATGTTACCGTGTCCGCGCCGTTGCGCAGCAGGAACTTCGCCTGCACGTCGCGCTCCGCGCGGGACACCACGTACTTCGCACCCAGCTCCTTGAGCAGGGACGTCGTTTCCAGCGAGTTCTGGAAGTCCCCACTGATGGTGACGTAGCAGACATCGTAGTTGCTGACGCCCAGCGAGCGCAGGAAATCTACACGGGTGCTGTCGCCGATCTGCGCGTTGGTGACGAAGGGCATACACTCGTTGACGCGCTCCTCGTCTCTGTCCACCGCCATGACCTGATGCCCCAGCTCGTTGAGCTGCATGGCGAGGTGCCGCCCGAAGCGGCCAAGTCCGATCAATAATACTGTTTTCATCGTGCGCTCCTTTCAGCCTACGGTGATCTTTTCTTTTGGACACCGGGCACATGTGAGATCATGTCCGGAAAATGCGGCGTAGATCAGCGTCAGTCCACCCACGCGTCCGAAAAACATCAGCAGAATAAGCACCGCCTGTGACAGCGTGCCCAGCTGCGGCGTCAGCCCCAGTGTCAGCCCTACCGTTCCGGCGGCGGAAGCCGTTTCATAGAGGCAGACGCCCAGCGGCAGGCCCTCCGCCGCGCTGATGACCGCCGCGCCCGCGAAGGTCAGCCCCAGATACAGCAGCAGGATGGCGGCTGCGTTTTTGACCGCGGAATTCTCCAGTCGGCGCCCGAAAAGCTGCGGCTCCTCCCGGCGGTGAAATACGGCAACGGCATTGGCCGCCAGCACAGCCAGCGTCGTGACCTTCATGCCGCCCGCCGTGGAGCCAGGCGCACCGCCGGTAAGCATCAGCAGGATGGTGACCGCCTGCGAGGTATCGCCCATCTCCGTCAGATCCGCGGTGTTGTAGCCGGCTGTTCGCGGCGTGACCGCCTGAAAGAGAGACGCCAGCACCCTCTCGCCTGTGGGCAGGGTGGCAAAGTCCGTCAGGAAGAACAGGATTGCCGGAAGTACGATCAGCAGCGCCGTCGCGCTCAGAATGACCTTGCTTTGCATCCGGTATCGCCGCAGGTGCAGCCGGTGGGTGCAGACGTCATCCCACGTCAGAAAGCCGATGCCGCCTACGATGATCAGCAGCATGATGACGATGTTGACCAGCGGGTCGGCAATGTACGCCGTCAGGGAAGGGTAGGGGGCATCCGCCCGCCCCAGAACATCAAAGCCCGCGTTGCAGAAGGCGGAAACGGAGTGGAATATTGCCATCCACACGCCCCGCAGACCATAGTCCCGGCAGAACGCCGGCAGCAGCGTGAGAGCGCCGACCATCTCCACAAGGAACGTTCCCTTGAGAATAAACCGCGTCAGGCGCACAATGCCGCCCACCGCCGGAGCGGAAATAGCGTCCTGCATGGCGCTGCGCTCCTTCAGCGAGATGTTTCTGCCGGAGAGCATCAGAAACGTTACGGCAGCGGTGATCACGCCCAGCCCACCGACCTGGATCAGCAGCAGGATCACCGTCTGACCGAAGCCGGACCAGTAGCTGCCGGTGTCCTGCACCACCAGTCCCGTCACGCAGACCGCGGAGGTGGAGGTAAACAGCGCCTCGTGAAACGGCGTCCACTCCCGCCCTGCCGCCGAGATCGGCAGCATCAGCACCAGCGCGCCCAGCAGGATGACGCCCGCAAAGCCGAGGATCATGATCTGGAAGGACGTCAGATGGCGTTTCAGATGGAAAACGGTTTCTGTCACAGGACTCACCTCTTAAAATCGACTGCGTTCCCAATTTCACGTACAGTATAGCACGGTTTTCGCGTTTCGGCTATGCAGATTTTGTTAAACTTTTGGTTTGAGATAACCACAGCACCGACTGTGAACCTTTTTTGAATTTTTGCGGAAATCATTGCATTTTCTTTACAATTACAGTATGATATGCCCCGCGCTCAATATTTTGACAAATTCCGCAGTTTGTTCCCTCTGAGGGGAAGTCTGCGGCGGGAGACATATATGCTGAAAACCAATGAGATATTGAATTACCCTCAGGCATCCCATGAAGCATCTGCTGCGGT
>CAKTRJ010000023.1 GCA_934597345.1 uncultured Oscillospiraceae bacterium
GCGGGGGAGAGGGAGGGTTATGACCAGGGGGCGGGTCTTTCCGTATACAGGGTGCCGTCGGCCCCTAGTATGCGGCGGCATGTGGTCATGCCGCCCTACGAAATGTTACCGTCCTGCTTTGTAGGGCGGGGGGACCACACCCCGCCGTATGAAAAAACTCCCCCTTGCAAAATGCCGCCGCGTATGCTATCATAAACCTGTACATAAGAAAACTCATATAGCCGTGCCGCGACGGGGTACGGCGTTTCTACGGCGTCACCGGTGACGCCACTATGGGTGCTTTGCCGCAATGGGCGGCGGGGCGCTCATTTTATTTTTCCTGAAAAGAGGGATCGTTTCATGACACAGGTCTTGAAGGGCCATATCGTTCACGCTCCGGCGCTGGGCCGGATGGACATCACGGAAAACGGCTTTCTGGTGCTGGAGGACGGCATCATCGCCGGGGTGTACCACACCCTGCCGGACTGCTATGCCCATGCCCCGCTGCGGGACTACGGCGACAGGCTGATCATGCAGTCCTTTGCCGATATGCACCTCCACGCGCCCCAGTATCCCATGCTGGGCATGGGCATGGATCTGCCGCTGCTGGACTGGCTGAATACCTATACTTTCCCCACCGAGTCCCGGTTTGCCGATCTGGACTATGCCCGCCGCACCTATCAGCGTCTGGCCAGTGACCTGATCACCAACGGCACCACCCGCGTGGCCATGTTCTCATCCCTGCATACCGAGGCCACCTGGGTGCTGATGGAGGAGCTGGAAAAGGCGGGCGTCACCGGCTATGTGGGCAAGGTGAATATGGATCGCAACGGTCTGCCCGGTGTCCTGCAGGAGACCACCGAGGAGTCTGTCCGGGAGACGCTGCGCTGGCTGGAGGGCTGCCGGTTCGAGCATGTGAAGCCTATCCTTACGCCACGCTTCACCCCCAGCTGCACCGATGAACTGATGGCGGCGCTGGGCCGTATCGCTGAGGAAAAGGGCTTGTACGTCCAGTCCCATCTGTCGGAGAGCATGGGCGAGATCCAGTGGGTGCGGGAGCTGCATCCGGAGTGCAAGCGCTACTGGGAGACCTACGACAAGTACGGTCTGTGGAAGGATCATACCCTGATGGCCCACTGCGTCCATTCCGACGCGGTGGAGCGCAAGGCCATCAAAGACGCCAATGTGGTGGTGGTCCATTGCGGCGATTCCAATGTCAACATCTGCTCCGGCGTGTGTCCGGTGCGGCGGATGCTGGACGAGGGCATCTGGGTCACGCTGGGCAGCGACATTGCCGGCGGCGCGCAGCTGCCCATGTATAAGGTCATCGCCACTTCCATCCGCACCTCCAAGGTGCGCCGCATCAGCGACGACTGGCAGACCGATTTTCTGACGGTGGGGGAGGGCTACTATCTGGGTACCACCGCCGGACATAAGTATTTCGGCGCGGGTGAGGGCTTCGCCGTGGGCGACAAGCTCCACGCCATTGTGGTGGACGATGATGATTTCCCGGAGACCAGCCATCCCCTCAGCGTGGAGGAGCGGTTTGAGCGGATCATCTACATGACCCACCGCCACAACATCGTGTCCGTCTGGTCAGACGGCCGTGAAGTGGTGAAGCGGTAAAGCAGAGTACAAAAAGAGGGACGGATGCAGCGCATCCGTCCCTCTTTTTGTTTGTGTCAGTTCTGCCGGACAAAGATCATATTCTCCATCAGGTCAATCTTCTCGATGGCGCCCACCACGGCGGTGGGGACGCCCAGAATATCGCTGAATACCAGCGTATCGCCCTCGACCTTCATGGAGGCCACGTTCTTGCAGACTTCCTTCTTCTCGTCACCCTTCAGGGTGTAAACAGTGGAAAGGCACATGACGTTTATTCTCCCTTCAGCAGCTTCAGAGCCTCGTCCAGCTTTTCGTTGCCCAGGTTGAAGTCCAGAATGGCGTCGTGGATCAGCTGGGCAGCCTCGTCGTCCATACTGTGGGCCAGCTCATGCAGCTCCTCGGCGTGGTGGCGGTTGTGCTGTACCATGTAGGCCAGCAGCGCCAGCGCCTCCTCGGGGGAGTGGTGGACATGCTCATGATCGTGCTGGTGGCAATGATCGTGGTCATGGGTGTGGGAATGGGTATGGGTGGTGCCGTCGGCATGGGTGTGCTGGTGTTCATGATCGCACATGGAAAGGCCCTCGCTTTCGTTTTTTTCTATTCTACCACGCGGCCATCGGTAAGTCAAATGACAAATAACAGACATATTTGCGGAATCTGTGCATTTTCTATGCAAACCGCACAAATTTATTGACAAAAAATCTGCAATTATGTATAATTTTTCTGTAAAATACCGCTTTGTGTGTTATGCGGCGTTAAGGAGGAACACAATGAGGGATCTGAAGCATCTGATTTATTTCGAGAATCTGCTGCAGGAGGCCAATAACGACCTGGTCAAGCAGGCCAAGGACGAGGGGAAGCTGGCGCTGGGGTACACCTGCTACTTCATGCCGGAGGTACTGCTGGATCTGCCCGGCTGTTTCAGCGTGCGGCTGCGGGCGCCCCGCTGCACCTCGCCGGATATGGCCACCTATTACATGTCGTCCCGCACCTGCCACTATGGCCGCAGCCTGCTGGAGCGGGCGCTGGAGGGCGGCTTCAACTTCCTGGATGCCCAGCTGGCTACCGAGACGTGTACCGTCACCTGCCGGTTCCAGGAGCATTTGCAGCGGATGCAGGACGTGATCCGGAACGAGCGCTTCAAGTGCTCCTTCATGGACGTGCCTTTCAAAAAGACCCGGAACTCCATCGACCACTATGAGGGCCAGCTGAAGGCCCATGTGCTGGACTTCCTGCGGGACAACTACGGCGTGGATACCTCCGATGAAGCGCTGCGCAAGACCATCGAGGAACACAACGAGGTCTGCCGTCTGGTGCAGGAGATCGGCGAGTACCGCAAGCTGGATAACCCCACCATCACCGGCTATGAGTTCGCGGTCATCACCCTGGCTACCATGACATGTCCCAAGTATCTGATCATCGACAAGCTCCGCGAGACGGCGGAGGAGATGCGCACCCGCCAGTCCGACGCCAGAAAGGAATTCCGCTGCAAGGTGGTGCTGGCCGGCAGCGAGAACGACGATCCCGACTTCATCAAGCTCATCGAGAGCTGCGGCGCCCGCGTGGTGGGCGACCGGTATTGCTACGGCGCGGCCGAGGCCCGCCAGCCCATCGAGATCAGGGAGGGCGAGACGCCCCTGCGTGCCATCGCCCGCCACTATCTGCTGACCAGCCAGTGCACCCGCTTCATGGAGCAGAACGAGATGCGCCGCCGCAAGCAGGTCATTGCCGACATGGCCAAGGAATACAAGGCTGACGGCATCATCATCGCCTCCAACAAGTTCTGCGAATATTGGAGCTATGAGCGCGTTATCGACACGGTGGTGCTGCAGCGCGACTTCGGCTACCCCGTCTGCTCCATTGAGAAGGAGTATATCAATTCCGCCTCCGGTCAGCTCCGTACCCGCTTCCAGGCGTTTATCGAGAGCGTGGAGATCAAGAAGATCCAGGGAGGGAACAACTGATGAAAAAGATCGACCTGAAAGGCACCCTGGCCAAGGCCAAGGACGTGAACTATAAGAAGCTGGCAAAGGACTTCTGGTACGGCAAGCCTCACGGCGAGCGCCGTCTGGGCGACCTGTACTGTGACAAGACCGGCCTTTACAAGCACCGTGAGTGGCGCGGCGTGAAGGATACCTTCTACTACTTCCACAAGGTGTGGATGTATAACTACGCCATGCTGGTGTACGACGTGATGCGCTACGGCGGACTGGTGACCTTCTTCAAGGGCTGCTGGCGTTACCGCTGGATGGGCCAGACCTATCTGCCGGTGCTCCACTGGTTCGATCGCGGCATGGAGGGCCTGCGGGGCGAAGCCCTGCGTGCCTGCCCATTGCACTACCGCGCCATGACCAACGCCACCATCTATCAGTTCATGCAGATGTTCTCCAACGACCTGAACATCCAGAGGGGCAAGAAGGCCAAGGCACGCCATGACAAGACCATGGCCCATGATGAGACCGTCTGGGGCGGCATCTTCTACCCCTTCAGTAAGGAAAACGAGAACGTTCCCCTGCAGATGATCCCCTATTTCGTCACCTGCCACGTCAACAACCACACCGTTCTCAACTACATCGACGCGGTGCAGTCCATCGGCCTGCCCGGCGACCCCTGCCCCATGTGTCAGGCGGAGGCGGGACTGTTCGTGCTGGACGATGTGCCCGATTACTACAAGGCCGTGATCACCTCCAACGAGGCCTGCGACGGCTCTGTGGCCACCTCCATCCTGCAGGACTGGCTGATGGACAAGCCTCTGTTCGCCATGCCCCAGCCCATGCAGTTTGACGATCCTCTGGTGCAGAAGCACTGCCAGAAGGAGATCGAGGAGGCCTGGAAGTTCATCGAGGAGCAGACCGGCACCAAGTTCGACTGGGATCAGCTGGTGAAGAAGCTGGAGAGCCAGAACGAGCTGCAGCGCTTCGAGTGGGAGAAGTGGGACGTGGCCGCCAATACCGACTACTATCCCATCAACGGCGTGTCCCAGGCCCTGTACCGCATCTATCAGTCCCAGTACGGCGACCTGCCCATCTGGCACGAGACCGACAAGAAGGTCCGCAAGATCCTGGAGAAGTGCGTGGAGGAGCGCATCAACAACTTCCCGCTGACCCGCCACCGTGTCATCGCCTGGTCCTGTGCGCCCCTGTACTATTCCAACTGGTGCACCTGGGCCTATAACTGCTGGGGCCTGAACACCATCATCAACATGGACTCCCTGATGTTCGACATGACCCTCCGCACCGACAGCTACGAGCATACGCTGGAGGATATGGCGACGTATCATGAGTGGGCACCCATGCGGCGCATGGCCGTGGGCGGCATGCACCACATCTTCGAGCTGTGGGAGAATATGGAGCGGTTCCACTGCGACATGGTCATGATGTACGACCAGCTGCTGTGCAAGGGCATGCAGGGCGTTCACGGCCTGTTCGAGGACGAGTTCCGCGCCCGCAACATCCACGCCATCTGGATGCCCCACGCCCTGCCCGACAAGCGCAACGTCTCCCGGGCGGAGATCCGCACCATCATCAACGACTATATGACCACCGTCATGCACGAGGAACCGCTGGATCCCTCCCTGTTGGAGTTCGACGATTCCCAGAGCTGGTAAGAGGAGGAGAGAACGATGAAAAAACTGCTGAAAATCCTGGGCAAGCTGCTGCTGATCGGCGGCGGCATCTACGCGGCCCTGTTCGCCATCTTCTTCTTCGATCTGGATGGCAAGGCCCTGTTCTACGGCGTGGAGCCGTTCCTGTGCCGCCACTATGACCGCATGGAGCGCCGCGACCCGCTGAAGGCTTCCTATGATATAGAAAAGCCCCACTACGAGTACAACAAGTAAAAGAGAGGGAAAGACGATGAAATATTTTGGCGGCTGCGACGTAGGCTCCACCTACACCAAGGCAGTAATCTTAGATGAAAACGGCAAAATCTGTGCCGATACCACCATCCGCAGCAAGATCAACTCCGAGGTCAGCGCGAAGATGGCCATGGAGGAGGTGCTAAACAAGGTTGGCCTCAAGTCCTCCGAAGAGCTTTGCTACCTGATCGGCACCGGCTACGGCCGCAACAAGGTGCCCTTTGCTGACGAGAACATCTCCGAGATCTCCTGCCACGCCATGGGCGTGCATGTCACCGACCCCAGCGTCAAGGCCATCATCGACATCGGCGGTCAGGACGTGAAGGGCATCAGCGTGGACACTGACGGCACCGTGAAGAACTTTGCCATGAACGATAAGTGCGCCGCCGGTACCGGCCGCTTCTACGAGGCCATGGCCCGCAGCTTTGAGATGAGCCTGCCGGAGTTCTCCAACCTGTCCCTGACGGCCAAGAACGTGATTCCCATCACCGCCCAGTGCACCGTGTTCGCCGAGTCCGAGGTCATTACCCTGGTGGGCGAGGGCAAGCCCATGGACGAGATCGCCGCCGGTATCCAGATGGCCGTGGCCAAGCGCTGCTTCGTCATGAGCAAGAAGGCCGGCGCTACCGACAGCATCACCCTGACCGGCGGCTGCGCCAAGAACGCGGGTCTGAAGCAGGCCATCGAGCATGTTCTGAAGCTGAAGGTCATCGACCTCAAGACCGATCCCCAGCTGATGGGCGCCCTGGGCGCTGCCGAGTATGCCCGCCAGAAGGGCATGGCCAAGGCGTAAGCACTTGTCAAATCAGAGAGATTGATGTATCATAGGAATAAGGCTGCCGCGGCGCAACTGCGGCGGCCTTTTTCCAAATCACCGTGAAGGAGCGATATCCCATGCCCGAACACGTTCACACCCACGCAGACGGCACCACCCATACCCATGCCGACGGCACGACACACACCCACGGCGACGGCACGTCCCATGGCCACACCCATTCCCACGCCCATACCAAAGCGGTGCTGAACCGTCTCAGCCGGGCGCAGGGCCATCTGGACGCGGTGCGCCGCATGGTGGAGCGGGGCGAGGACTGCGCTGAGGTGCTGGTGCAGCTGTCCGCCGTGATCTCTGCCCTGAACTCTACCGGCCGCGTGATCCTGAAGGATCACATCGCCCACTGCATCGTGGATGCGGTGGAGGAGGGCGACACCGCCGCCATTGACAGTCTCAACGACGCCATCGACCGCTTCATGCGCTGACGCGGGTGTTGACAAAAGTGGTACAATAAAATTAAGTATAATAACCGAAACAAGGGAGGAAATGCTATGATCTCTGCCATCGTATATGCGTCCAACTCCGGCTATACCGCCCAGTACGCCAAAATGCTGGGTGAGGCCACCGGCCTGCCGGTCAACGACATTTCCCAGATGCACAATCCCCAGCCCGACCAGCAGGTCATTTATCTGGGCTGGGTCATGGCCGACAAGTGCGTGGGCGCACGGAAGGCCATGAAGTTCTTCGATGTCCGCGCCATGGTGCGTGTGGGCATGGGCCCCGGCACCAAAGCCGCCGCCGATGCGCTCCACGATCAGCTGCTGCGGGACTTCGGCAGGGAGGTGGACTGCTTCGCGCTGCAGGGCGGCTTCGATATCAAAAAGCTTCACGGCCCCTTCAAGTGGATCATGAAGGTCAAGTGCAGGGAGATCCTCAAAAATCTGGAGGAGAAGAAGCCTTTGAACGAGGCCCAGCAGCTGACCTACGACATGGCGAAGAAGGGCGCCTCCGCCGTCAGCGCCGGGGCGCTGGCTCCTGTGGTGGAGTGGTACAAGGCCCATAAGTGAGGTGCGCCATGCCCAATATGAAAACCGCGAAAACCATCGCCAACGTGGGAGAAAAGGCCGCCAAGGCCGCCGGAAAGGTGCTGCCGGGGCTGTCCGCGCTGGGCAAGGCGCTGGCCGTCATTTACGGCACCATGACCGCCCTGACTGCTGTGGGCTGGGTCATCACCCGCGCCAACGAGAAGAAAAAGGACGGGGAATGATAACGGAAAACGCACATTCACTGCCAGGAAAGCGCCGTAGGGCGGCCTGCCCTCAGGTCGCCGCACGATGGATTGACATCCCCCTGGCGGCGGGGTGAGGGCACCCCGCCCTACGCGGCGCATTTCGGTGAACGGCGGGGCGATGTGGGCATCGCCCCCTACGAAATGTCATGCCGTCCACGAACCGCATATATCCAAGGGAGGCGCTGCCGCGCCTCCCATCCCCATAGAAAGGACAAAACCATGAGCAAGAAAGAATTCAAAGCCGAGTCCAAGCGTCTGCTGGACATGATGATCAACTCCATCTATACCCATAAGGAGATCTTCCTCCGCGAGATCATCTCCAACGCCTCCGATGCCATCGACAAGCTGTGCTATCTCAGCCTGACCGACGACAAGGTGGGCCTGAAGCGGGAGGACTTCCAGATCACCCTGACCATCGACAAGGAGAACCGTACCCTGACCGTCAGCGACAACGGCATCGGCATGGACGAGAGCGATCTGGAGAACAATCTGGGCGTGATCGCCAACAGCGGAAGCCTCCAGTTCAAGGGCGAGCTGGAGGGCAAGGAGACCACCGACACCGATATCATCGGCCAGTTCGGCGTGGGCTTCTATTCCGCCTTCATGGTGGCCGACGAGATCACCGTCATCACCAAGAAGTACGGCTGCGATCAGGCGTACCGCTGGCAGTCCACCGGCGTGGACGGCTACACCATCGAGCCCTGCGAGAAGGACACTGTGGGCACCGATATCATCATGCACATCAAGCCCGACAGCGAGGAGGAGAAGGACGAGTACAGCCAGTACCTGCGGGAATACCCCCTCTATAAGCTGGTGAAGAAGTACAGCGACTACATCCGCTTCCCCATCCGGATGCTGATGCCCCATCCCAAGCTGAAGGAGGGCTGCCCTGAGGATAAGCCGGAGTACGAGGAGGAGTTTGTGTACGAGACCCTCAACTCCATGGTGCCCCTGTGGCAGCGGAAGAAGAGCGAGGTCACCAAGGAGGAGTACGACAAGTTCTATCAGGAGCGCTTCGGTGAAATGGCCCCGCCGCAGTCGGTGATCACCGCCTCGGTGGAGGGCGCGGTGACCTATAAGGCCCTGCTGTTCATCCCCTCCCGTATGCCCAACCAGTACTTTACCGAGGATTTCAAGCCTGGTCTGCAGCTGTATAGCTCCGGTGTCATGATCATGGATCACTGCGCAGACCTGCTGCCGGAGTACTTCAACTTCGTCCGGGGCGTGGTGGATTCTCCCGACCTGAGCCTGAACATCTCCCGCGAGCTTTTGCAGCATGACCGCCAGCTGAAGGTCATCGCCTCCAATCTGGAGAAGAAGATCAAGGCGGAGCTGCTGCGGATGCTGAAGGACGAGCGGGAGAGCTATGAGACCATTTACCGCAGCTATGGCCGCCAGCTGAAGCTGTGCGCCCTGGACAACTACGGCGCCAACAAGGAAAAGGTGCAGGATCTGCTGCTGTTCTACTCCTCCAAGGAGAAGAAGCTGGTGACGCTGGACGAGTATGTGGACCGCATGCCGGAGAGCCAGAAGTTCATCTACTACGCCACCGGCGAGAGTGTGGACGCCATCGACCACCTGCCCCAGACAGAGCTGGTGAAGGAGCACGACTATGAGATGCTGTACTTCACTGACAACACCGACGGCTTCATCCCCGACATGTTCGGCAAGTACCGGGACAAGCCCTTCCGCAGCGTGGTGGACGGCGAGCTGGAGCTGGACGACGAGAAGAAGCCTGACGAGACCGAGCATTACAAGGAGGCCTTCACCTTCATCAAGGAGGCCCTGGGCGACAAGGTGACGGAGGTCAAGGCCAGTACCAAGCTGAAGACCCACCCGGTGTGCCTGTCCAGCGGTGAGGGCATCACCTTCGAGATGGAGAAGTACTTCAACGCCGTGCAGCCCGACCTGAACATGAAGGCCAAGCGTATCCTGGAGGTCAACGTGGATCATCCCGCGTTCCTGGCCTTCGAGACCGCCCGCATCGTGGAGCCGGAGAAAGCCAAGAAGTACGCCCAGATCCTGTATAATCAGGCGTGTCTGATCGCCGGTCTGCCCATCGACGATCCCAGCGCCTACACCGACCTGCTGTGCAGCCTGTGGAAATAATTTGCTTTCCGCAGTATCACATCGTATTTGCCCGCCCCGGCGCAAAGCCGGGGCGGGCTTTTTTGTTGTCATAACCTTGTCCGCGCCCTCATACAGTGGAGTATCAAACAGGAGGGAAGTGGTCGGATGGACGAGCGGTACGCCATCGCGCGGTATGAGCAGGCGGCGCTGCTGCTGCCTGCCAAGTGGCAGCGGCTGGCCCGCCAGCTGCCGGATCATCAGAAGGTCCGGGCGGAGGAGCTGCGCCTGCGGGCGGGACAGCCCATGACGGTGCTGCTGCCGGAGGGGGAGATATGGCCCTCTCAGGAGCTGCCCCGGCCCTGCGTCTCACAGGCCGATCTGGAGCAGCTGTGCGATCTGGTCACGGGCTATTCCCGCTACGCTGTCACCGATACGCTGGCACAGGGTTATCTCACCGCCTCCGGCGGCTTTCGCGTGGGGGTGTGCGGCACCGCCGTGGTGCGGGAGGGCGGCAGCCGTAACCTGCGGGACTTTTCCTCCGTCTGCATCCGCATCGGCCGGGAGCAGGAGGGCCTGTCCGACACAATACTGCCCCAGCTGTGGGAGGGGGATCGCTTCTGCTCCACGGTGATCCTCTCACCGCCGGGACTGGGCAAGACCACGCTGCTGCGAGACATGATCCGCGCCCTGTCCAACGGCTCCGACCTCCACGCCGCCCGGCGTGTGGCGGTGGTGGACGAACGGGGCGAGATCGCCGGGATGCACCGGGGCGTGCCGCAGCTGGCGGTGGGCTGCCATACGGACGTGCTGGACGGCTGTCCCAAGGCGGCGGGCATCCCAATGGTGCTGCGCTCCGCCAATCCCCAGATCATCGCCGTGGACGAGATCACCCTGCGGGAGGATCTGTATGCCATATCCGCCGCCGCCAACTGCGGCGTGGCGCTGCTGGCCACCATCCACGCGGCGGATGTGGAGGAGCTGAAGCGCAAGCCGCTGTTCGCCCAGCTGCTGAAGCTGAAGGTGTTTGAGCGGGCAGTCACCATCACCCGTCACGGCGCGGAGCGCCGCTATCAGGTGGTGGTGCTGTGATGGGGAAGCTGTTGGGCGCGGCGCTGATCGCGGCGGCGGCCCTGTGGGCCTTTACGGCTCACCAGCGGCGGGAGCGGCGGCGGACACAGCTGCTGCGGGAGCTGTCGGCGGCGCTGGACACCATGGCGGCGGCCATCCGCTGGCAGAAAAAGCCCCTGCCGGATATCCTGTCGGCCATGCAGCGCTACCCGCTGGCCGGTGTGTACTTCCGCCGGGTGGAAAAGCTGCTGCAAGGCGGTATGCCTTTGCAGGAAGCTTGGTATCGCGTGTTTTCCGGTCTCCCCGTAGAAGCGGAGCCGGTATCAACGCTGGAGCTGACCGGCGACGAGGAGAAGCTGACCGCCGCGCTGCTGTACGCCGCACGACAGCTGAAGGACGCCTGCCGCCGCCGTGGAGAGCAGCAGAGACAGAGCACGAAGCTGTGGCTGGCGGGCGCGCTGTCGGCGGCGGGGCTGCTGATCATTTTACTGCTGTGAGGAGGAAAGCATGGATGTGGATCTGATCTTCAAGATCGCCGCCATCGGGATACTGGTGGCGGTGCTGAACCTGATACTGGTGCGCTCGGGCCGGGATGAGCAGGCGCTGCTGACCACGCTGGCGGGGCTGATCGTGGTGCTGATGATGCTCTTGCAGCAGATCAGCGACCTGTTCGATCTGGTCAAGAGCCTGTTCTCATTGTGATGGAAACGGCGGCCAAGATTGCGGCGGTATGCCTGCTGGGCGCGGTGCTGACGGCGCTCATGAAAAAGACAAGCCCCGACACGGCGCTGCTGCTGGCGCTGGCGGTATGCGTGGCGGTGCTGGCGGCGCTGGCCAGGGGGCTGGAGGAGGTCACGGACTTCCTGCGGGAGCTGCTGGACTGGGGCGGCCTGTCCGCCGAGCTGTTCACGCCGCTGCTGAAAACGGTGGCTATTGCCCTTGTCAGCCGCACCGGCGGTGCACTGTGCCGGGACGCAGGGGAGGGCGCCATGGCGGGACTGGTGGAGATAGCGGGCGCCTTCGCCGCGCTGCTGGTGTCGCTGCCGCTGTTCCGGGCGGCGTGGCAGATGCTGGAGGGACTGCTGTGAAGGGGCGCATCGTGGCCGCAGCGGCGGTACTGTTGCTGCTGTGCGCCGTACCGGCGTGGGCGGTGCTGCCGGAGGAGGTGGAGGACGCCCTCTCTCCCGACGCGCAGGCGCTGCTGGAGCAGCTGGACGGGGACGCCGCCGACAGCGGCACGCTGTCAAAGGGCGTGGCGAAGCTGTGGGACAACGCCTGCCGTCTGTTGGCGGCGGAGTTCCGCAGCAGTCTGCGGGTGATAGTGGTGCTGCTGGGCGCGGTGCTGCTGTACGGCGTGGCGGAGGGCAGCTTTCAGGCGGCGGAGCATCCCCTGATGGCCAATTTCGTGCCGCTGTCCTTCGTGCTGGTCATCACCCTGACGGCGGCAGGCGACGTGCAGACCATGATGGGCGCGGGAACGGAGACCATGGAGCAGCTGGACGTGCTCAGCACGGCGCTGCTGCCCTCACTGGCGGCGGCGGTGGCGGCCAGCGGCGGCATCGTGTCGGCCGGTGTGCGGCAGGTGGCCACGGTGTTCTTCGCAAACCTCCTGATGACGCTGATCCACAGTGTGCTGCTGCCGCTGGTGTACTTCTATGTGGCGGCGTCCGCTGCCGACGCCATGCTGCCGGGCAACCCCCTTAAGCGCATCGCCGCCGGCATCAAGAAGGTGGTCACATGGGCGCTGACCGGCGCGCTGGTGCTGTTTACCGGCTATCTGACCATCTCCGGCGCGGCGGCCACCTCCGCCGACGCGCTGACCTTACAGGTGACCCGCACGGTCATCTCCACGGCGGTGCCGGTGGTGGGCGGCATCATCTCTCAGGCCAGCGGCAGCGTGCTGTCCGGCGCGGGACTTCTGAAAAACTCCATCGGCATCTTCGGCATGCTGGCGGTGCTGGCAACCTGTCTGACGCCCTTCCTGCGGCTGGCGGTGCAGTACCTGCTGTATAAGATCACGGCCTTTCTGGCGGGCACCGCCGGAAACGGCACGCTGGTGGAGCTGATCGACGCGCTGGGCAGCGCCTTCGGCCTGATGCTGGGCATGGTGGGCAGCTGCGCCCTGCTGCTGTTGATCTCTATCACATCCTCTGTATCGGTGGTGATCCCATGAGTGTTTTCCGGACATGGCTCTTCGGCATCGTGGCGGCGGCCATGGTGCTGTCCATCCTCTACGCGCTGATCCCCAAGGGGGCCCTGCTGACCATTGCCAAATGCACCGGCGGCCTTGTGATGCTGCTGGTGGTGCTCCGCCCGCTGCTGACGCTGGATATGGACAGCCTCCGCTGGCAGTACGAAGCGTGGGAGGGCACCATCCAACAGCAGACGGAAGCATACACTGACGCCAACCGGCAGGAGATGGCAGCCATCATACAACAGGAGACCGCCGCATATATTTCAGAAAAAGCGGCGGCGCTGGGCCTGACCTGCCACCCGGAGGTGGCCTGTCAGGAGCGGGACGGCGTGCCGTTCCCGGTGGGGGTGACGCTGGATATCCCAAGGAGCCCGGCGCTGGCGGAGGTGATCGAGACCGATCTGGGCATCGATGAGGACTGTCAGCACTGGCAGGAAACGGAGTGAGGCATATGGCGAAGGAGAAGCTCATATCCTATGTAAAAAAGTACAGATATGTGGCGCTGGTGGTGCTGGCCGGTGTGGTGCTGATGCTGCTGCCCTCCGGAAAGGGAGAGCAGCAGACATCGTCCGACCAGCCGGTGAACGTGTCCGAGGCATATTCTCTGGCGGAGACGGAGAAACGGCTGGAGCAGCTGCTGGGCCGCATCCGGGGCGTGGGACAGGTGCAGGTGATGCTGACGCTGAAAAGCGGCTCGTCCCTGCAATTGGCGGAGAACCGCAGCACCAGCCTGAGGGACACGGAGGACCGTCAGGACCGGGACGTGGTGACGCTGAACCGGGGCAGCGGCTATGAGGACGTGGTGGTGACGGAGCAGACCTACCCCGTTTATCAGGGCGCGGTGGTGGTTTGCCAGGGCGCGGGCGACAGCGGCGTGAATCTGGCGGTCATCCAGGCGGTGTCGGTGCTGACGGGACTGGGCAGCGACAAGATCACGGTGGTGCAATGGAAATAAGAATATAGCGGAAAGCAGGAGGGCAAGAGCATGAAGATCCAATGGAAGAAGAACTGGAAGCGTCCGGCGGTGGTGCTGGCGGTACTGGTGCTGGTGGGAGCGTCGGTCTATCTGAACTGGCGGTACGCCGGGAACGTGGCGGAAACGGACAAAATTCTGGGGCAGGCCACGCTGGTCAATGAGAACGGCGAGGGCGTCACCGTGTCCGGCGATACGGCTGGGGAAAACGACTACTTCGCCACAGCGCGGCTCAGCCGCAAGCAGGCCCGTGACAGCGCCATCAGCATGTTACAGGAGGCAGAAATGGACGAAAACGCCACCGAGGAGGTGTGCAACGAGGCTAGTCAGACCCTGCAGGTACTGGCTGGCTACACTGTGGCGGAGTCCCAGGTGGAGAATCTGGTGACGGCCAAGGGCTACGCCGACTGCGTGGTATTCATGGGCTCGGACTCCTGCAGCGTGGTGGTGGACGCCGGTGAGGACGGCCTTGACGCCACGGACGTGGCCCGGATCAAGGACATCGTCATCAACGAGACCCAGTATACCGCTGGGCAGATCAAGATCATGGAGGCGGACTGAAACACCCTGCGGGTGCAGGGACGAATATAACTTTGTAGGGGCGGACGACTCTGTCCGCCCCCAGCCATTACCGGTTTCCGACAGGGCGGGCAGAGTCGCCCGCCCCTACAACTTTTTACGATGTCCAGCCTAAATAATTGTTGTAATTTCCGGCGGGAAATGGTATACTAAATTTTACGAATGAGTTTTATTGCAAGGAGACACATCGTTATGCCTGAGAATAAAGAATATATGACCCATCAGGAGGAGCTGGGCACCATCCAGATCTCCGAGGAGGTAGTGGCGTCCATCGCGTCCGCTGCTGTGCTGGAGGTGGAGGATGTCACCGGATTGATGAGCGCCAACGTGTCGGACTTCATGGGCGGTAAGAAAATGACCGCCAAGGGCATCCGAGTGGAGATGGACGGCGACGCCATCATGGTGAACGTGTTCATCACGGTGCGCTACGGCTGCACCATCGGCGAGGTGGCCAAGAAGGCCCAGAACGCCGTGTATCAGGCGCTGGAGAGCACCACCGGCTATCCCGTGTCCGCCGTGAACGTCCATGTAGGCGGCATCAGCTTCAACTAAACCGACGAAAAAGAGAGAGAAGAGTATGACACGCAATACTGCCCGTGAGATCGCCATGCATCTGGCGTTTGAGCTGAGCTTTACCGACCTGCCCATCGGGGAATTTCTGGATCATTACCTGTCTGAGGAGAAGTTCGCCGAGCTGGCCCCGGAATGTGAGTTGTACGCCCAACGGCCCAACGCCAAGCAGGAGGCCTACATCCGCCGCCTGGTCTCCGGTGTGGCGGAGCACGCCGCCGAGCTGGACACCTACATCGAGAAGTATGCCAAGGGCTGGCGCTTCGAGCGCATTTCGCTGGTGGCCTCGGCCATCATGCGGCTGGCCATGTACGAGATCATGTACATGCCGGATATCCCCCACGGTGTCGCCATCAACGAGGCGGTGGAGCTGACCCGCAAGTACGACGAGCCGGAGACGGCCAAGTTCGTCAACGGTATTCTGGGCAGCTTCCTGCGGCAGGAGATCAAGGAGTAAACACAGAAGGGCAGGGCATTGGCCCTGCCTTTTTCGTAGGAGTTGTTATGGAACAGCATGTTTTCAGCGTGACGGAGGTCAACCAGTATATCAAAAGCATCATCGACGGCGTACCCCGGCTCAGTGAAGTGCTGATCCGGGGCGAGCTGTCCAACTATAAGATCTATCCCTCCGGACACCACTACTTCACCCTGAAGGACGGCGAGAGCGCCATCCGCTGCGTCATGTTCCGGGGCAGCGCGGGGAGGCTGCGGTTCCGGCCGGAGAGCGGCATGCAGGTCATCGCCGGGGGACGCATCAGCGTCTATCCCCGTGACGGCGCGTATCAGCTGTACTGCACGTCCCTGTCGGCGGACGGCATCGGCGACCTGTATGTGGCCTTCGAGCAGCTGAAGGACAAGCTGAACCGTGAGGGCCTGTTCGACCCCGCCCACAAGAAGCCGCTGCCGCTGTACCCCCGGCGCATCGCCATCGTTACCTCGTCGGCGGGCGCGGCGGTACACGACATGATCCGCATCCTGCGGCGGCGCTATCCCATCGCAAAGGTGCTGCTGCTGCCGGTGCGGGTGCAGGGCATGGAGGCGCCGCCGGAGATCGTGGGCGCCATCCGCTACGCCAACCGCTGGCAGTTGGCGGATGTGCTGATCGTGGGCCGGGGCGGCGGCTCCATCGAGGATCTGTGGGCCTTCAACGACGAGCGGGTGGCCCGGGCTATCTATGCCTCGGAGATCCCGGTGATCTCCGCCGTGGGGCATGAGCCGGATGTGACCATCTCCGACTTCGTGGCGGATCGCCGGGCGTCCACGCCCTCCAACGCGGCGGAGATCGCCGTGCCGGATCAGGCGGAGCTTCTGAAGCAGCTGGACAGCGCCTCCCGCGCCATGGCACAGGGAACGCTGAACACGCTGGAGAAGGCGGATACCCAGCTGAAGGCGCTGACGGCCAAGCGGGTGCTGACCGATCCTATGGCGTTTGTCGACGACCGGCGGATGCAGCTGGACAGCGTGCAGCAGCGCCTGGGCCTGACGGCCCACCGGCAGCTGAGCGCGCGGCAGCAGCGGTTCACCGCGCTGGCGGCGTCGCTGGACGCCCTCAGCCCGCTGAAGGTACTGGGCCGGGGCTACGCCATGGCACAGGCCGCGGACGGCACGGTGCTGCGGACAAGCCGGCAGGTGAGGGAAGGCGACAGGATACATGTGCAGCTGGGGCAGGGCGCGCTGGACTGCACCGTTGACCATAAGGAGGACTGACATATGGCAGCAAAAAAGACATTTGAGGAAAACATGGCGCGGCTGGAGGAGATCGTGGGCAAGCTGGAAAAGGGCGACGCCCAGCTGAGCGACTCCCTGAAGCTGTTTGAAGAGGGCACGAAGCTGATCGCCCAGTGCCGCACAGAGCTGGACAAGGCGGAGCAGCAGGTGGTCAAGCTGATGAAGGGCCCCGACGGCGCTCCCATCGAGAGTGATTTTTTAAGCGAGGAATAATATGGATTACGAAGCGAGATACAAGGAATATCAGCAGGCCATCGAAAAGTATCTGGACGGCCTGTTTACGGAAAAGGTGGCCTATGGCAGGCTGTACGAGGCCATGCGCTACGCCATTCTGGGCGGCGGCAAGCGTATCCGCCCGGTGCTGACGCTGGAGTTCGCCCGTCTGGGCGGCATCGACTGGCATCTGGCGCTGCCCTTCGGCTGCGCGCTGGAGCTGGTGCATAATTACAGCCTCATCCACGACGATCTGCCCTGCATGGACGATGACGACCTGCGCCGGGGCAAGCCCACCTGCCACAAGGCTTACGGCGAGACACTGGCCATCCTGGCGGGCGACGCCCTCCAGCCGGAGGCGTTCCGCCTGATCCTGGACGCGCCTATGCTGTCCAACGACACGCGGCTGGAGGCGCTGCGGGTGCTGGTGCGGGCCTGCGGCGCGGACGGCATGGTGGGCGGCCAGGTGCTGGACACCGTGTATAACGTGGACACCGCCGAGGGCCTGACCCAGCTGAACCGTCTGAAAACCGGCGTGATGATCTCCGGCGCGGCGGAGTTGGGCTGCGTGGCCGCCAAGATGAACCAGGGCATGCGCTCTCAGGCGCTGGCCTACGCCGACGGCATCGGCAAGGCGTTCCAGATCCGGGACGATATGCTGGACGTGGTGGGAGACGCCGCCGTGTTCGGCAAGCCCATCGGCTCCGACAAGGAGGAGGGCAAGGTCACGTTCGTGGATGTGCTGGGGCTGGACGGCTGTGCCAAAGAGGTGGAGCGCTGCACGGAGAGCGCCAAGGCCGCCGTGGCCAACTGGTCGGATCACATGTTCCTGTGGGAGCTGGCCGACCGCATGGTAGGCCGGAATAAGTAAAAACCGACATGAGAAAAGGACAGGCGCGGAAAGCACCTGTCCTTTTCCCTACCTAAAATCCCGGGAGGAGATAAGAATGTGGCGGGGTCATTCTGCAAGTCCTTGCAGAGAGAATTCAAAGCGCATGGCCAGCGCCGCGAACAACTGATGCATCACCTGCTCGGCAAGGTTGCGGATATCCAGCGCGGCAATAAAGGACAACACCTGCTCCTGCTCGGCCTCCGGCACCTTGTAGGCGCTCATGCTCATGACCAGAAAGCGCCGCAGCTTCCGCTCCAGGGTAAAATACTTGTCGCATTTGCGGGACATATAGCCCCGCATGATGCCTGCCGAGCCCAGCTCCAGCTCATAGAAGTCGCTTTCCGTATAGCCGGGGAGATAGGAACTGAAAATGCGGTACAGCTCACTGGAGGTGTTCTGATGGATGTATTCCGCCGTTTCAGGCTGCGTGTACGCTTCCAGATAGATCTCCCGCAGGTTTTCGTTCAGCTCTGTCAGCGTGATCTGGATGGCGGTCTCCGCCGCGTAGACGTACACCGGCGGCAGATCGCCGCCCGCCATTTGCCGCGCGGCATTGAACTGGTTGCCGAACATAAACTCCACCAGCTCGA
This sequence comes from uncultured Oscillospiraceae bacterium, assembly GCA_934597345.1. Lineage (GTDB taxonomy): Bacteria > Bacillota > Clostridia > Oscillospirales > Oscillospiraceae > Vescimonas. The sequence goes on from CAKTRJ010000023.1 coordinate 18,381, forward strand.
TCAGTACACCGTCCTTGGCGTGAAAAATATTCTGGAAGGTGCTGGCGGATACGTCCGCCTCCCGCAGTATCTCGGCAATGGTGGTGCGCTTGTAGCCTTTTTCCAGAAAGAGCCGTACACAGGCGGTCAGTATCCGTTTTTTGGCAGCCAGACTGGCGTTGGTAATGGCCATGGTAGTTCATCTCCTGCATTACATTTGGTACACATACCAAATTGTATCACGGCATGACGGAAATTGCAAGAGGAAAAGGGCAGGAAACCGTACCATTGATTAACAAGGACAAACACGCCTGACAGCGTGTCTTTCCGGCGCTTTTTGTCCGTCAAAACCGTGTCTGCCCTTGTCAATCAATGGTATCTTTGTCGAACGATGGGGTGTATATACGGAATATTCTGCATAAAACCAGTTGCGAAACGGAAGAAAGTGTGGTATGATATGAAATTACTGAACAGCGGCGCAGTATCCTAGTCAGATCTGCCGTCTCCTAAGAAGGGCCTAAAAATCCTTTAAAGGGCACAACTGTGAAACCTCTGGTGCTTGCTTCTTACGCCCAGTTTGGGGTGGGTGCTGGAGGGAGGCGTGCGAAATGCCCGCCTGCGGACGTAGGGCGCCCCTCAATGGCATGAGGGACCCGACCCTGCCTCCGTGGAGACCTGCTGTTGTGCACAGGCGTACTCCCCCTGTGGTAAGCGACCTGTGTACGAGGCAGATGATGCCATCTTCGGATGGCAAGAAACCTGCATTGCGGTGCTACCCGGCCTTTGCTGCCGTAACGCTGTGTGCAGAGTAGCCTGCCTTGCGTGGGCACGGTGGATAGGGGAGCTGAAGCACCAAGGACCCCGGCCAGGGTCCGCGTGCGATTCCCTTGAAACCCTGCCTGCAAAAGAGGATAAGAGGCGGCGTGACTGCTGTGGAAATCACCTAGGCTGTCCATTTCAGTGGGGCCTCGGAAGGATTGCAGTGCGGACTAAGTGGCAGTCGGGTCTCGCGACGCGGTAACGCCGCGATGCAGCATCTAAGGGGAAACCACCTGATCGGCGACGAGAGGCATGCTGTGGGGAAAACCAACCCGTACCTAAGCCGCAAGATTTACTTCCGGAGCTGCCCTGTTCAGTTTTTTTAACGATATCACACAGTGCCGGATAGAACTGTCATTCCGAGGGAGCAAAGCGATCGTGGGAATCTGTTTTTCTGGACATAAGAGAATGGATTGCCGCGCCAGTGTGCACCCCAAGGGTACTTGCTTCGCGGCGCGCACTGGCTCGCAATGACGGTGGCTGGCGGCGTGATCGTGTGTTTTTTGAAATGAGGTTTTTTCATCTTGAGCAGTGACAAAAACAAACCCAGAAAGAAGAACGACCATTGGCCGCTGCGGGTATTTTTCCTGGCGGTGGTGCTCAGTGCGCTGCTGAGCTTTTTGTCCTCCACGGCGCTGGGCAGCGCGGGCTATGTGGTGGCCACGCTGGTGCTGCTGGCCTTCATCGCCCTGGGCATCGTGTTTGACATGATCGGTGTGGCGGTGACGGCGGCGGATCCCAAGCCGTTCCACTCCATGGCCGCCCACAAGGAAAAGGGCGGAAAAGAGGCTATACGCCTGCTGTCCAACGCCAACCGCGTCAGCTCCGTGTGCAACGACGTGGTGGGCGATATCTGCGGCATCGTCAGCGGCTCCACCGCGGCGGTGATCGTGACGGCCCTGCAGCGGGACTTCAATACCGCCAACGTGATGATCTCCATCGGTGTGACGGCGCTGATCTCCGGCCTGACCATCGGCGGCAAGGCGCTGTTCAAAAAGGTGGCCATCAACGAGTGTACCGCCGTGGTGTACCGGGTGGCGCGGATCATGCACGCGCTGCATCTCTATCGCTGAAATGAGGAATGACCCCTGATGCTGGAATCCATTCATAGCCCCTCCGACGTAAAACGACTCAATACCCAACAGACCCGCCAGCTTTGCGACGAGCTGCGTGCTTTTCTGGTGCGCAGCGTAGCGAAAACCGGCGGGCATTTGGCGTCTAATCTGGGTGTGGTGGAGCTGACGGTGGCCATCCACCGGGTGTTTGACACCTCCCGTGACCGGCTGGTGTTCGACGTGGGCCACCAGTGCTATGTCCATAAGATCCTGACGGGCCGCCGGGAGCAGATGGATACCCTGCGGCAGTTTGGCGGACTGTCCGGCTTCCCCAAGCCCTATGAGAGCGTCCATGACGCCTTTATGGCGGGCCACGCCTCCAACTCCGTCTCCGTGGCGCTGGGTATGGCCAAGGCCCGCACCATGCAGCATCAGGACTACGACGTGATCACTCTGGTCGGCGACGGCGCCCTGACCGGCGGCCTCAGCTTCGAGGGATTGAACAACGCCGGCGCCTCCGGCGAGCCCATGATCGTCATTCTCAACGACAACGGCATGTCCATCGCACCCAACGTAGGCGCGCTGAGCCGCCATCTGTCCCGGCTGCGGACAAAGCCGGGGTACTATGAATTCAAGAAGCGCTACCGCCAACTGCTGGGCACCGGCGCGGTGGGACAGAAGCTCTATCATGTCAGCCACGACGTAAAGACGGCGCTGAAAAAGACGCTGCTGCCGGGCAGCTCCATGTTTGAGAGCATGGGCTTCACTTATATGGGGCCGGTGGACGGCCACGACGAGACGGCGCTGGAGCAGTCCCTGCAATGGGCGAAGGAGCAGCGCTGCCCCGTGCTGCTGCATGTGCGTACCGTGAAGGGAAAGGGCTATGCCCCCGCGGAGGAGCGCCCCGCCGACTATCACGGCGTGGGGCCCTTTGACCCGGTCACCGGAAAGCCGCTGAAGCCGTCTGGAGTGGATTTCTCCCATGTGTTCGGTGCGGAATTGACCAAGCTGGCAGGGGAGGATGAACGCGTGTGCGCTGTTACCGCCGCCATGCAGGAGGGCACCGGGCTGACGGAGTTTGCCAAAGCCTATCCCCGGCGGTTCTTTGACGTGGGCATTGCCGAGGGTCACGCCGTATCCATGGCGGGCGGCATGGCCAAGCAGGGCCTTGTGCCGGTGTTCGCGGTGTATTCCAGCTTCCTGCAGCGGGGCTATGACCAGTTGATGCAGGACGTGGCGCTGGACGGCCTGCATGTGGTACTGGGCGTTGACCGGGCGGGCCTTGTGGGCGCCGACGGCGAGACCCATCACGGCTGCTTTGACGCGCTGTATCTGGCACAGGTGCCCCATATGACGGTGCTTTGTCCCGCCAGCCTTGCCGAGCTGCGGCAGATGCTGCGGCGGGCAGTATTGGAGCTGACCGGCCCGGTGGCTGTCCGCTATCCCCGCGGCGGGGAGGGCGCGTACCGGGGCTGCTGCGGCGACGAGACCTTTACGGAGCTGCGGCAGGGAAGCGACTGCACCATCCTGACCTACGGCATATTGATCAACGAGGCGCTGGCGGCGGCGGAGCTGCTGCATCGATCGGGCATCGAGGCCCGCGTGGTGAAGCTGAACGCCATCGCGCCGCTGCGCAATGAGGAGGTGCTGGCGGCGCTGGGCCATGAGAAGCGCCTGCTGGTGCTGGAGGACTGCGTGGGCAGTGGCTGCGTGGGCCAGCGGCTGACGGCCATTCTGGCCCAGCAGGGCTGTGCGCCGGACAAGCTGTTTTTGAAGAATCTTGGGGATACCATCCCCTGTCACGGCAGTGTGCCGCAGCTGTACGCCCAGTGCGGACTGGACGCGGAGAGCGTGGCGGCGGCGCTGAAGGAGGCGTGCCATGAGCAATAAGACGAGACTGGACGTTCTTCTGGTGGAGCAGGGCCTGCAGGAGAGCCGCCAGAAGGCCCAGGCCACCATCATGGCGGGCATCGTGTATGTCAACAACCAGAAGGTGGATAAGCCGGGGACGGCGGTCCCCAACGACGCTCATATCGAGGTGCGGGGCAAGACGCTGCGGTATGTGAGCCGGGGCGGCCTGAAGCTGGAAAAGGCCATGCAGACCTGGCCCATTCTGCTGGAGGGAAAGACCTGCGCCGACATCGGCTCCTCCACCGGCGGCTTTACCGACTGTATGCTGCAAAACGGCGCGAAAAAGGTATACGCCGTGGACGTGGGCACCAACCAGCTGGCGTGGAAGCTGCGCACCGATCCCCGGGTGGTGTGTCTGGAAAAGACCAACGCCCGGACGCTGACCACCGAGCAGGTACCGGAGGCGCTGGATTTCGCCTCCATCGACGTGTCCTTCATCTCCTTGAAGCTGATCTTCCCGGCGCTGTATCCGCTGCTGCGCGAGGGCGGCGAGGCGGCCTGCCTCATCAAGCCCCAGTTCGAGGCGGGCCGGGAAAAGGTGGGCAAAAAGGGCGTCGTCCGCGACAGCGCCGTCCATCTGGAGGTACTGGAACACTTCCTGGAGCACGCAAAGGAGAATCACTTTGCGGTGCTTGGCATTACATATTCTCCCATCCGCGGGCCGGAGGGGAACATCGAATATCTGGGATACCTTCGCAAATCCGACGAACAGGACGCGGACGTCGACCTGCGCGCTGTGGTGACAGCATCCCATGAGACATTGAAGGAGGGGAAAGCGCAGTGAAAAAGAAAGTGATCCTTTGTCCGAATCCCTATCGGGACAGTGAGCTGAAGGTGGCCAAGGACGCCAAGGCCATTCTGGAGAGTATCGGCTTTGAGACGGTGGTGTGCCTGCCCTTCCACCGGGACGGCTACGGCGACGAGCTGGGCGTGCCGGTGCGGCAGCTGCAGCAGGAGATCAAGGCCGCCGATTTGGTGATCGCCTTCGGCGGCGATGGCACTATCCTGCACCTGAGCCGCACGGCGGCGCTGCACAATGTGCCGGTGCTGGGCATCAATCTGGGCAGCCTGGGCTTCATGTCGGAACTGGAGGCCAACGAGCTGGAGCGCCTGCGTGACCTGCAAAGCTGGGACTTCGTGGTGGAGTCCCGCATGATGCTGGACGTGACCATCTTCCGGGGCGGCAACGCGGTGTACAGCAACATCGCCCTCAACGACGCGGTGGTATCGAAAGGCTCTGTGGCAAGGGTGGTCCGGCTGGATATCTTCACCGAGGAGGGCTGCCTGACCAAGGTCACCGGCGACGGCGTGGTGATCTCCACGCCCACCGGCTCCACCGGCTATTCCATGGCCGCCGGCGGCCCCATCGTGGAGCCTACGGCTCGGAATCTGCTGATCACGCCCATCTGCCCCCATTCTACCCGCGCGACCTCCTATGTGCTGTCGCCGGAGCATGTGATCACCATCGAGGCGGCGGATGCCAACCGGAAGTTCGTCTACCTCTCCGCCGACGGTGGCAAAGCGTTTTCCCTGAAAAACGGCGACAGAGTCCGTGTGCGGCAGTCCAAGTTCGCCATGGGCCTTGTACGGCTCAGCAAAAAGAGCTTCTGCGAGATCCTTGACTATAAAATGGGAGGCTACGAAAAATGAAAAACATGCGACAGGAAAAGCTGCTGCAGATCATCAGCGAGGAGGCCATCGAGACCCAGGAGCAGCTGCTGCAGCGGCTGAACGATCTGGGCATCCGCTCCACCCAGGCCACCATTTCCCGGGATATCAAGCAGCTCCATCTGGTGAAGGAGCCCACCGGTCAGGGAAAATACCGCTATGCCGTGTCGGTGCAGAAAACGAAGCTGAACTTTGCCGACAAGCTGCGCACCATCTTCCGCGAGAGCGTGGTCAGCGTAGAGGCGGCCCAGAACATCGTGGTGCTGAAAACCATCGAGGGTATGGCGCAGGGCGCGGCCTTTGCGCTGGACAATATGGGCGATACCGACATCGTGGGCACGCTGGCCGGTGACGACACCATCTTTCTGGTGTTCCACGACAATATGCAGGCATTGGACTTCTGCGAACAGGTGAAACAGATGCTGCGCTGACGCGCAACGGAGGGCTGCTATGCTGGAACTGCTTCATATCGAGAATATCGCCATCATCGAGGAGGCGGAGATCGCCTTTCGTCCCGGCTTCAATGCCCTGACGGGCGAGACTGGCGCCGGTAAATCCATCGTCATCGACGCCATGAGCGCCGTGTTGGGCCAGCGCACCTCCCGTGATCTGATCCGTACCGGCGCCAGCAAGGCGTTCGTCAGCGCACTGTTCTCCCATGTGGATCCCGCTCTGTGTGAGGAGCTGGGCGCGGCGCCCGACGAAAACGGCGACCTGATGCTCCAGCGTGAGATCGGTGCCGATGGCAAGAACGTCTGCCGTGTAGGCGGGCGGCCCGTTACCGTGTCCCAGCTTCGGACGCTGGGCAGCCGTCTGGTGAATATCCACGGCCAGCACGACGGCCAGCAGCTATTGGACGAGGAGCAGCATCTGGCATATCTGGATAGCTTCGGAAAGGTGGAGAACCTTTTAGATGCATATATCGACAAGTATAATAGCTTAACAGAGATACGCCGCAAAATGAACGCCCTGCAAATGGACGAGGCGGAAAAAGCGCGGCGGATGGACACCCTGCAATATCAAATAGGCGAGCTGGAGCGGGCCAAGCTGAAAAGCGGCGAGGAGGAAGAGCTGCAAAGCCGCCGCAATCTGCTGCGGAATGCCGAGAAGTTCATCTCCGCCGTGTCGGGGGCGGACTATGCCCTGAACGGCGGTGAGGACGGCAGCGGCGTGCTGAACCTGCTGCGGCAGGCCCAGGATGCGCTTGGGTCCGTGCGCCATCTGGATGAGGGCTTCAACGCCCTGTACGAGCGTCTGGAGAGCGCATACAGCGAGGCGTATGACATCGCCTTTTCCGTGGCGGAGCAGCGGGAGAACTTCGATTTCTCCCCCAACGAACTGGACGAGGTGGAGGGCCGGTTGGATCAGCTCTACCGCCTGAAAAAGAAGTACGGCGCGACGGTGGAGGACATGCTGGCGTATCTGGACAACTGTCGTAAGGAGCTGGACGACATTGCCTACGCGGGCGACGCGCTGGCCCGGCTGGAGAAGGACTGCGCCAAGGCGGAGAAGGCCGCCCGCAAGGCCGCGGAGGAGCTGTCCGCCGCCCGCAAGGCCGCCGGTGAGACGCTGTCCCAGGCCATCCTGACGGAGCTGCGGCAGCTGGATATGGGCAAGATCCGCTTTCAGGTGGACTTTGCCGAGAAGCCGCTGGATGCCGCCGGTATGGATCAGGTGCGGTTCCTCATGTCCGCCAACCTGGGCGAGGAGCTGAAGCCCATCAACAAGATCGCCTCCGGCGGCGAGCTGGCCCGCATTATGCTGGCCATGAAGAACGTCCTCAGCGAGCAGGATCATGTGGCCACCATGGTGTTTGACGAGGTGGACACCGGTGTCAGCGGCCGGGCCGCCCAGAAGGTGGCTGAGAAGATGGCCCGCATCAGCCGTCATAAGCAGGTGCTGTGCGTCACCCATCTGCCACAGCTGGCCGCCATGGCGGACACCCACTTCTCCGTGGAGAAGGGGGAGGCCAATGGCCGAACCTTCACCCAGGTGTGGCAGCTTGACCGGAAGCAGCGGCAGATGGAGCTGGCCCGCTTGACCGGCGGCGCGCATGTGACGGAAACTATGTTACAGGGCGCGGAGGAACTGCTGACCCAGGCGGAGAAATTCCGGGCGGAAATATCGGAATAAATTCGCCTTATGAGAGACATTTATAAATATTTTTCATATTGCGAAAAAAGTGTTGACAAACGAAAAAAATCTGCTACAATAGTGGCAACTTGATACCGTTACCGTGATGAAGGGAAGAAGTAACACGCCCCGGCGCCTGCAAAGAGAACCTCTGGCTGGTGAAAAGAGGAGAGGGCGGCGCGTGCGAATACATCCCGGAGCAGCCTTCTGAAAGCCTGAACTTTGAGGTAAGTAGGGATGTGTCGGGTTCGCCCGTTACAGCGATAGGGTGTGTCAGCACCCGACAAGGCCGTTTTCCGTGAGGAGGCGGCGAACATGAGGTGGTACCGCGATAATTTGTCGCCCTCTGTCCAAGGACAGGGGGCGTTTTTTATTTTGCCGCCCCTCTTGTCGAAAACTCAACATCACAGATCGTATAGGAAAGGAATGTAAGAAAAATGGGTATTTATGAAGAACTGGTGGCCCGCGGCTTGATCGCCCAGGTCACGAATGAGGAAGAGATCCGCGAGATGGTCAACAACGGCAAGGCCACCTTTTACATCGGCTTTGACTGCACGGCCGACTCCCTGCATGTGGGTCACTTTATGGCCCTGTGCTTGATGAAGCGTTTGCAGATGGCGGGCAACAAGCCCATCGCCCTGATCGGCGACGGCACCACCCTGATCGGCGACCCCTCCGGCCGTACCGACATGCGCCAGATGCTGACCGAGGAGACCATCAAGCACAACGCCGAGTGCTTCAAGCGCCAGATGGAGAAGTTCATCGACTTCTCCGAGGGTAAGGCCCTGATGCTGTATAACTCCGAGTGGCTGAAGCCTCTGAACTATATCGAAATGCTGCGCGAGGTGGGCGCATGCTTCTCCGTCAACAACATGCTGCGTGCCGAGTGCTACAAGCAGCGCATGGAGAAGGGGCTCAGCTTCCTGGAATTCAACTACATGATCATGCAGAGCTACGATTTCTACTACATGTTCCAGCACTATGGCTGCAACATGCAGTTCGGCGGCAACGACCAGTGGAGCAACATGCTGGGCGGCACCGAGCTGATCCGCAGAAAGCTGGGCAAGGACGCCCACGCCATGACCATCACCCTGCTGCTGAACTCCGAGGGCAAGAAGATGGGCAAGACCGCCAGCGGCGCTGTGTGGCTGGATCCCAACAAGACCAGCCCCTTTGAGTTCTTCCAGTACTGGCGCAATGTGGATGATGCCGATGTGCTGAAATGCATCCGCATGCTGACCTTCCTGCCGCTGGAGGAGATCGACAAGATGTCCGGCTGGGAAGGCTCTCAGCTGAACGAGGCCAAGGAGATCCTGGCCTATGAGCTGACCAAGCTGGTCCACGGCGAGGAGGAGGCCGAGAAGGCGAAGGCCGCTTCCCGTGCTCTGTTCTCCGGCGCCGGCGATACCGAGCATATGCCCACCACTGAGCTGACCAACGACGACTTCGGCGGCGGCTCCATCGACGTGCTGAGCCTGCTGGTGAAGTGCGGTCTGGCCGCCTCCAAGGGCGAGGCCCGCCGTCTGGTGCAGCAGGGCGGTGTGTCCGTCAACGACGAGAAGGTGTCCGCCATCGAGACTACCTTCGGCTGCGAGCAGTTTACAGGCGATGGTGTGATCATCAAGAAAGGCAAGAAGGTCTTCCATCGCGCTGTTCTGGTATAATTTTTCCTCCAAGACCCTATTCCCCTGTTTATATCACTGACCATGATATAGCTCAAACAAATAAGCCGCGGCGTATGCCGCGGCTTATTTGTTTTTTGGGGCCGAATGATCACTTATGAATGGTGGTCATTCTTTCAGAAAACAGCATCGCGTCAAAGCTGTCGGGTACCGAAACGGGGACGGCATACCATTTTTTATTCCAAGTCTGTATATCTGTTGTTGTAGCACCGACCATGGTCATATCCCAGTTTGTATGTCCCATATCTGACAGTTCTTGTGCAGTAAAGTAGCCACTGCCATTGACAGACAACAGAAGATCCTTTCTATCAATATGAAAAATTTTTTGATGATTTTGTCCGTTTCCAATACCTGCGACAAAATAGCTTTCGGCCGCATCTGTAATGATCACAAAATAGTTCTTCTCCAGTTCTTTGCTTAATGTTACACCAGCGGGACAAAAAGTGCCACCCACATAGGCATTGTCATAGGCCCACGGGGTCTTTACCACATGGCCATTGCTGGCCAGCAAAACGGCGTAGTTGTTGCCGTAAAACCTCTGCTCGTAGTCCATGACCCACGCAGCGTTCTGTGCCATCGCCTTATCGCGGATGTCGAAGTGCCGGTCCTCTGCCAGCCGGTATTCATAGTTCTGCCGGATGCAGTCCACCTGATGCAGCAGATAGCAGTATTCCCGCTCGGACAGTGCGCCGCTGTCATAGCGCCCCTTTAAGAAATGGTCGATCTCGTCCAGAAGCGGCAGGTGCTCCGCAATATCAGCCTTGCCCACGTCAGCAAGAGCCATGTCTTTTGCCGCCGCAAACCCCAGCTCCGTCAGGCGGTTACGCAGCCTGTCGGCCACGGCCTGAATATTCTGGATGTCGATACCGTAAAACCGCTGGTTGTTTTCCTCCAGCCATTTCAGAATATCGGCCATCTCCTGATTCTCGTAGATCAGATAGAACCCTACGTTTTCTCCCAGCTCACCGGAATAGGCGCGCTGCAAGCCGACGGTTTCCGCGTCGCCTACATTTTCCTCAAGAATCAGCGCGACGTTTCTGTGTGCCGCGTACATCTCACGCAGAACCGCCAGCGCCGCCGCAAAGGGATCGCCGTTTCCGTGTGTGGCCGTACCGATCGCCACAAGGCGGCTGTCCGGCAGCGAGAAGCTCTCCGGCATCACGAATTCACAGGGCATTGCGGCATATTGCTTCTGGGTGATCGCCGACACGATGCCGCGGCAGACGATGGCCGCCAGAGTGATGCAGATAATGATGCATAACCATTTCTTCTTTCTCATGACGCCCTCCTTTTGACCATCTATACCTTCGGCTTCTTCCATTCTACCGGCAAAAGGCCGTGGTGTCCGCAACTTGAAATTGCATATGAAAAAACTCCACGCAACTTCAAGTTGCGTGGAGTTTTCTATATATCACACCGAGAACAGAATATCCGCATAGGTGGGCAGGGGCCAGTGCTGCGCGCCGGTGATAGTCTCCAGCTGGTTGATGAGGGCGCTGGCCTTCTGGCGGCGGGCGTCCACCTCATCCCGGTAGTAGCAGGCGGCCTTGATGCCGCCGTCCATGGCGGGCGCCTTGCTGATGGCCCGCTCCAGCGCCTCGCAGGCGTCGTACAGCTTACCGGACAGGTCAGCCAGCTTCCGCAGCGTGGCCTCCTCCATCTTCACAGACAGGGGGATGCCGCAGTTCTGCTTGTGGAACAGGGCAGTGGCCAGCTCGTCGGAGTACTTGCTGACGGCGGGCATGATTTGGCGGCGGGCCATATCCAGCAGGGTATTGCCCTCGATGGTCATGACCTTGCAGTAGTTCTCCAGATGGATGTTGTAGCGGGCCTCCAGCTCGTCACGGGTCAGCACGCCGTGGCGGCTAAACATGGCGATGTTCTTCTCGGCGATGTAGGCGGGCAGGGCGTCCACGGTGTTGCCCAGATTGCTGAGCCCCCGGCGTTTGGCCTCAGCCACCCACTCGTCACTGTAACCGTTGCCGTTGAAGATGATCCGCTGGTGGGCGGCAAAGGTGTCGTGCAGCAGCGTCTGCAAAGCGGACTGGAAGTCCCCGGCCTTTTCCAGCATGTCGGCAAACTGCTCCAGCTCCTCGGTCATGATGGTGTTCATCACGGCGCTGGGGCTGGCGATGGACTGGCTGGAGCCCAGCATGCGGAACTCGAACTTATTGCCGGTGAAGGCCAGGGGAGAGGTACGGTTCCGGTCGGTGGTATCCTGCGGGATCTCCGGCAGGGTGTCCACGCCGATCTCAAGACGGCGCTTGGTGACGTCCACATACTCCGTACCCTGGATGATGGAGTCCAGAATGGCGGTCAGCTCGTCGCCCAGGAACACGGACACAATGGCGGGAGGGGCCTCGTTGCCGCCCAGACGGCGGTCGTTGCCGGGATAGGCCACGCAGCAGCGCAGCATGTCCTGATACTCGTCCACGCCCTTGATGAAGGCTGCCAGGAACAGCAGGAACTGGGCGTTCTGGCTGGGGGTCTTGCCGGGCTTCAGCAGGTTCTCGCCGGTATCGGTCTGCAAGGACCAGTTGTCGTGCTTGCCGCTGCCGTTGACCCCGGCAAAGGGCTTTTCGTGCAGCAGGCACACCAGGCCGTGACGCTCGGCCACGGTCTTCAGCAGCTCCATGGTCAGCTGATTGTGGTCGCAGGCGATGTTGGCGTTGCAGTATACGGGGGCGTTCTCGTGCTGGGCGGGAGCCACCTCGTTGTGCTCCGTCTTGGAGAACACACCCAGCTTCCACAGCTCCATGTCCAACTCGTGCATAAAGGCCGCCACACGGGGCTTGATGGCGCCGTAGTAGTGGTCGTCCAGCTCCTGTCCCTTGGGAGGCTTCGCGCCGAACAGGGTGCGGCCGCACAGCCGCAGATCCTCCCGGCGGCGATAGTCCTCCTTGTCGATGAGGAAGTACTCCTGCTCCGCGCCTACCTGGGGGATGACGTGCTGGGCCTCGGTGTTGCCGAACAGCCGCAGGATGCGCATGCACTGCTGATCCAGCGCGTGCATGGAGCGCAGCAGGGGCGTTTTCTTGTCCAGCGTATTGCCGGAATAGGAGCAGAAGATGGTGGGGATGCACAGGGTCTTATCCTTCACAAAGGCATAGGACGTGGGGTCCCACGCGGTGTAGCCCCGGGCCTCGAAGGTGGCCCGCAGACCGCCGGAGGGGAAGCTGGAGGCGTCGGCCTCGCCGCGGCTTAGCTCCTTGCCGGACAGCTCCATCAGGATGCGGCCGTCTCCGGTGGGGGTGATGAAGCTGTCGTGCTTCTCGGCGGTAAAGCCGGTCATGGGCTGGAACCAGTGGGTGAAGTGGGTGGCGCCCAGCTCCGTGGCCCAGTCCTTCATGGCGCAGGCGATCTCATCGGCAATGGAACGATCCAGCGACTTCCCCTGTGCCTGACATTGCTGCCACGCCTGATAGACGTCAGCGCTGAGACGCTGTCGCATCTTCTCCTCGGTAAACACCATGCAGCCGAAGATGTCGGGGATCCGTGTCACATTCTCGTTCATTGTATGATTCTCCTTTCACCGCCCAGCGGCGGGTAATATCACATGAAAAGCGCCAGAACGGCGGGGGTTATGTAGGTCTCCACCACAGCGGCCATTACCAGCAGCGGCAGAACATGCATCACGAAGCTGCGGGCGATATTGCACAGCAGCAGCTTCATCATGCCCTTGGTGTTCTTGCGGACGTATTGGGTGATCCTGCGGCACAGTAGCAGCCCCAGCGCAAAGGCGATCAGCAGGGCCGACAGCTCGAAAACACCGTGGGGCAGGATGCCGGCAAAGTAGATCAGCAGGGAAGTACCGCTGTTGACATAGTAGGCCGCCAGCACGCCGAGGATCAGGGCGTTCATGCCCACCGCCAGCGCTGTCAGATAGATGAAGGGGATAAAGCCGTACAGGACGCTGATGGCGGCGGCCCGCAGGTTATTGACCAGCAGCGCGCCGAAATGGATGGTACCGTCGTCAGTGACGATATTGCCGTCCCGTACCATCTGGGTGAAGTAGTTCACCACAAATTCCGGGATGCTTTTGTTGAACAGGCTCACGCCGAAGCCCAGCAGGCAGATGATGAGAAACGCGGCGGTAGTCATCAGCAGCGCTTCTCCAAAGGTCTCGCGGTAGAATTGCCACAGGGCGTGGTGCTGTTTTTTCAGCCAATCCATACAGGTCAACCCAGCTTGGCGAGACCAGCCTTCAGGCGGCGCAGCGTCTCGTCCCGGCCCAGGATCTGGCAGATCTCCACCGCGCCGCCGGGGGTCACCAGCTTACCGGCAGCGGCAATGCGCACCGGCCACATGAGGGTGGCGTTCTTCACGCCCAGCTGCTCCGCCAGTGCGATCAAGCTGTCGTGGATGGCGTCCGTCGTCCAGTCGGGCAGCTGCTCCAACATGGGGATGGCAGCCTCCAGCATGGCCTTGCAGACCTCCGGATTGGCCTTGGATTTCTTGTTGGTGAAGAAGTCGATGCCGTACTCGGGGCAGGCGTCGAAGAAGTCCACCTTTTCGGGGATCTCCGTCAGCTTCTCGCAGCGGGCCTGTAAAAGCCCGGCAATGGCGGCGATGTCAAAATCGCCCTTGACGCTCTGGCGGATGTAGGGCTCCGCCACCTTGGCGAAGGCGGCAGGCTCCATGGCGCGCAGATACACGGCGTTGAAGTGATCCAGCTTGGCGATATCGAAGATGGCGGGGGACTTGGAGATGCCGGTCATGTCAAAGACCTTCGTCAGCTCCTCCAACGAGAAGATCTCCTGCTCGGCATACTCACCCTTGGGGGACCAGCCCAGCAGCGCCACATAGTTGAGAATGGCCTCGGTCAGATAGCCCTGGGCCTTCAGATCCTCATAGCTGGGGTCGCCGTGGCGCTTGGACATCTTGTTCTGGGCGTCACGCATAACGGGGGAGCAGTGAACATAGGTGGGAACCTCCCAGCCGAAGGCGTGGTACAGCAGATCGTACTTGGGGGCGGAGGACAGGTATTCGCTGCCCCGCACCACATGGGTGATGCCCATCAGGTGGTCGTCGATGACGTTGGCGAAGTTGTAGGTGGGCAGGCCGTCCCGCTTCAGCAGCACCTGATCGTCCAGCGTGCTGTTCTCCACGGTGATGTCACCGAAGATGGCGTCATGGAAGGTGGTGGTCCCCTCGGCGGGGATCCTCTGGCGGATGACGTAGGGCTCGCCGGCCTCCACCCGCTTCAGGGCCTCCTCCAGCGGCATATCGCGGCAGGGATCGGCGGCCCGGTCGAACTCGCCGGAATCCTCCTCGGACTCCGCCTTTTCGCAGAAGCAGTAGTAAGCGCCGCCCTTTTCCACCAGCAGGCGGGCGTAATGGCCATAGGTGTCCCGGCGCTGGGACTGGATATAGGGAGCCACGGGGCCGCCCACATCGGGGCCTTCATCGTGGTTCAGGCCGCACTCGGCCATGGTGCGGTAGATCACGTCGGTAGCGCCCTCCACCAGGCGGCCCTGGTCGGTATCCTCGATTCGCAGGATGAAGGTGCCGCCGTGGTTGCGGGCGATCAGCCAGGTGTACAGTGCCGTGCGCAGATTGCCCACATGCATATAGCCGGTGGGAGACGGCGCGAAGCGGGTACGCACCTTTCCGTGGGGGATTTTTTCCTCCATCTGGGTAAAATAGTTCATATCCATCGCCATATCAATTACCTCCGGCATTTTGACAAATTCACCTACTTATTATATGGTTTTTGGCTAAAAAGTCAATGACGTTTCAGGGATTCCATTGATTTTTTACCCTGCTTGTGATAGGATTAAGAACGCAAGAAAAATACGGGCCCGGGGCCCGGTAATGTGAGGTAGAAAATGGCTGATACGAAAAAGAGAATTTTCAGCGGCATCCAGCCCTCCGGCGAGCTGACGCTGGGCTCCTATATGGGCGCCATCAAGAATTGGGTGGACTTACAGGATGAGTATGACTGCCTGTACTGCATCGTGGACATGCACGCCATCACCGTGCGGCAGGATCCCGCCACGCTGCGTAAGCGCAGCGTCAACCAGCTGGCCCAGTATATCGCCTGCGGCCTGGATCCCCAGAAGAACATCATGTTCATCCAGAGCCACGTTCCCCAGCACGCGGAGCTGAGCTGGATCCTGGGCTGCTATACCCAGTTCGGCGAGCTGAGCCGCATGACCCAGTTCAAGGCCAAGGCCGCCCAGCACGCCGACAACATCACGGCGGGCCTGTTCACCTATCCCGTGCTGATGGCCGCCGATATTCTGCTGTATCAGGCGGATCTGGTGCCGGTGGGCGAGGATCAGCGCCAGCATGTGGAGCTGACCCGCGATATCGCCCAGCGCTTCAACAGCGTATACAGCGATACCTTCGTGCTGCCGGAGGCCTTCATCCCCAAGGTAGGCGCGCGGCTCATGTCCCTGGACGATCCCACCACCAAGATGAGCAAGTCCCTGCCGGACGGCTGCGTGAACCTGATGGACGCCCCTGAGGTCATCATGAAGAAGTTCAAGCGGGCCGTCACCGACTGCGAGACTGCCGTCAAGTACGACAAGGAGAACAAGGCCGGTATCTCCAACCTGCTGACCATCTACTGCGCCGCCACCGGCAAGACGCTGCAGGAGGCCGAGGCAGAGTTTGAGGGTCAGGGCTACGGCGTCTTTAAGCCTGCCGTGGGCGAGGCCGTGGTGGAGCTGCTGCGTCCCATCCGTGAGGAGAGCCAGCGCATCATGGACGACAAGGCCTATCTGGAGAGCGTCTATCAGGAGGGTGCCGAGCGCGCCCGCCGTCTGGCCCAGAAGACCCTCAGCAAGGTGCAGCGCAAGGTGGGCTTCGTGGCCGCCAAATAAGCACCAAATGTTTGGAATGTTTCTTGCAAAACCGTTTCAGACCTGTTATAATATCCATTAGGAAACCCCCGGGAGATCCCGGCGATCATTTCAAATCAAAGAAAGGAACATCGTCATTATGATCTATACGACTGAGGTTCAGCATATGTGTCCTGTGGCTAAGGGCGCTTATCACGGCCCCGCTCCCATCCCCGAAGAGGGCAAGTGGGTACAGGCCAAGGAGATCAGCGACATCTCCGGTTTTACCCATGGTATCGGCTGGTGCGCTCCCCAGCAGGGCGCCTGCAAGCTGACCCTGAATGTGAAGAACGGCGTCATTGAGGAGGCGCTGGTGGAGACCATCGGCTGCTCCGGCATGACCCATTCCGCCGCCATGGCTTCCGAGATCCTGATCGGCAAGACCATTCTGGAGGCCCTGAATACCGATCTGGTGTGCGACGCCATCAACACCGCCATGCGGGAGCTGTTCCTGCAGATCGTCTATGGCCGCACCCAGTCCGCGTTCTCCGAGGGCGGCCTGTCCGTGGGCGCTTCTCTGGAGGATCTGGGCAAGGGCCTGCGCTCTCAGGTGGGCACCATGTTCGCCACCAAGGAGAAGGGTCCCCGCTATCTGGAAATGGCCGAGGGCTATTGCAGCAAGCTGGCGCTGAACAAGGACGATGAGATCATCGGCTACGAGTTCATCAGCCTGGGCAAGATGATGGACTTCATCAAGAAGGGCGACGACGCCAACGAGGCACTGAAGAAGGCCACCGGCCACTACGGCCAGTGGGACAGCGCGGTCAAGTATATTGACCCCCGCCACGAATAAGGGAGGAGGACGAAATCATGGCTCTGTTTGAAAGTTACGAGAGAAGAATCGACAAGATCAACGGCGTCCTCGCCCAGTACGGCATCGGCTCCGTGGAGGAGTGCCGCGAGATCTGCAAGGCCAAGGGCTTTGACCCCTATGAGATCGTGAAGGGCATCCAGCCCATCTGCTTCGAGAACGCCTGCTGGGCGTATACCGTGGGCGCGGCCATCGCCATCAAGTCCGGCGTTAAGACCGCTGCCGAGGCTGCCAAGATGATCGGCGTGGGCCTGCAGTCCTTCTGCATCGACGGCTCCGTGGCCGAGGATCGTAAGGTGGGCCTGGGCCACGGCAATCTGGGCGCCATGCTGCTGAGCGACGAGTCCAAGTGCTTCGCCTTCCTGGCCGGTCACGAGTCCTTCGCCGCCGCCGAGGGCGCCATCGGCATCGTCAAGAACGCCAACAAGGCCCGCAAGCAGCCCCTGCGCGTGATCCTGAACGGCCTGGGCAAGGACGCCGCCCAGATCATCAGCCGCATCAACGGCTTCACCTATGTGCAGACCCAGTTCGACTACTACACCGGCAAGCTGAACATCGTCCGCGAGATCCGCTACTCCGAGACGGAGCGCGCCGATGTCCGCTGTTACGGCGCGGATGACGTCCGCGAGGGCGTGGCCATCATGCACCACGAGGGCGTGGACGTGTCCATCACCGGCAACTCCACCAACCCCACCCGCTTCCAGCATCCTGTGGCGGGCACCTATAAGAAGGAATGCATCGAGCAGGGGAAGAAGTACTTCTCCGTGGCCTCCGGCGGCGGCACCGGCCGCACGCTGCATCCCGACAACATGGCCGCCGGCCCCGCCAGCTATGGTATGACCGACACCATGGGCCGTATGCACTCCGACGCTCAGTTCGCAGGTTCCAGCTCCGTCCCCGCCCATGTGGAGATGATGGGCTTCCTGGGCATGGGCAACAACCCCATGGTGGGCGCTACTGTTGCAGTCGCTGTTGCATGCGAAGAAGCGTTAAAGTAAGCGTTTTCGGATCATAAAGCAAGCCCCCGGAGAGTATCCGGGGGCTTGTTTCGTGAAAGGACATTGACAGGGGAGAGGGCGGCGGATATAATAGATATATCTTGAATGGGCAGGAGGATCATATTGTGCTGGACAAAAATGATATACAGGTGGTATCCGAGCTGATCGACGAGAAGATCAGCGCGTCGGAAGAGCGGATGTCCAAAGTGATCGACGAAAGAGTCAGCGCATCGGAACGGCGGATGCAGGTACTGATCGAGAATACGGTGAATCCCAAGTTCGATCTGGTGATGGAAGCGCTGGTCGATATCCGTGAGCAGATGGTGCCCCGTTCCCGCGTAGATGATCTGGAGGATGAAGTGAAGCTTTTGAAGAGCGCGGTGCGCCAGGTGGCGGAACGTGTATCCGCGCTGGAAAAGGCGAATTGAATAGAACGGGCACAGGCGCTTGGCTCTCCCTTTGGGAGAGCTGTCACCGCAGGTGACTGAGAGGGGCTCTGTTTTGCCCTCTCCGTCCTCGCTGCGCTCGGCCACCTCTCCCAAAGTAACCGTCAAACGTAGCCGCGAATAAAAGGCCGCCATCTGAAAGCGAGCTGCTGCTCACCGAGATGGCGGTCAATT
>CAKTRJ010000024.1 GCA_934597345.1 uncultured Oscillospiraceae bacterium
CCCGTTGGTCAAGTGGTTAAGACAGAGGCCTCTCACGCCTTTAACATCGGTTCGAATCCGGTACGGGTCACCAAAAAAACGCCAAATGCGAAGGCATTTGGCGTTTTTCTTTATGCGGTCGTTTTCTTCGTCAGCATTCTGACGGCATATTTCAGGAACATCTTCACTGCCGGGGACACATCTGCCTTGGAATTCATGGCTACGCCCAGCGTGCAGTACGAGGGGGGATCCAGGGGCAGCTTGACAACATCACAAATGCGCTTTTCCGTGATCAGCTCATTCATCACGCTCATGCCCAGCCCCTGCTCCACCATGGACATCACGGAGAAGCTCTCCAGCGTGGTAAACTGCACATTGGGCACGATGTCATTCTGATCAAACAGCGCCGTTACATCATCGTCACAGCCCAGCGCCGGCATGATGAAGCGGTCATATTTGCAGTTCTCCAGCGGATAGACCTCCGCCTCGGCCAGCGGATGATTTTTCGGCAGCAGCGCCAGCATGGGATCCTCCGCCAGGGGGATAAAATCATAAGGCATCCCCTCCTGATAGCTGAGGAAGCCGATATCCGCCGCACGGTCGTCCAGCCATTTGGACACCTCCTGCCAGATGCCCTCCATCAGCTTGATGCGGATCTGGGGATAGTCCTGCTGGAAGGCCCGGATCACCGCAGGCAGCCAGTGGGTGGCGATGCTGGAATAGGACGCGATGGTAACGCTGCCGATCAGCAAGCCGTTCATCTCCGCGGCCAATTCAAAAATACGATCCTCCTGCCGCAGGAACTCCCGCACTGTGGGCAGCAGCAGCTCGCCGTTCTCCGTCAGCGTCACACCCTTGGTATTCCGGCGGAATACCGGAAAGCCCAGCTCCTTTTCCAGCGCCGTCACCAGCTGGTTCACGCCGGAGGGCGTATAGCTCAGCGCCTCCGCCGCCTTGGAAAAGCTGCCTGTTTCCGCTGCCGCCAGAAAGGCTCTGCACCGTGCTGTTTCCATATTTTTCCTCCTTACACTGTCAGTTTCTCTTACATCTGTCATAATATTCTGTGGCTTTACTTTTCTTGTTAAATATTCTACTATATCATTACAGAAAGCACAAGCCCCAAATTATGTTTTAAGGAGGAATCTGCCATGAAAAACATCCGTGCTTACCTGACAACTGCCGTGGTTTCCCTCATGCTGGCGGCAGTATCCGCCTTTTCGCTGAGCGGCGCCGCTCATTCTGCTGCCGTCTGCATCCCGCTGCTGTTCGGACTGGTCTTTTCCTGGAGCGCCGTCAAGGCCGCGCTGGCCGCCATGGACAGCGACATCCGCCGCAAACCGGCCGCAGTCCCCTGTTGCGTCTGTTTCCAGCTGAAGCTGGCCTGATACCATAATAAAAATATCCGCATGCCTCGGCATGCGGATATTTTTTGCGGTTCAGTTCTCTTTTTTCTCGAATTCCTCCGCCACGTCCATCAGCAGCTGACGGATGGGCAGATGCTGGGGACATGCCTTTTCGCACCGGCCGCATTTCACGCAGTCGGAGGCCTTATGGCCGGGACGGGCATGAACCTCGTCATAATAGTAATCGGCGTTCCAGTCGTGATAGAGCTGCTTGGTATTCATGACGGCAAACAGATCGGGGATGGCGATATGCATGGGACAGCCGTCCACACAGTACCGGCAGGCGGTACAGGGGATCAGGTTCTTCCCCTTGAAGATCTCCTGCACTCTCTTCACGGCGGCAAGCTCCCGCTCATCCAGTGGCCTGAACGCCTGCATAAAGCTGATGTTGTCCTGCATCTGCTCCATATTGCTCATGCCGGACAGCACCATGGCGATCCCCGGAAAGCTGGCGGCAAAGCGGATGGCGTAGCTGGCAGGGCTTCCCCCGTGCAGCTGGTCCAGCACGGTCTTGGCCTCCTCCGGCAGCTTCACCAGATTGCCGCCCTTCACCGGCTCCATGACGATTACCGGCTTGCCGAATTTCCGGCACACCTCATAGCACTTCCGGCTCTGCACCGCGGGATCGTCAAAGTCCAGATAGTTCAGCTGGATCTGCACCACCTCGATCTGGGGATACTCCGTCAGGATCTGCTCCAGCACCTCCGCCCGGTCGTGGAAGGAAATGCCCACATGGCGCACCTTCCCCTCCTCCTTCAGGGAAAAGGCCGTCTCATAGGCGCGGCAGTTCTTGAAATGCTTGAAGATCTCCGCGCTCTGGGCGTGCATCAGATAGAAATCGAAGTATTCCACGCCGCAGGCGGCCAGCTGGCTCTCAAACAGAGGGCGGATGTCCTCCTCCTTCTTGAAATAGAAGTTGGTCAGCTTATTGGTCAGAATGTACCGGTCGCGGGGATAGCGGCTGGTCAGGCACTCCTTCAGCGCCAGCTCGCTCTTTCCCTCCAGATAGCCGTGAGCGGTGTCGAAATAATTGAAGCCCGCTTCCAGGAAGGTATCCACCATGCGGCAGGTCTCAGGGATGTCCACTTCCTTCTCCCGCATGGGCAGGCGCATGAAGCCGAAGCCGAAATTTCTCTTGACTTCCTCCATTGGGATCGCTCCTTTCCTTGCTGAAAGTCAGTCGATGTTGATATCCGCCACGGAGTATACGGCGGCCTTGCCGCTCATTTTGATCCGCCCGCCCACCTGGGTGCAGTACAGCGTGCCGCCGCGGCGGCTGGCCTGATAGGCCACCAGACTGTCCTTGCCCAGTGCCTGCACCCAATAGGGCGCGATGTGGCAGTGTCCGGAGCCGCAGACGGGGTCCTCCGGCACATTGCACTTGGGCGCGAAGCTGCGGGACACGCAGTCCACCTCCTTGCCCGGTGCGGTGGCGTGAAGCAGCAGGCCGTCCAGCGCCCGTACCTTCTCCTGATCCACCGTCATATTGCGGACGACGGCCTCGTCGTCAAACACGCACAGCAGATCGCGGCCCATGTAGGCAGCCTTGGGCATGGCGCCGTTCATGGCGTCCGCCATGGCCCGGGTCACCGGCACACTTTTCAGCTCATAGGCGGGAAAATCCATCTCGTACAGGTCTCCACGGCGTACCACCGTCAGATTCCCGGACAGGGTGCTGAAGGTGACCTCGGTCAACGAGGTATCCACGAAGCTCATGATGGCGCAGGCCGTTCCCAGCGTGGCATGGCCGCACAGGTCGATCTCGCCGCCGGGCGTGAACCACCGCAGGTGATACTTCTCTCCCTCCTTCACGGCAAAGGCCGTCTCGGAGAGGTTGTTCTCAATGGTAATGGCCATCATCTTCTCCTCGTCCAGCCATTTGTCCATCACACAAACAGCGGCAGGGTTGCCTGCAAACACATGGTCGGTAAAGGCATCGATCACATACTGTCTCATCGTGGTTTCCTCCTTATATGTAAAGTGATTTCGTCCGGGAAAGAAGCGCAGACGGCGATATGACTCATGACGCCGCCGTCTCATACGCTGTACATGTTTTGATGATATCACACTTTTTTCATTCCTTCAACCCGGTTTTTGCCGGTCGATATGCGCAATCGTGCTGAAAGCATTACTGATATGCGCTATCACATTCCATAGCTTTACTTTTCTTGTTAATTATTCTACTATATAGTCACAAAAGAAAGAAACCCCTAAAAATACTTTTTCAAGGAGGACACTACCATGAAAAACATCAACACTTACATTATGATCTCCATCGTTTCCCTCATGCTGGTGGTGGCGACCGCCTTTCTGATGACCGCTGCTGACGCCCCCATCCGTGAAGCCGGTGGCTATCTGCCCCTGCTGTTCGGCGCCGTGTTCACCTGGAGCACCGCAAAGGCCAATCTGATGGAGCGCGCACGCGAAGAGCGCAGCAACGCCCGCGTGTTCACTCCCAGCCACGCCGCCGCATAAACAACACCGACAGCTTGTTTTCTCTCTTACTTCAAATAGAAACGGCATGCGAAAGCATGCCGTTTCTATTTGTTTGTTGATATTCCTTTCCAAAATGGCACATACTACCTGCAACGATCACAGGAGGTATGTACCATGTCAGAAATGTTTTGTTTTCAATGCCAGCAGACCGCCGGCGGCAGCGGCTGCGTCAAGACCGGCGTATGCGGCAAGCAGCCGGAGACCGCCCACTTACAGGACAAGCTGGTGTGCCGTCTGATCCGTCTGGCGGAGGTCTGCCGCCAGCGGGAGGAATATCCGCCGGAGGTCACGCGGCTGCTGGCGGACGGACTGTTCACCACGCTGACCAACGTGAACTTCGACAATGCCGCCATCCATGCCTTTACCGGCCGGGTCAATGAGGCGCTGCGGCGGCAGGGCGGTTCCACCGCCGACGAGGACAGCACATGGCTCTGGAAGGGAGAAACGGACACCGTCTCCCTGCGCGCCACGCTGCTGTTCGGTCTGAAGGGCATGGGAGCCTACGCCCACCACGCCATGAATCTGGGCTACCGCGACGAAGAGGTGGAAAAGTGGTTCTATAAGGGGCTTGCCGCGCTGGCACAGGAGCACAGCGTAGAGGAATGGCTGGCCCTCATTATGGAGTTCGGCCAGATCAACTTCCGGTGCATGGCGCTGCTGGACCGGGCCAACACGGAGACCTTTGGCGATCCGGTGCCCACCCGCGTCAACATCGACGTGAAGAAGGGCCCCTTTATCGTGGTATCCGGTCACGATCTGGATGACCTGCACCAGCTGTTGGAGCAGACCGCCGGACGGGGCGTCAACGTTTACACCCACTGTGAGATGCTACCTGCCCACGGCTATCCCGGCTTGAAGAAGTACCCCCATCTGGCGGGCAACTTCGGCACGGCGTGGCAGAACCAGCAGAAGGAATTCGCCAACATCCCCGCGCCGGTGCTGTTCACCACCAACTGTCTGATGCCGCCCCGCCCCAGCTACGCCGACCGGGTCTATACCACCTCGGTGGTGGGCTATGACGGACTGCGGCACATTTCCGCCGACGCGCAGGGCCGCAAGGATTTCTCCCCGCTCATCCGTCAGGCACAGGCGCTGGGCGGCTATCAGACCGACCAGAGCATGAGCGGCGTCAACGGCGGCCACATGGTGACCACCGGCTTCGCTCACGCCGCCGTGCTGGACAAGGCCCCGCAGATCATCGAGGCCATCAAAAGCGGCGCGGTGAAGCACATCTTTCTGGTGGGCGGCTGCGACGGCGCACACCCCGGCCGCAACTACTACACGGAGTTCGTCAAGCGCACGCCCATGGACTCGCTGGTGCTGACGCTGGCCTGCGGCAAGTTCCGGTTCAACGATCTGGATCTGGGCGAGATCGGCGGTATCCCCCGTATTCTGGACGTGGGCCAGTGCAACGACGCATACAGTGCCGTCCGCATCGCGCTGGCGCTGGCAGAGGCATTCGGCTGCACCGTCAATGACCTGCCACTGACGCTGGTGCTGTCGTGGTACGAGCAGAAGGCGGTGTGCATCCTGCTGAGCCTGCTGGCGCTGGGTGTCAAGAACATCTACCTTGGCCCCACCCTGCCCGCGTTCCTGTCCGAGACAGTGGTGAAAACGCTGGTGGACGCCTATGGGCTCCAGCCCATCACCGCGCCTCAGCAGGATCTGGATGCCATTCTGCACCGGGTCTGAGCGATAAAATCTAAGCGATAAAAAAGGACGGTACTCGGCCGAGTACCGTCCTTTTTTCAGTTTGTCCAGTCCTTCACCTGCTGGCGGAGCCAGCCGCACCAGGCGTCCACACCCTCGCCGGTCTTGGCGGAGATGGGGAAGATCTTCAGCTTGGGATTGCGCATGTGGGCGTACTCCACCACCTTGTCCATGTCGAAGTCAAAGTAGGGCAGCACGTCGATCTTGTTGATGATCAGCGCGTCGCACACCGTGAAGATCAGCGGGTACTTGAGGGGCTTGTCGTGGCCCTCCGGTACCGAGAGGATCATGGCATTCTTTACCGCACCGGTATCGAACTCCGCCGGGCAAACCAGATTGCCCACGTTCTCCAGCACCACCAGATCCAGATCGGCGGTGCCGATCTCCTTCAACCCCTGCTCCGTCATGCCCGCATCCAGATGGCACATGCCGCCGGTGTGGAGCTGGATGGACTTCACACCGGCCGCGGCCATCTTCTCCGCGTCCACGTCCGAGTCGATGTCCGCCTCCATGACACCCATGCGCAGCTCATCCTTCAGCATCTCGATGGTACGCAGCAGCGTGGTGGTCTTGCCGCTGCCGGGCGAGGACATCAGGTTCAGCAGGAAGATTTTATCCCGCTTCAAGTCCTCCCGCAGGCGCGCCGCCTCACGGTCGTTGTTGGCGAACACGCTCTCCTTTACTTCGATGATCTTGTATCGTTCCATTATATCGCCTCGATCTCCTTGATGTTGATCTCATCGCCCCGGATCAGCCATGTATCCCCGCTGCCGCAATGGGGGCAGGTACGGCCCTGCGGCACGGTGGCGTAGTCCTGCCCGCAGCTGCCGCAGTGGGTCACCGCCGGGATGGTCTCGATGCGCAGCTTTGCGTCGGGCATCAGCTCCGTCCGCTTCACCGCCCAGTCCCAGCAGCTCTCCAGCTCGTGGGGAATGGCGCCGGACACTTCCCCCAGCTCCAGCGTGACGGAGGCCACGTTCTGCAGCCCCTGCTCCTCCCCCACCTGCTCGATGGTCTTGATGACGTGAAATACGATCCCCAGCTCGTGCATATCACTTGCTCTTTCTGGCGGCGCGCTTGATCTTGAAATTGCGCTTGATCATATAGGGCAGGATGGCCTTCATCTTGTCCTCGCACTTATACATGGTGCTGCATTCGGGGCGCTCACGGTGCAGGTGGATGGCGTCAAAGGCGCACTTGGTGGTGCAGATGCCGCAGCCGATGCACTTGTTGGGATCCACGATGCTGGCGCCGCAGCCCAGACACCGGGCTGTCTCCTTCTTCACCTGCTCCTCAGTAAAGGAAACGCGCTCGTCCCGGAAGGTCTTGCGCAGCGCCTCGTTATAGCCGATCTGCTGGCGGGGCGTATTGTCGTAGCTGTCGATGGCGATAAGGGCGTTTTCCTTGTCCAGCTCAATGAACTGGCGGCGGTCACGGCCAATGGTCAGCGTGGCGTGCTGCACCCAGCGGTGCAGGGACACTGCGCCCTGCTTACCGGCGGCGATGGCGTCGATGGCGAACTTCTGGCCGGTGTAGGCGTCGCCGCCCACGAAGATATCCGGCTCGGCGGTCTGATAGGTGACGGGGTCGGCCTTCACAGTGCCGTTGGGGTTGAATTCCACCTTAGTGTCCGTCAGCAACTCCTTCCACTCCACCTTCTGGCCGATGCAGTACAGCACCACGTCGCAGGCGGTCTCCTCGGTAACGGCGTCGTCGAACTTCGGGTCAAAGCGGCCCTCGGCGTTCTTCACGGACAGGCACTTGCGGAAGCGGATACCGGCGCATTTGCCGTCCTGCTCCACGATCTCCGTCTGACCCCATCCCGCGTGGATGGTGATGCCCTCGCGCTCACACTCGCCGCGATCCTCCTCGCCCATGGGCATGTCCTCATAGCCCTCCAGACAGTACAGATCCACGGACGCCGCGCCGCAGCGCAGGGCGGTGCGGGCCACGTCGGCGCCGATGTTGCCGCCGCCGATGACCACGACTCTGCCGCTCATCTTGCTGCAAAGACCGCTGTTCACATGGCGCATGAAGTCGATACCGGCCTGCACGCCCTGTGCCTCGCCGCCGGGGATGTTCAGCTTTCCGCCGGACTGGAGACCCACGGCCACATAGAAGCCCTGATAGCCCTCCTCACGGAGCTGGGCGATGGTCACATCCTTGCCCACCTCCACGCCGCAGCGGAATTCCACGCCCATCTCCCGCAGCACATCGATCTCCGCCTCCACCACATCCTTTTCCAACCGGAAGGAGGGGATACCGTTCATCAGCATACCGCCGGGCCGGGTCTCTTTCTCAAACACCGTGGGCCGATAGCCCTTCTCTGCCAGATAGAAGGCGCAGCTCATGCCCGCCGGGCCTGCACCGATGACAGCAATCTTATCACCGAACTCGCCGTCCACCTTAGGGATGACCTTTTCCGGCACAAAGCGGGTGGCGGCATCCAGATCCTGCTGGGCAATGAACCGCTTCACCTCGTCGATGGCCACGGCCTGATCCACGGTGCCGCGGGTGCAGGCATCCTCACACCGCCGGTTACAGATGCGGCCGCATACGGCGGGGAACGGATTCTCCCGCTTGATAAGCTGCAAGGCCTCTCGATATTTACCCTGTGCTGCCAGCTTCAGATAGCCCTGTACGGCGATGTGGGCAGGACAGGCGGTCTTGCAGGGCGCAGTGCCGGTGTCGTGGCAGTTGACCCGGTTCTTGTCGCGGTAGTCGATGGCCCACTTCTCCGGGCCCCATTTCACCTCATCCGGCAGCTCCTGCCGGGGGTATTCGATAAAGCCGTCCTTGGTACACAGCTTCTGGCCCAGCTTCACCGCACCGGCGGGACAGTTCTCCACGCAGCGGCCGCAGGCCACGCACTTCTCCGTCTCCACCGCCGCCACATAGGCGCTGCGGGACATATTGGGGGTGTTGAAGAGCTGGCTGGTGCGCAGGGCGTTGCACACGTTGACGTTGCAGTTGCAGATGCCGAAGATCTTCTCCTCGCCGTCGATGTTGGTGATCTGGTGGACGAAGCCGTTATCCTCGGCCTTCTTGAAGATCTCCATCACCTCGTCATAGGTAATGTACTCGCCCCGCTGGGTCTCCACGATATAGTCGGCCATGTCGCCCACGCCGATGCACCAGTTCTCCACATCGTCGCCGCAGCCCTCGCCCAGCTTGGCGCGGCTGGCGCGGCAGGAGCACATGCTCTTGGCGTACTTGCCCTCGTACTTATGCAACCAATAGGAGATCTTCTCCAGACTGATGGCCTCGTTCTCCGTCTCGATGGCCTTCTCCACCGGGATAACGTGCATACCGATACCGGCGCCTCCGGGAGGCACCATGGGGGTGATCTTCTCCAGCGGCAGCATGGTCATGCGCTCGAAGAAGGCCGCCACCTCCGGATGCGCGTCGATCTGGCTTCTGCGCATGTTCAGGAACTCGGCGCTGCCGGGCACGAACAGGGGCAGCACCCAGCGCTTTTCGTGGTTGGGGTTCTTGCCGTCCAGATTCTCCCAGTTGTACTCCAGAAGGCCCAGCCATGACATCTCGTCCAGCAGCTTTTCCAGGGGCTCCCGCTCCATTTTGGTCAGCTTCATCATCTGGGCGATAGTCTTGGGCTTGCGGACGCCCATTTTCAGGGCCACATCCACCATCTCATCGGTCAGCACGCCGTCCAGGCCCCAGTACTCCGGGTCGTCCACGGTGGTTTTCAGGCCGATGCGGTTGGTGATCATGGCGCCCAGCTTCAGCAGGTTCTCCCGGGGCGCACGGTCGGGACAGGGGATCTCAAAGGGTAGCTTGCTCTCATCCAGAGGGAAATTGGTGGGCTTACTGCCGTTGATATCGCGCATGGTCTCTCCTCCATTTGTACTGCCCCGGCCGATCTGCCTCATTTCAGACCGGAAAGGGCATATTTTGTCCTTTATACAGTAAAATAGTAGCAATTTTTGTCCGTAAAATCTATTGACTATTCCCACAAAGATATGCTACCATATTATATGGTCGTGGTCTGACCAAAGGAGTGATAGCATGGAATTCCGTGAGATCGTCGCGCCCTCCATCAAGGAGCTGTTCGTGCAGCAGCTGGAGGGCATGATTTTATCGGGACAGCTGCGGCCCGGCGACAAGCTGCCCACCGAGCGGGAGCTGGCCGACGCCATGAAGGTCAGCAAAACGGTGGTGCATGACGGTCTTCGTGAGCTGCACCGTCTGGGTTTTCTGGACATCGTGTCCCGCAAGGGTGTGACGGTGGCGGACTATGCCCAGACCGGCAGTCTGGACACGCTGATGGCCATTATGCGGTATCACGGCGGATTGCCGGACAAAAAGACTGCGGAAAGCATTCTGAAGCTGCGGTACTATCTGGAGGGTCCGGCCATGGAGCTGCTGGCCGCCCACCACACACCGGCGGATATGGCGGCGCTGGAGGATCTGCAGCGTCAGGCGGAAGAGGCCGCGGCGCAGGATACCGCCGCCTTTGCCGAGGCGCTGTTCCGCTATCACCGGGGCGTCACCTTCCTCAGCGGCAACACCATTACGCCGCTGATCTTCAACGCCTTCACCCAAGTGAATCTGGAGTTCTGGCGGGAGTATGTGGAGGCCTACGGCGTGGAAGCATGCCTTGACACGCTGCACAGGTTCACGGAGCTTATCCGTGAGCGGCAGGGCGCGGAGGCGGCAGCACTGCTGAAAAACGGACTGGAGCGGTTCCAGCAGGACAGAGTATGAGACTCAGGAGGACGGGACATGAGCAAATACCAGCTTTTATGGGAATATATACAGGAAAACGGCGGGCAGTCCTGCAAGCTGACCTTTGATGAGATCCAGCACATCGCGGGCTGCCCCATTGACCACTCGTTTCTGCGGTACAAGAAGGAGCTTGCCGACTACGGCTATCAGGTGGGTAAAATCTCCATGAAGGAGCAGACAGTGGCATTTGAAAAGGTATGAAAATATCCGGCCTGCGGACTCGCAGACCGGATATTCGTTTATTCTTCGGTTTTCTTTTCTTCCGCATCGCGGGCTGCCACGATGTTGACGTAGAGCTCCTCCGGCTTGTGGGGCTTCACCCACAAATTCCACACCAGCAGGAACACCGACACCAGCACCATCACCGCGGACAGGGCCTGCGACACCCGGATGGGCGCGCCGCCGATGGTCCAGTCGAACAGATACAGGCTGTCGGTGCGCAGGCCCTCGATCCAGAAGCGGCCGATGCCGTACCACAGGAAGTAGAACAGGGTATTCTCCCCGTCGAACCTCCGGTGCCGGGCGATGATAAACACCAGCAGAAGCAGGCCCACCAGATTCCACAAACTCTCGTACAGGAAGGTGGGATGCACCTCGATCAGCTCGCCGGTTTTCAGCGTCAGCTGCATGCGGCAAAAGATGGTGGTCTCGCTGCCGAAGGCCTCGCGGTTCATGAAGTTGCCCCAGCGGCCCACGATCTGGCCGATCAGCAGCCCCATCACCACCAGATCGGTCAGGGCGCAGAGCTTAAAGCCCTTGCGCTTTGCCATGATGATGGCCAGAAGCACCACCGCAATGACCGCGCCGTAGATGGCAAGACCGCCGTCCCAGATGGCGATGGCCTTGCTCCAGCTGAACTTGCCGTCCGCGTCGCGGAACAGGTCAAGATAGAAGATGACGTAGTACAGACGTGCGCCGATGATGCCGCAGGGGATGCCCCACAGGATGCAGTCCATCAGGTCATCCTCGGTGATGCCGTAATGCTTCCGCTGATGCAGGCAGAAGGCCACCGCCAGCAGCAAGCCAAGGGCAATGATGATGCCGTACCAGTAGATACCGTGGCCGATGTTGATGGCCTTGGAGGACGCGGTAAACGCCCAATCACCGAACAGCCCCGGAAACCGGATGGGACTGTCGGTCATGATCATGCCGTTCGTAAAAGATCACTCCTTTGCTTCGCCGGAAACAGGCTCGATGATGGACACGGCGCAGCGCTCCTCCACCAGGTTCTCCCGGATGAAGTCCAGCACGTCGTCGGCGCTGATGCTGTCATAGATCTCCGGAAAGCGGTAGGGATCATAGTTGTGGAACTTGCCCTCGGCCATGGACACGGCAATGCCCTCGAAGCTGTTGAGGGCCTTCAGCGCCGTGCCGAAGTTGGCGTTGCGCAGACGCAGGTAATAGGCGGGGTCGATGCCCTCCTTCACCAGCCGCTGTGCCTCCTCCAGCACCGCCTGCACCACGGCGTTGGGGTCGTTGCTGTCGCCGCCCAGATAGACATAGGCCGCGCCGGGCAGAATGTCATAGCTGCACCCGAAGGAGCCGTTGATCAGGCCCTGGCTGTAAAGCCGGGCATACAGGGGGCTGGACTCGCCAGCCAGCACGTCGATGGCCAGCTCGCCCAGAGCGGTGCTGCGGGCCTGCTCCTCGCCGCCGTGCTGGGGCGGGCATTTGAAGCCCGCCAGGAAGCTGGGCATGGCGATCTCCATGCGGCTGCGGGTCTCCTTCCGGCAGGGTGTCAGCGGCTCCTCCACACCGTAATCACGGGGGATCAGCGGGCCGCTGGTCTTGGGCAGGACTTCCTCCGCCAGACGCAGCACCTCATCGCTGTCCACATCGCCCACCACCACAAGGCACATGTTGGCGGGGGTATAGAAGGCCTTATGGCAGTCGTACAGGGTCTGGGCCGTGATCTGGCGGATGCTCTCCACGCTGCCCGCGATGGGGGTACGGGCGGGGCTGTGGTGATACAGCCCCTGCATCAGCTGCTTATAGCACTGCCATTCGGGGTTATCCTCGATCATGCCGATCTCCTGGCCGATGATGCCCTGCTCCTTCTCCACCGACTCGTCGGTGAAATACGGAATGGACACAAAGGACAGCAGGATCTTCAGATTCTCATAGAACTTCTCGGTGGAACTGAAATAGTAGCAGGTGATGGCGTTGGAGGTGAAGGCGTTAGGCTCGGCGCCGTTCTTGGCCAGCTCCTGCAAGGCGTTGCCCTCGGCGGTGTCGAACATCTTATGCTCCAGATAGTGGGCGATGCCGGCGGGGGTATCCAGCCACTGGCCGTCCAGCTGGAACTTCATGTCCATGCCGCCGTAGCGGGTGGCAAACAGGGCGTACTTCCGCTGGAAGTCCTTCTTGGGTACGATGCACACCGGCAGGCCGTTGGGCAGCGTCTCCCAGCGGGCGGTCTCGCCGATACGGGTATAATTGGTCAGCATACGCTCTCCTCCTTTCCCTTCAGGAAGAATACGGTATCCAGATGGCAGCTCTGGGCGGCCTTCCGGACGCGCTCCGGCGTCAGCTGACGCAGGGCGGCCATCAGATCCTCCGGCGTATCCTCCGCGCCGATGGCCGTCTGGCCCAGATAGTAATTCTCCATGGCGTTCTGAGAATCGGACAGTGACGTCAGCGCCGAGCACATGGTGGCCAGCGCGCCCTGCCACTCCCAGTCCTCCCACTGGCCCTCCTTCACCCGCTCCAGCTGATGGAGGATCTCATCACGGGCCTTCTGGAAGTCCTTGCACTCGATACCTGAGGACACGGTCATGATTCCCTTGGAGCGGGCATAGCTGGAGGAGGCATAGTAGCAAAGGGACAGCTTTTCCCGGACATTCAGGAACAGCTTGGCGTTGCTGGTGCCGCCGAAGATCAGGTTGGCCATGATCATGGCGGGCACGTCGTCGGTGTCACAGCGCCAGCCCATGGACAGCTTGCCCTGGGTCACGTCCATCTCCTCGGTGAGATACCGGGGATCTTCCGGCGCGGCCACACGGCGAACAGGCTCGCCCTCCGTCACCACGCCCCGGGGCAGCGCGGCAAAGGCGCGGCACAGCGCACCCTCCACCCGCTCCGGCTTGGCGCTGCCGCAGTAGAACAGCTCCATACGGCTGGTGGCCAGCAGCTCCCGATAGTGGTTGAACAGCTTGTGGTTGTTGATCTTGGCGGCGGTCTCCTCGTCGCCAAGGCGCAGCACGCCGTAAGGCTCTCCGGCGCACATCTCCTGCATCAGCCGCACGTCGGCCCAATCCTGCTTGTCGTTGCGGATGGAGCGGATGGCATCGATAAGGTTCTGCTTCTCGCTGTCCACATACTCCGCCAGAAAGCGGCCGTTGCGGGTCACGGGATCCAGAAACAGCTCGCCCAGCAGGTCGGCCACCGGCTCCAGCAGCTTCTCCCCCGCCGGAGCGAAGGCGTCGTCGATGACAGAGGCCACAAAGCCCACGCACTGGCGCTCGCCCTTCTTGCGGACGGTATAGTCGATCTGCGCGCCGTACAGGGTGTCCAGCGCGGCGGACAGACTCTCCATATCCGGGCAGCGCATGGTGCCCCGCCGCAGCACGGCGGGCAGCAGCGCGTTGGCGGCGGCGGTCTCCTTGCTCAGCGGCGTCACCAGATGGGCGCTGAGCACGCTGGTCTTGAATTTACTGGCAGGCAGATACGTCAGGAAAACGTTCTGCATGATCTCTTTTCTTCGCTCGTACACAGTAAACCTCCTGAAGCATATTACCATCGAATGACAAGGACAGACACGGTTTTGACAGGCAGAAATGCGCCCATACTGCGTCAAGTCCCTTGACAATACGGCAAGTATTCTCTGCGGGCCTTTTCTTGTCTGGACACATTTCTGCTCCGGCAAAACTGCAAGGCACCTGCCAGCGATGTATTTTCGAGTGATTTTTGGCTTTTGAGACGCAGGTGGGCTGGCGCCCACCAAGGCGAAAAGGGCAAAAAGCGCCGGAAAGACGCGCTGTCAGGCGTGTTTGCCCTTGTTATTCGATGGTATTCAATTCATAATATAGTATACACCAATCTGTTCCGAAAGAAAAGAGGAAAATCCCATATCAACGATAGTTGACGTGCCACCGCATCTGGGATATAATGTGGTATATTATATTTTGGGAGGGATCGCCATGACCGCCGCACAGCGCCGCAGCGCCATCTATGAACAGTTGACCCGTGCCGACGCCCCCATCAGCGCCACCGCGCTGGCCCAACGCTTTTCCGTGACCCGGCAGATCATCGTGGGCGACATCGCCCTGCTGCGGGCCGAGGGCCACAGCATCACCGCCACGCCCCGCGGCTATGTCATCCCCTCCGAGACCGGCCTGCTGCGCACCATCGCCTGCCATCACAGCAGCGAGGATACCCAGAAGGAGCTGTTCGCCATGGTGGACTGCGGCTGCACGGTGGTTGACGTGATCGTGGAGCACCCGGTGTACGGCCAACTGACCGCGCCGCTGGCGCTGTCCAGCCGCTACGATGTAGAACAATTTATCCGGCGGATGGCAGACTCCCACGCCCAGCCCATCAGCGCCCTGACCGGCGGGGTGCATCTGCACACCCTCTCCTGCCCCAGCGAGGATGCCTTTGCCCACCTGAAGGCCACGCTGGCCGATATGGGGATGCTGTATGAAGGCAGCATGGTGTGATCTCGCTATTGACAAATCCCGCAAGTCGTTTATAATGGAGTGGACATGTGTCTTGACATCTGTCCACTCCATTTGATTTTACGGGATATGAGGTACATAGTATGGAAAAAGTCCGGGCATTTCTGACGCGGAAGAACATCACCTTCTCCGCCAAGCGCTATTTTATCGACGCCATGTCCGCCATGGCGCAGGGCCTGTTCTGCACGCTGCTGGTGGGCACCATTCTGGACACCATCGGCAAACAGTTCGGCATCGGCTTTCTGACCAATGCGTTTCTGACCATCACCAAGGGTGATGTGGTACTCAGCTACACCATCGGCGGGCTGTGCTCGTTGATGGTGGGCCCGGCTATGGCCGTGGCCATCGGCAACGCCTTGCAGGCCCCGCCGCTGGTGCTGTTCTCCCTGATCACCGTGGGCTTTGCCACCAATGTGCTGGGCGGTGCGGGCGGCCCGCTGGCCGTGTTCTTCGTGGCCATTCTGGCCGCCGAGGTGGGCAAGGCCGTCAGCAAGGAGACCAAGATCGACATTCTGGTAACGCCAGTGGTCACCATTCTGGCGGGCATCGGCTTTGCGGCGCTGGTAGCGCGGCCTATCGGCGCGGCGGCCATCTCCGTGGGCAAGGCCATCATGTGGGCCACGGAGCTTCAGCCTTTCTTCATGGGTATTCTGGTGTCCGTTATCATCGGCGTGGCGCTGACGCTGCCCATTTCCTCCGCCGCCATCTGCGCTTCCCTCGGCCTGACGGGCCTTGCGGGCGGCGCCGCCGTGGCGGGCTGCTGCGCACAGATGGTGGGCTTCGCCGTTATGAGCTTCCGGGAGAACCGCTGGGGCGGTCTGGTGGCCCAGGGCATCGGCACCAGCATGCTGCAAATGGGCAACATCGTCCGCAATATTCGCATCTGGATACCGCCCACGCTGGCCTCCGCCGTCACCGGCCCGCTGGCCACCTGCCTTTTCAAGCTGCAGATGAACGGCGCGGCGGTGTCCTCCGGCATGGGCACCTGCGGCTTCGTGGGACAGATCGGCGTATACACCGGCTGGGTCAATGACGTGGCCAGCGGTGCGAAAGCCGCCATCACCGGCTTCGACTGGCTGGGGCTGATCCTGATCTCCTTCGTGCTGCCCGCCGTGCTGACATGGCTGTTCGCCATTCCCCTGCGGAAGTGGGGCTGGATCAAGGACGGCGACCTGAAGCTGGACCTGTAATATTGAAAGAAACGGCCCGCGTTCCGGGTGGAACGCGGGCCGTTCTTTTCGTGCATAAAAAATGAGTGAGGCACAGCCTCACTCATTTTTATCATGCTTGGAAATTACTCCTCGTCCTCAGCTTCCTCGTCGGCAGCGGGAGTCAGCAGAGCGCGGATGGACAGGGATATCTTCTGCTTCTCTTCGTCGATGGCAGTGATCTTGGCGTCCACCATCTGGCCCTCGGACAGGACGTCACCGGGCTTCTCGATGCGGCGGTCAGCGATCTGGGAGATGTGGATCAGGCCATCCACGCCGGGCACGACCTCAGCGAAAGCGCCGAAAGCCATCAGCTTCACGATGCGGACGTTGGCAACGTCGCCCACCTTATAGGTCTCCATGAACTTATCCCAGGGGTTGCAGGAGTGATCCTTCACGCCCAGAGAGATCTTGCGCTTCTCGGGATCGAAGGAAATGACATACACGTCCAGAGGATCGCCAACAGAGACGACCTCGGCGGGATTCTTGATGCGGCTCCAGCTCAGTTCGGAGATGTGGACCATGCCGTCCACGCCGCCGATGTCCACGAACACGCCGTAGGAGGTCATGGACTTGACAACGCCGTTATAGTGCTTGCCGACCTCGATGTTGTTCCAGATCTCAGCCTGAGCGGCCTGACGGGCCTCGTACTGCACGGCACGGATGGAACCCACCACGCGGCGGCGGGCACGGTTGACCTCGGTAATACGCAGGGAGACGGTCTTGCCGATCATCTCGCTCAGCTCAGCGCCGCGGGGCTGGCCGGACTGGGAAGCGGGAACGAACACGCGCACGCCCTTGACGTTGACGACGATGCCGCCCTTGTTCTCCTCGGTGACCTTGCCTTCCAGCGTGGTCTTGTTCTCGCAGGCCTCTGCGATGTCATCCCACACCTTCACGGCGTCCAGACGCTTCTTGGACAGCATGGCATAGCCTTCCACGTCGTTGACGCGGATGATGTAAGTCTCGATCTCGTCGCCGACCTTCACCACGTCCTCGGGCTTGACGTTGGGATCAGCGGACAGTTCGTCGATGGCAATATAGCCAGCCTGCTTGCAGCCCAAATCGACCTGCACCTCGGTGGGGCCGATGGCTGTCACGATACCGGTTACCTTCTCTCCTGTATTTAAAGTCTTAAAAGATTTTTCCAGCATTTCCTCGAAGCTTTCTTCCATAGCTTCATTGTTCTTGATTTCTTCGCTCATCGTTTCGTTTACCTCCTTAATGATGCTCGCCGGTGTGGACGCGCCGGCTGTAAGCCCCGCCACAGAACATCCTTTAAGAAAGTTTGGCTCAAGTTCACTGGCCCCTTCGATCTGATAGACCTGGGGACACCTCTTGCTGCAAATCTCTGTCAAGTGTTGGGTGTTGGCACTCTTACGATCTCCGACCACGACCATAACGTCGACCCTGGCGGCCAGTTCAGCCGCTTCCGATTGGCGTCTTTGCGTAGCATTACATATTGTATCAAATAATTTCGCGTTTGTACACTCTTTTTTCAAAATTTTTGAAGAAGTTTCCCACAGGGATCGGATGCAGGTGGTCTGGGCTACCACGGTCAGGGGCAGACAACGATTTTTTTCATCTGAATCCAACCATTCCAGCAGCTTTTCCGGCGTTTCAAAGATCCGTGACCGCGCCGACCAGCTGGCTGCGCCCAGTACCTCGGGATGATGCTCCTCGCCAATGATGACGGGGACGCGGCCCTCCTCGTCCGCCTGGGCCACCAGATGCTGTATCCGCAGCACGTTGGGACAGGTGGCGTTGACGCATACCGCCCCGATCTCCGCCAGCCGCTCCAGCACCTGCTTGCGCTCGCCGTGGGACCGGATGATGACCGTATCTCCCGGCCGCACTTCCTCCGCGCTGCTGACGGTGCGGCAGCCCAGTTCTTCCAGCTCACGCACCACATGGGCGTTGTGGATAATGCTGCCCAGCATCACGCAGCCGCCCTTTTCACGGGCCGTTTCCTCTGCCAGCGTTACGGCGCGCTCCACGCCGTAGCAGAAACCGGCGCTCTCCGCCTGAATGACCCTCATCGGACACCGCCCAGCTCGTACACCTGGCGCATGACCTCATCCACGTTCTGCTGATACTCCTCCGCCGTGCCCTTCCGCTCGGTATACACCGGGGCGTAGGGCTTGCCGATGATGAGGGACAGCTTGTGGAACAGCCGCCGGGTGCTGCTGATGAACACCGGCAGCATCTTCACGCCGGAGCGGATGGCGATCATGGTGGCGCCGCCCTTGGGCTGCACATGCTGTCCCTTCTTCACCCGGGTACCCTCCGGGAAGATCAGCAGGCTGAAGCCGTCCTTCAGGCTCTTGATGGCGGTCTTGATGGCCCCGATATCACTGTTGCCCCGATCCACGGGAAAGGCCCCCATATACCGGATAAAGCCGCCCACGACGGGGATGCGGAACAGCTGCTGCTTGGCCATGATCCGCAATGGCACATCATCTACCAGTGCGCAGACGATCAGCACCGGATCCCACGCGCTGGAATGATTGGCACACAGCACCACCGGCTCATCGGGCAGGTTCTCCCGGCCTTGGATCTCCACCGGGAACAGCCACAGAAGCAGCGGCCGCAGAAATTTCCACACAAAGGCAAAAAACGGATTCTTCTTCACAGACCCACCTTCTCCCGGATGATCTCCAAAATTTTCTCCTTGCTCTGCTGAAAGTCCAGATAGCTGGTATCCACCACAATGGCGTCCTCCGCCGGGCGCAGCGGCGCGGCGGCACGGTGGGTGTCGTTATAGTCCCGCTCCTTCATCTCCGCCAGCACCTGGTCAAAAGGCCGGGGCGTACCCCGCTCCTGCAATTCCTTTTCCCGGCGGCGGGCACGCACCGCCACATCCGCCTGCAGGAAGATCTTCACATCCGCGTGGGGCAGCACCACGGTGCCGATATCCCGGCCATCCATGATGACGCTGCTTCTGCGGGCAAAGTCCCGCTGCATCTCCAGCAGGAACGAGCGCACCTCCGGGATGGCGGACACCGCCGAGGCGTACAGCGACATCTCCGGCAGGCGGATCTCCCGTGTCACATCCTCGCCATGCAGCAGCATATGCTGCAAACCCTGCTCGTCATAGCGCATCTCGATCTTCACCTGGGGCAGCAGGGCGATCACCGCCTGGGTATCGGCGGCGTCCACACCCTGACGGCGGGCATAACAGCCAATGGTACGGTAGATGGCGCCGGTGTCCACATAGATAATGTGCAGTTCCGCCGCAGCCGCCTTGGCCAGCGTGCTCTTTCCCGCGCCGCTTGGCCCGTCCACCGCCACAGAATAGATCTTCTCCATAGTTGATTCACTCCCGCTCCGCCGCAGACACACCGGCCAGATGGCCCGTGGCCCACGCGATCTGTAAATTAAAGCCGCCGGTATAGGCGTCCACGTCCAATACTTCACCGGCAAAATACAGCCCCGCCACCAGCTTGGACTCCATGGTGTTGGGCTTCACCTCGCTGACCTTCACGCCGCCGGCAGTGACGATGGCCTCCGCCACCGGACGCACGCCGGTCACATGGATTTCAAAATGCTTCAAAAGCCGGATCAGCGCCCGCCGCTGCTCCTTCGTCAGGGAATTGGCCTTCAGCGTCGGCGGAAGGCCCAGCCGCCGGGAGAGCACCGGCGCCATGCTGTGAGGCACCAGACCGCACAGCAGCTTTTCCACGTCCCGGTTGGGGCTTTCACTGATGTCCCGCAGGATACGGGCCTCCAGCTTCTGCTCATCCAGTGCCGGCTTCAGGTCGATGCTGAGCCGGTACTGCTCCTTCTCCCAGTTCCGCAGATGGGCGCTGGCGGACAGCACCAGCGGGCCGGACACGCCGAAATGGGTAAACAGCATCTCGCCGAACTCCCGGAATACCGCCTTGTTCTTCTGGTTATAGGCCGTCAGTTCCACGTTTTTCAGGCTCAGCCCCTGCATATGGCGGCAGCAGTCGTCGTCACTGACCAGCGGCACCAGAGAGCCCCTCGGCTCCACGATGGTATGGCCCAGCGCGGCGGCCATCTTATAGCCGTCGCCGGTGGAGCCTGTGCCGGGGTAGGACACGCCGCCGGTGGCGATGATCACCGCGTCGGAGGGATAGGTCTCCTTCTCCCCTGTCACCGCCGTCACATGGCCCTCCGCCGTCTCCACCGCCGCGGCCCGGTCATGGGCCCAGCGGATATGCAACGCCTTCACCCTGCGCTTCAGCGCGTCGGTGATGTCGAAGGCACTGTCGGACACCGGGAATACCCGGTCGCCCCGTTCCACCTTCAGCGGTACGCCGCAGCTCTGGAAAAACGCCATGGTGTCCCGGCTGGTGAACCGGGACAGGGCGCTGTACAGGAAGCGGCCGTTGCGGGGGATGTGGGCCATCAGGCCCTCCAGATCCGTGTCGTTGGTGACGTTGCAGCGCCCCTTTCCCGTGATATTGACTTTTTTGCCCAACCGCTCGTTGGGCTCTATCAGGCACACCTGCGCGCTGCCCTCCGCGGCGGCGATGGCGGCCATCAGACCGGCGGCGCCGCCGCCGATCACCGTTACCTTATTCATCTTCCGCTTTCCCGAAAATACTGTATTTCGACCACACCTGCTCCATCTCGGCAAACACCTGCGACACCTCTTCCCGCTTC
The DNA here is from genome assembly GCA_934597345.1 of uncultured Oscillospiraceae bacterium. Lineage (GTDB taxonomy): Bacteria > Bacillota > Clostridia > Oscillospirales > Oscillospiraceae > Vescimonas. Next base: position 20,848 of record CAKTRJ010000024.1, read on the forward strand.
TGCTGGCCGACAGCCAGGATCAGCGCGTTCATCAAGCTCAGCGGCGCAGCCAGCGAGTCCACGTAGGACAGCGCCTCGCACCGCACCAACAGCGCCGCGGTGGCCAGCGGGTACAGGGGCGACATCTGACTGTCGGTGATGGCCACCACATCCGCGCCCCGGTCATGGGCCAGCTGCATGGCGTGGATGCCCATATTGGAGTAGCGGGGGAAGCTGATACCCACCATCACGTCGCCGGGGCCGATGTGGATCATCTGCTCGTAAATTTCACCTGCCGCCGTGTTCTGCACATAGATCACGTTCTTGAACAGCAGGTGGAAATAGAAATTCAGATAGCCCGCCAGAAATGAACTGGAGCGCACACCCAGAATGTAGATGTGCTGGGCGTTCAGCAGCAGTTCCACCGCCCGCTGGAACTCGCCCCGGTCGATCTGCTCGATGGCGGTATGGATGCTGTCCATATCCCGCTGCATCACGGCGGCAAGGATATCGTCTCCGGTCATCTGATCCTGGGATGCCTGGATCCGCTGCACCGAGGTCAGCTTGCCGCGGATGATCTCCTGCAATGCTTTCTGCATGGCGGGATAGCCGCTGTATCCCAGCTCGGCGGCGAACCGCACCACCGTGGATTCGCTGACCTGTGCCGTCTGGCCCAGCTTGGCGGCGGTCATGAAGGCCGCCTTGTCATAGTTGTTCAGAATATAGTCGGCGATCCGCTTCTGTCCCTTGGAAAAGCCGTCCATACTGGCGCGTATCGTATGTAATACGCTCTGCTTCATATTTTCTCGCTTCCTTTTAGCGCGGAGATCTCCGCGTCTGTTAAATACCGCCACTGTCCGGCCTTCAGGCCGCCCAGCGTCAGTCCCTCCTCGGCAATGCGCCGCAGCCGCGCCACCTGCAGGCCCACCTGCGCACACATGCGGCGGATCTGGCGGTTCTTCCCCTGATGGATGGTGATGCGCAGCAATGCCTGTCCGCCCTTCTGCCAGACCGGCAACACCTGCGCCGGAACCACAGGCGTACCATCCTCCAGCGCGGTCACGGCGGCCAGTCGTGCCGCCGCGCCCTCCAGCGCACCGGTGACGGTCACCTCGTAGACCTTGTCTACCTGATGCTTCGGGTGGGTCATGGCCTGCATCAGAGCGCCGTCGTTGGTAAACAGCAGCAGGCCCTCGCTGTCCTTATCCAGCCGCCCCACAGGGAACACCCGCGTGCCGCAGTCCGCCACCAGTCCGGCGGCGGTGGCCCGCCCCAGCTCGTCGCTGAGGGTAGTCACATAGCCCCGGGGCTTATTCAGCATCAGATATACCGCCGGTTCGGCAAAGGCCAGCGGCTTTCCGTCAATGGCGATGGTGTCCGTCTCCGGATCGGCCTTATCGCCCAGCTGCGCCGCCGCTCCGTTGACCGTCACCCGTCCCTCCGCAAGCAGCTCCTCCGCCGCCCGCCGGGAGCAGATACCGGCCCGTGAGATCAGTTTTTGCAGCCGTTCCGTCATGTTTCCTCCGTCTTTTCTGCAAAGCCCGTTTCATACAGGGCCTTGTGGTCGGCCCAGTCGTTGCCGTCGCACAGCGTCACCGCCACCAGGCGGCGGCCCTGCCGCTCCGCGCAGGACACCAGCGTGCGGCCCGCCGCCCTGGTATAGCCGGTTTTCATGCCGATGCAGCCCTCCACCTGAGAGAGCAGCTTGTTATGGTTGGTCATAGTCCTGCCGCCCACCGTGGCCGTGCGGGTGGAGCAGATGCGCCGGAAGGTAGGATCCTTCGCCGCGTAGGCCGCCAGCACCGCCATATCCCGTGCGGTGGAATAGTGGTTTTCATCATCCAGCCCGTTGGGATTGGCAAAGGAGGTACCCGTCATGCCCAGCGCCGCCGCCTTGTCGTTCATGGCGGCCACAAAGGCCTCCAGACCGCCGCAGCAGTCCGCCAGCGCCAGCGCCGCGTCATTGCCGCTGCACAGCAGCAGCCCGTACAGCAGCTCCTCCACCGTCACCACCTCGCCGGGCTTGAGATACATGGAGGAGCCCTCCACCATGTGATCATTGGTCACGGTGATGGTATCGGTCAACCGGGCATGCTCCAGCACCACCAGCGCCGTCATGATCTTGGTGGTGCTGGCGATCCGCATTTTCCGGGCCGCGTCCTTTTCGTACAGTATCTCTCCGCTGTCGGCGTCCATCAGAATGGCCGCCGCGGCGGAAAGCTGTACCGCCTCCGCCCGGCAGGGCAGAAGCGTCAGCAGCAGGCCAAGGGCCAACAGTGCCCCCCATAGTTTCTTCCACATGGTATCACCCCGGATACCATCCTATGCGGGCGCGGTTTGTCCCTAGTTTCCGAATATTTCTTTTTTAGAATTCTTCCTTCTCCGCCTTCTTGCGGTCGATGAAATTCTCCACGCGGTCCAGCACCTGCGGCACCAGCTCGATGGCGCGGTCCACCGTGGTGATGGCGGGCGCGGCCACCGGCAGCATGCGGGTCACGCCGTCCTTGACCACCAGAAACGCCATGGGCTCCACACGGACGCCGGCGCCGGCGGCAGCACCCATCTGGTCGGGCTGCTTGCCGTAGTCACCGCCGCCGCAGCCGAAGCCGAAGCTCAGCCGGGACACGGGGATCAGGGTCACGCCGTCGGGGGTGGTGATGGGCTCGCCCACGATGGTGTTGGAATCCACCATCTCACGGATCTTGGCCATAGAGGCTTCCATCACAGCGGTGATTGAGTTCTTCTTTTCGTTCATTTCCATGGTCGTGTTCCTTTCTGTATATCAAGTTTGTTTCCTTACTGTTTCAGGCTGTTTCAGGCCGCCTTTTCGGCCGCGCCGTCCTTCTTCTGTTCCGCCGCAAGCCGTGCGGTCTCCGCCTTCTTGAAGGCCTTCTGCTTCCTCAGGAAGGGGATGCCGAATTTCAGCACCGGCCCGATGGCGGCAAAACCGATGGCCAGCAGGTCCCCGATCCGGTAGCTGGCGCCCACGGTGCCGGAGATCTTCGTCTCCGCGGCGGTAAAATCCATCTCCATGTGGATACGCGGGTCGGGCATGTGTATCATTTCCTCCAGCCGGGGCATCACCGCCCACATGGCGCTGTTGGCCCAGCCGTACCACTGGGCGGTGTTGACCGGATCTTCGTCGCCGAACACGAAGCTCAGCCGCAGCGGGTCGATGCGGATGCGCTTTCCCGCCCGACGCAGCGCGCCCTGGATCGACTGCCACACGGCGTGCAGCCCACCCCGGATATCCTCCAGCGTCAGGTGGATGTCCGGCTTTTTCTTCCGCTTGGGCTTCTTTTCCGCCTTGGCAGCCGCTTTTTTTGGTTTTTCCTTGGCGGGCTTCTTCTCCGGCGGCGGAATGATCTGCACTGTCGCCGGGCCGATCTGCGCCGTGACCCGCAGCTCCTCGCCGAAGCTGGCCGTCACGCCCACGCGCAGGCACAGCAGCATCGCGATCAATGCCGCGATCACACCCAGAATGATCCATCCAACCAAAGGCTTCTCCTCCTTTCGGAACGGTAATCCGCAAATGCGGGTCAGCTCTCCTCCGTGATGCCCTCCGGCATCTCCAGCAGGTTCCCCTGCTCATCCAGCCGCAGCTGGCCGTCGCCCTCCATGCCGGGCATCTCCGGCAGGTCGTCCAGCGACCGCAGGTGGAAGGCCCGCAGGAACGCCTGTGTGGTGCGGTACAGCCGGGGCCGCCCCGGCACCTGAAGCCGTCCGCACTCCTCGATGAGATGGCGGTCCAGCAGCAGTCCCACCGTATAGGAGCTGTCCACACCCCGGATCTGATCCACATAGGCCCTTGTGGTGGGCTGATAGTAGGCGATGATGGTCAGCACCTCCAGCGCCGGCTGGCTCAGCTTGGCGGGCTTGCGCACCTCGAAGGCGCGGCGGATGATGTCGCCGTACTCCGGCGCGGAGCACAACTGATAGCTGTCCTCCAGCTTCAGAAGCCGCATGCCCCGGCGCTCATAGGCGTAGTAGTCCGCCAGCTTCTGCAGGACCAGCTCCACCGTGGGGCGATCCATATCCATGGCCATGCAGATGCGATCCACCGCCACCGGCTCGCCGGAGGCGAACAGGATGCCCTCGATAGCGGCCTCCACTTCTTTCATTTCAAGCGTATCCATATCTTACCTTCCTCAAACCTCTCCCTGCCAATCGTCGGGCATGTCGCCGTCGCACTCCACGGTGCAGTCGTTGACGCCGGACGCCAGATGAATGATGCGGCTGCGGCACAGCTCCAGCACGGCCATGAAAGTGGCTACGATCTCGCTGCGGCTGCGGCTGCCCCGGAACAGCAGCAGAAAACGGGTGATGCCGCCGGTCTTGAGCCGCTGGAAGATCTCCCGTGCCTTGGTCTCCACGGAGTACGGCTCTCGCCGCACGATCTCGTCAAAGGGCTTCATGTCCGGCTGTCCGTCCAGCTGGCCCCGGCGATCCGACACCTCCTGCATGGCGATGATCAGATCCCCCGGCTGCTGGTCGTATTCGTAGATCTTGCCCCGCTCCATCACCTCGGGATTGCGGGTCATGATGTCCCGGCCGAACTCCGCCATGGGGCCCAGCCGCTCCGTCAGCAGCTTGACGCGGGCGTAGGTATCGCCCCGCTGGCGTTCCTCCAGTGACTTGATCAGGGCATCCATCTCGCTCTGGGCTTCCTCGTCCTCCAGACTCAGCAGCATGCGGGTCTTGATGTACATCAGATGGGCGGCCATGGTGATGAACTCGCTGGCCACCTCCAGATCCATCTGCTTGCGCCGCTCCAGATACTCCAGATACTGGTCAAGGATCAGGGAAATGGGGATATCCTGTATCTCGATCTTATTTTTGCTCAGCAGGAACAGGATCAGATCCAGCGGGCCCTCGAAATCCTCCAGCGGTTCGCTGCCCTTGGCCTGCACCACCTTTTCCAGCTTGAAAATGGGATTATCCAATGGTATTTACCTCAATAAAAGCCGACGATGCGGCAGAATAGCTGGAACACCCAGCCGATGGCGGTATCCAGCACGTTGGAAAGCGCGCCGAAGCATACCAGCGCCATGATGATCAGCATGCCGAAGCGCTCGTAGCGCATCAGCCAGTTATACTGCCGATTCGGCAGCAGCACCGCCAGCACCTTGGAGCCGTCCAGCGGCGGAATGGGGATCAGGTTGAAAAGTCCCAGGCCGATGGACATCAGCGCCGTGTTCATCAGGAAGTAGAACAGCGTCTCGTTGATCTGGCCGGTGGTCACCGCGTGGGTATACATCAGCCGCGCGCCCAGCAGCAGCCACAGCGCCAGCAGCAGATTGGACACCGGTCCGGCCAGCGCCGTGATGGCCATGCCCTGCTTGGGATTCTTGAAGTAATTGGGGTTCACCGGCACCGGCTTTGCCCAGCCCACGCCGGTCAGCACCATGGCGGCCAGGCCGATCCAGTCGATGTGCCGCAGGGGATTCAGGGACAGGCGATGGTTCCGCTTGGCCGTGGGGTCACCCAGAAAGAACGCGGCGACGCCGTGGCAGGTCTCGTGGATGATCAGGCAGATCAGCACCGCCGCCACCCGCAGCAGCGTGTCCCGCAGCGAGCCCAGATCCAGCGCGTTCCAAAGATTCTGCAAATAGTTCAAAAATGGGTCACTCCTATCGAAAAGGCTATTACACCAAATTACCAATAACAGTATGATTATAGCAAATATCAGGACCAAACACAAGAAAAAATTCCCTTACCGATTGTAACTATTTTGTATCCGAAGCTGTAACCAAAGCGCAACGGATCTGTAATGATGTTTACCGCTCCTTCGCATATAATAGAGACATAAAAGGACGGAAAGGAAACGGTTCACACTTTGAAAGGAGTTATCGCCATGAAGAATCTGCTGCCGATCACCGCGGGCGTGGTGCTGTGCCTCATCTGCACTGTTGTTGGTATCCTGATCCCCCAGTTCTCCGCGCTGGCCTATGTTACCGTAACGCTGGCCTGCGTCACAGGGCTGCTGTGCATTGGCGGTATTCTCCGCCACATCACACGCGGCGGTTCTGTGTAAGGGCCGCGATCACATAAATCAGCCCCGCCGCTTTTGCGACGGGGCTGATCACGTTCAGAAATTGTTTCATTTTGATTCACAGAATCGTTACATCCCTTTCAGGATTTTTTAAGATTTTCACGGTATGATGTATACATCCTTCAGGAAACAAAGTCTTTTCCTAAACGCTTTCTTCACTTCTCCTCTCTTTTTCATTTTTTTGCAGCAAAAGACGCACCGGGTTCCCCTCCGGTGCGCCTTTTGCTTTTATCGCTTTCCCAGCCATTGCCGCAGTTGCTCCCACAGCTCCACAGAACGGAATTTCAGCACATAGCCGGTGTCCTCCTCGGTGATAAGGCTCACGTCGTCACCCGTCAGCCCGGCCTGAATGGCGGTCTGGGGCATGTCCGTGGCCGCAGCGGTACACAGGGGCGGATACACCACGCACCACCAGTTCCGCCCCTCCCCTTCACCGATCACCAGCCGCAGAGCCATATACTCTCCGGCGGGCAACGAAAAGCCGTCATACTCCTTCAAGGGAAATTCGGCGCTGGCCAGCTGGGCCGTCACCGGATAGTCGTAGCCCTGCGCGGCGATCTCCCGTTGGGCGATGGTCTCGATGCGCGTCAGTTCCTCCCGTAGCCGCACCTGCGCATCCTCCATATCGGCGGAGCGCTGCAGAACGGTGGTGGTGAAATCCAGCACCTTGTCCCGCACCTCCAGCTTCAGCGCCTGATCGGCCTCGCTGTCGGAGTTTGCGATCACATGCAGGCGGATCATCTTCTGCGCCAGCGCGTCCTGCCGCTGCATGGACCACGCGCCCCACAGCATGGCGGCGCACAGCCCCAGCAGCAGCGCCAGCTCCCATTTCTTCCATCGTGTCATATAAAAACCGTCCTTATCGCAGGAATTTTCCTACAATATGGACGGTTTTTGCGAATATTATACCTTGGATACGCAAAAAGTACGGGGATATGTCTCTTTCAGCGCCTTTGCCGCCGTTTCCGCATCCTCCCGACAGCGGAACAGGCCGAATACAGCGCTGCCGCTGCCGCTCATCTGGGCGTTCAGCGCACCCTGCTGCCGCAGGGCCTCCACGATGGCGGGCACAGCGCTGCCCTCCGGCAGCACCTGCTGGAAATCGTTGTTCAGCCCCGCCGCGATCGCGGACAGGTCGCCCTTTTCCAGCCACTCCCGCACCGCACGGCTGTCGCCGCTGACGCGCCGCGGCGCATTGTCGATGGCGGCGTACATGGCGGCGGTGGAATGGCTCTCCTCCGGCTTGACGATCACCAGCCAGCAGGGCGGCATATCCGGCAGCGCCGACAGCTTTTCGCCCCTGCCCGTCGCCAATGCCGTACCGCCACGGATGAAAAACGGCACATCGCTGCCCAGCCGCGCGGCCACCTCCTCCAGCTGCGTGTCGGTCATATCCGGCGCGTACAGTGTCCGCAGGGCACGGAGCACCGCCGCCGCGTCACTGCTGCCGCCGCCCAGTCCCGCCTGGGTAGGGATCGTTTTTTCCAGTCGAATGGTTACGAAATCCTTTTTCGGCCCGAATTCCTCAAAAAACACCCGCAGCGCTTTCATGCACAAGTTGTCTCCTGCCCGCTCCGTCACCGGTGGATCACACTCCAGCTTGTCCCATGGCCCGGCGTTCCGGTACAGCGTCACGGTATCGTGCAGCCCCACGCCGGTCATCACCGTCTCCACCTCATGGTAGCCGTCGGGGCGCTTCTCCCCCACAGACAGCGTAAGATTCACCTTTGCGCAGGCTTTCTCCTCCACATGGCGCGGCAGTGGATCCTCCTCCAGCGGTGCACCGCAGCCGGGGCAGAAACTGTCCCGTAAAAGTGAGACCTTGCTCAGATCTCTGCCGCAGCAAGGACAGCGGTCAAAGAGCAAAGCTGTCACGACATACACCGTCAGCCCTCCCACGATGGATACGGCAAGGAATGCCTTGCTCAGCTCCAGCAGCGCCGTCAGCCCCGAAAGAATGAGCATCAGCACGATGGAAACGATCTCAATGATCCGCGCCGTTTTGAAATTGATCAGGGGCTTTTTCATGCAGCATCCTCCTGACAAAAAAGCGCCTTGCGGCGCTTTTTTGTCTGAAATCGGTTGTTACTTAACGATCTTGCGGGCCTCAATGTAGTAGCGCTTGTCCTGTGCGTGACCCATGGAGAAGGTCTTGCGGGGCAGCACGCCATCGGCCATAACGGTCTTGAACAGCTGCTCCTTGCCCATGGCAGGCAGCAGGAAGCCCATGTTGCCGGGCTTGCTGCCCAGCTCGCGGGTCACGTCGTCACCGTGGATGTAGTCCACCTCGCCGCCGTTGTCCTTCAGGTACTGGTCGATGACGCCCTGCAGGGTGCCCACCGCCAGCTGGACCTTGGGATCAGGCACGGTGATGAAGTGGCTCTCGCCATTCCACACGAACTCGATGGTGTGGCCGTTGCCCTTGCCTTCATAGGCATTGGGATAGGCGGCGCGGAAGGCGTTCATGAACTTCTCATGATCCACGCCGAACAGCACGCGGTGGATAGGCTCGAACTGCAGCGCGTCGTCGTGGTTGTTGACCACCTCCACCAGGGCATAGCGGGCAGGCAGGGCCAGATACTCCTCGGGGGTCTTGCCCTTCTTCTGCTCCTCATAGCAGGCCTTGGCGGTGGCCAGAGAGTGGTTGCCGTCGCCCACGGCGAACAGCAGAGGCGCAACGCCGGAGACGTTGTACTTCTTCTGCATGGCCTCGTCGGTGGTCAGGCCCTCCAGAGAGGCGGCTACGGCGTCGATCTGAGCCTGAGACAGCTTATAGCCCTTGATGTGGCCGCCGTTCTGCATCAGGTCGAAATCGTACAGCTTCTCCATGGTATCGGCAGCGGCGGTCAGCGGCTCGATGACGGTCTTGTCAGGGTCGTCGATCAGCAGCATGACGTGGGGCAGCTCGATGGGGGCGTTGCGGCGCACGCGGGCACGAGGAGGAATACGATCCAGCACGGTGCCCTCGGTGGCGCGGATGAGGGCGCCGGAGCCGGGGGTGAAGTCATAGGCGTCCAGATCCACCATGCCGATGAGACCGTGGCGGATCTTGCCGTCGGACTGCTGACGCTCGATGTAGATCAGGGAGTCGGTCAGGGTCTCGAACACGCCGTCGGCAATGTACTTGGACATGGAGTCGTTGATGTTCTGGATGAACTCATCCACGTTGGGAGCCTTCAGGTTGGCCTCCGGCAGGATCAGGCGCAGGGTGGAGGGCGCGTCGCCCACCTGCTGCTCAACGGCCTGCCAGTACTCCGGCTCGGACGTGAACTGGTCGCAGGCCACCACGGCCCACTTGGTCATGTCCTGCTCCTTGGGCAGCAGGATATCAGCGGGATAAAAGCCCAGCTTTTCAAACTTGTTATTCATGTCGTTCCTCCTCATTTGTGATAAAGGTGCGGTTCGTTCCGTAATGTACCTTCATGATACCATAAATTTACCGGATAATGCAACGGTTTCCAAAAATTTTTAAGATAATCTGACAAAAATTTTTGCATAGAACAGCCGTCTGCCGCAAAAGCTATCCGCGCCAAGCTATTTCAGGGAGGTCATATTTTGAAGATCATTGATAAGATCGCGCTGGTGCTGATCGTCATCGGCGCGCTGAATTGGGGCAGCGTGGGCTTTTTCGGCTTCGACTGCGTGGCGTTTCTCTTCGGCGGCCAGATGGGCACCATCAGCCGCATCATCTACGCGCTGGTAGGCGTGGCGGGCCTGTGGGGCATCACCATACTCTTCCGTGACAACGAAAACGAAAGCGAATAACGTCTCCCCTGCCAAAAAGCCGCCCGGTGGGCGGCTTTTTCACGTTTATCTGAGCAGTGCCGTCAGGATCAGATACACGACCGCGCTGATGGCGGTGCCGACAAGCACCACAGCTTCCAGCACCGTCAACCCCGCCGCCCGGCGCAGACACTCCCCATAGGACATATCCCACTTTTCCGGGGCCATAACATGGCGGGACAGCCGCAAATACACCACATAGCAAACCAGCGTGGCCAGTACGATCCCCAGTGTTATCTTCTGCCATATCGCAGGACCGTCTCCGCTGACCAGCGCCAGCACAGGCGCCACCAGTAAGGCGACAAGGTTTATCACTGTGCTGCCATTCTGCTTTTTTCCGTGCTTCTTCGCCGCTTCGGTATACGCCGTCAGCTCCGGCGGCTGTACCGCGTCGGGGCGCATCTGCTGCATGACGGTAAAGGCATCCCAATCGCATACAGCCTCCCAGCCGTTGTCTCGACGAAGTTGCTTGATAAGCTGGGCGTATTGATAGGAACCGATCTTCCCTATCAGCTCTGCCAGGCGGGGATCCTCCGGCAGCGTGAGGCTGCTGGGCATAGGGTGCTCCAGCTCCGGCGGCACGGTGAGACTGCCGTCCCCGATACGGTGGAACAGTTCGTCGATCTCCTCCGCCGCGGCACCGGACGGAAACAGCGCGTACTGCCGCCCGCCGGATGCAGCCGGGGCAAAAACCGCTCTGCCCCACTTGATATTCTTCAGCGCCCAGCCCTGCCGGGACATCTCGCCCAGCCAGCGGATAAAATACGCCGTCTGCCACGGCGCGAACGGGATCATTTTTCGCATTGCGCCACCCCTTTCCTCTCTGTCAGTATAGCGGAAAGCCGCGGAAACGTCCAGCAACTTCAAGTTGCGTTTGCTGTTTTTGAGAAAAATCCGCCGCAACTTGAAGTTGCGGCGGTGGTTTTACCCTTATTTTTTGCCCAGACGCTTCACCAGCTCTCCGTCGGGATCGACGTACATGGTCTGGTAGGTGGTATACACCACCATGCCGGGGCGGCTGGCGGCGGGCTTCTTCACGAACTTCACCGGCGTGTAGTCCACCGGCACCTTCGCGCTGCTTCGCGCCTGAGAGTAGTAGGCGGCCAGCACGGCGGCCTCGTGGAGGCTCTGCTCATCCGGCTCCCCGCCGTCGGTACACAGCAGCACATGGGAGCCGTGGATCTTCTGGGTGTGGAGCCAGATGTCCCACTTCTGCCCCTCCCTGGTGGTGAGCTTGTCATTCTGTCGGTTGTTGCGGCCCACCAGGATACGCAGACCCGTGGAGGAGCGGAACTCACGGGGCTTGGAGGCACGCTGAAAACCGGGCTGCTTTTTGCCCCGCTGGCGGATATAGCCGCCGTCGGTCAGCTCCGTGCGGATGTCGTTGAAGTCCTGCTCGCTCTCCGCCTGCTGCAGCTCCTGCACCACGCTCTCCAGATACCGCAGCTCCTCCCGGCCCTTGGTCAGCTGCTCCGTCAGCATCCTTTCGGCGGTCTTGGCCTTGGCGTACTGCTTGAAGTACCGGGCGGCGTTCTCCTGGGGCGACAGGCGCACATCCAGCGGGATGTCCATGGCAGGGCAGCCCTCCTCATAGTAGTTCTCCGCCGTCAGCTTCCGCTGCCCCCGCTCCATGCGGTACAGGTTGGCGGTGATCAGCTCGCCGCAGATGCGGAGGTGATCCCGGTCAAGGCAGGCGGCGTACTCCTTCTCCTGTGCAGCGATCTTCCGGCGCACACGGTCGCGGGCGTTGGCGGCGGTCTTGATGAGATCCTGCCCCTTTTGCTTTACCCGCTCTGCCTGCTCCCGCTCCTCATAGAAGCTGTCCAGCAGGGCGCTGAAGCTGCCGGCGGTCACATTGGCGCAGTAGTCGCCGTACTGGCGGATGGGGCCGTAGGTGAAATCGAAAGGCTTTCCATTGCGGTACAGCACCGTGGGCGTAAACGCACCGCCGTTGACCTGTGCCTGCCATGCGGCAAAGCTATCCCACAGACGGCTGTCGGCGATGCGGTGGTCGCTTTCATCGTAGGCGCGGCTGACGATCTCACGGGCCATCAGCGGCGGCATGGCGGTAAACGTATCCAGCAGCCAGCCGTCCAGCGGCATTTCCTCACGGGGCAGCAGCGCCGTGAAATCCTCCCGCGTCACCGTCAGAGGATCGCGTTTCGCCTGCCGGGGCGGCAGATGGTAGAACAGGCCCGGCAGCACCTGCCGCTCCTGGGACATCTCCAGGTCTACGCGCCGCAGGCAGTCCAGGATCCGCCCCTCCTTGTCACAGAGAATCAGATTGGCGTGGCGGCCCAAGGCCTCCAGAATCAGGGCAAAGCGGCTCTGCTCCCCCATCTCGTCGGTGGCCTCAATGTGCAGCGTCACCACGCGCTCCAGCGGCGCCTGCTCGATGGACACGATGCGCCCGTTGCCGATGCGCTTGCGCAGCAGCATGCAGAACATGGGCGGCTGGGACGGGTTGTCCCGCAGCTGCTCCGTCATATGGATGCGGGGCTGGTTGGGGTTGGCGCACAGCAGCAGCCTCCGGCTGCCCCGCAGAAGCAGCACCACCTGATCCCGTGCGGGCTGCTGAATTTTCTCGATCCTCGCGCCGGTCAGCTGCGGCGCAAGCTCATCCACCACTGCCCGCAGGCAAACGGCATCCAAAGGCATGGCTCATTCCTCCATCATGATGTTGAACAGTTCGTTGATCCGCGCCCGCTGTCCGTTGAGATACAGCCAGCCCAGCAGCGCCTCCAGCGCCGTGGCCTGCTGATACTGGGCACGGCTGGCATGGTGCGGGATGGAATGGACGTTGGCGTTGCGGCCCCGCTTGAACACGGCGTGCTCCTCCTCCGTCAGCAGCGGCAGGATCTTCTCGCTGAGCTCCGCCTGCTTCGGCGCGCACACCAGCTCGATGGTGGCCCGGTGCAGGCCCTTGCCGGTGGCCTTTCCGTGGGCGCACAGCCAAGTGCGCACCAGAAGCTCATACACGCCGTCCCCCAGATGGGCCAGGCCGATGCTGCTGATGCCCCTGATCTCATCAGCGGGCAGCTGTATGGTAAAATAATCTGTCATAGTTACTCCTGTGCTCTCAATTTGGAAAGAATCGACTCTACCCGGTAAATGGCATCGTCCACCTGACGCTGTGCGTCACGGATCTTGGACTGCACCATCATATCCGCGATGAAGCCATCGAAAAAGTAATCGGCAAAGGTAAGAAAATCACCGGTGTTCACATTCAGCGTTTCGGACACATCCGCCAGTTCACGGCTGAAAACCTCCAGGTCACGCTTGGCCTGTTCCATATAGCGCTGCGCGTCATCCATCTTGCTGTGCTTGGCAAAGGTACTCAGCAGTCCGCCGCCGAAAAGATCCAGCAGGCCCCAATTTCCGGCACTGTCCAGTTCCTGCCGGGCGCCGTACAGGCTGTCCAACGCCCGCTGGCCTGCGTCAATGGCTTCCTGCCGCTCTCGGTCTATCATCATAAGGCAACCTCCTTGTTCTCGCTGCCGCGCTCTCATTGCCGCTTAGTATAGCATAATTCTCCCCCGGCCGCAAGGCATGCGCATACGCCATTCTCTCCCCTCAAGAAAATTTTTGCAGAAATTTGAAAATTAGGGGTTGACTTTTTCCGGTCTATCTGCTATATTAAGCAAGTCGACAGCGACATGACAACAAAATGTGGGGGTATAGCTCAGTTGGGAGAGCAAGTCACCAGTAAAGCAACCCGCAATCGCAATGCGGCATCTAAAAAGTTAATATCCCGGAAGTCCAGTAAAATCAAGGGCTTCCGGTTCCATGGGGGTATAGCTCAGCTGGGAGCCCGGTTGAAGCGGTAAACAACCCCCGCACTAATTGAATAAGAAATTACTCAG
>CAKTRJ010000025.1 GCA_934597345.1 uncultured Oscillospiraceae bacterium
TGCAAAGCAGTAATTCACGCATCTTCGTCGATCTCGCGCACCACGTCGATGATGGTGTTGTCGCGGTACATGACCACGCCCACGATACGATCCTTATAGCGGATGGGTTCGGGTACGCCCACCAGCGCTTCAGCTCGCCGCTGCAGTTGCTCAATGGTGAACACATGCAGGCCGGCGGCCTCGATCTTCTCTTTCAGATCGGGGCGGCGAGGATTTACGGCTATACCCTGCTCCGTCACCACCACGTCCACCACCTCGCCGGGGGTGACCACGGTGTTGACATGCTTGACAATGGTGGGGATGCGGCCGCGGGTCAGCGGAGCCACCACCACCGACAGGCTGGCGCCCTCGGCGGTGTCGGGATGGCCGCCGATGGCGCCGCGGATCACACCGTCAGAGCCGGTCAGTACGTTGACGTTGAAATCCGTGTCGATCTCCAGCGCGGAGAGAATGACGAAATCCAGCTGATCCACCGCCGCGCTGATCATGTGGCTGGCGTAATAGGTTGCGCCGATCTGGTGGTGGAAGTGGTTGTTTTTCAGGGACAGCGCCGCGTCCAGATCGAAGCTCTGAACGTCCAGCACGCGGTCAATGAGCCCTTCCTCATGCATGGCGGTGATCTGGCCGGTGATGCCGCCCAGCGCGAAGCGGCAGCGGATGTGCTGATCCAGCATCTTCTGCCGCAGGAAGCGGGCGGTGGCCAGAGACGCACCACCGCTGCCCATCTGCATGGAGAAGCCGTCGTACAGGTAGCCCGTGGCTTCAATGACATTGGCGGCGGTCTTGGCGATCAGCAACTCCTTAGGATCCTTGGTGTAGCGGGTAGCCCCGGACATGATGCCCTTGGGATCGCCGATGTCGTCGGTCAGCACCACATAGTCCACGTCATATTCGGGAATGGCCCACGGCGCGTTGGGATAGGCCACCAGATGGTTGGTGATGATGATCACGTTATCGGCATACTTGGCGTCGGTGCGGGCATAGCCCAGCGAGCCGCAGGCAATGCCGTCGTCATCGTCCCGGCTGTAGCCGTTGGCGTTGCCGTAGGGGTCGCAGGAGGGCGCGCCCAGAAACGCCACGTCGATGTGAAGCTCGCCGCTGCGGATGGCGCTGGCCCGGCCGCCGTGGGAGCGGAACACCACCGGGCAGTCCATGAGACCGCGGGAGACCTCCTCCGCCAGCTCACCGCGGAGGCCGGAGGTCTCGATATGGGTGATGACCCCGTTTTTGATGTGCTGGATCAGGGGCGCATGGACGGAGGCCAGGGAGGAGGCCGCCAGCGTCAGGTTCTTATAGCCCATCTCCGCCAGCTTGTCCACCACCATGTTGATGATGTGGTCGCCGTTGCGGAAGTGATGGTGGAAGCTGATGGTCATACCGTCTTTCAGTCCTGTGCGGCGGATGGCCTCCTCCAGCGAGGGCACAACCTTGTTCTGCTGGTGATACCGCTCACGGAAGGTGGCGGTCTTTTTTTGTCCCGCCCCGGCAAACGCGCCGTGGTTGCTGATCTCATTGATATGGGGAATCTTGTTCAGTTCTACCATGTTACAGTTCCTCCACTTCATCGGCCTTGCTGCCGGCTTCGTACAGCTCCAGCAGCCGCTTGGCACGGGTGACCACAGGCTTGTCGATCATTTTGCCGTTGAGGCTGGCCACGCCGCTGCCCCGTGCGTTGGCCTCGGCGATGGCCTCCATAATGGCCCGCGCCTTGTTGAGATCCTTCTCACTGGGCATGAACACCTTGTGCAGCGGTTCGATCTGACGAGGATTGATGACGGACTTACCGTCAAAGCCCAGCTTTTTGATGAGGGTGGCCTCAGCGATGAAGCCCTCCTCGTCGTTGACATTGGAGAACACCGTGTCCAGCGCGGCGATACCGGCGGCTCGTGCGGCGTTCAGGATCATGCAGCGGGCAAAAAGAAGCTCGATGCCGTCGCTGCGGGTGGTTTTCAGGTCGGTGACGTAGTCCTCCGCACCCAGCGCAATACCGATGAGACGGTCGCTGGCCTTGGCGATCTCCACGGCGTTCAGTACGCCGTTGGCACTTTCGATGGCGGCCATCATCCCGGTGGTGCCCACGGGGATACCGGCCTCCCGCTCGATGCGCTCGATCTCACGCTCACAGTCGACGACATCCTGGGCACTGTCGGTCTTGGGCAGACGCACCACCTGCACACCGGCTCGGACGACAGCCTCCAGATCCTCGATGCCGAGGCCGCTGGAGAGGTCATTGATGCGCACCACCGTCTCTTTTGTGCCGAAATGCAGGGTTTTCAGGGCGTTATACACCAGAAAGCGGGCCGCGTCCTTCTCGGTATAGGCCACGCTGTCCTCCAGGTCGAACATGATGGAGTCCGCGCCGTAGATGTGGGCATCCCGGATCATGCCGGGGTTGTTGCCGGGCACGAACATCATGCTGCGGCGCAAGCGATCCTTCTTATACATCCTGCCGCACCTCCCATGTGTAGTCGTGGCACTCCGCCGCGCGGGTCAGGGCGGTGGCCACCCGCGCCCGGACGGTGCAGTCCAGTGCGCCCTTGTCCACGGCGGTGATGAGCGCGTTCTCCACACCGTAGTCGGCGGCGGTCTCCCGGATCACGGCGATGATCTGCTTGCCGAACTGCTGATAAACGCTGCTGGTCAGCTCCACCTGCACGCCGCCCGCGTCGGACGGCTCCACGGTGATCATAATGTCGTTGGATTCCATCGTCCCGGCATTGCCGGTGGTGATCAGTTTCATAGACGGCCTCCTTACAGCGAAGCTTCCAGATTACGACGGATGGCGGCGATAAAGCCGGCGGAGGTGACGGCGTGAGCTTCAAAGCCATCGTCCACCAGTGCAGCCAGATCCTTGGTCATGGTGCCCTGGTTCAGCGTGGCGAGGCAGGCGACTTCCAGCTTGTCGGCAAAGGCGGCCAGATCGGTAAGGCCGTCCAGTTGGCCCCGCTTGCGCAGGGCGCCTGTCCAGGCAAAGATGGTGGCCATGGGGTTGGTGGAGGTCTCCTCGCCCTTAAGATGCTTGTAGTAGTGGCGGGTCACGGTGCCGTGAGCGGCCTCATACTCCGTCACCCCGTCGGGGGACACCAGCACGGAGGTCATCATGGCAAGGCTGCCGAAGGCGGTGGAGATCATGTCGCTCATCACATCGCCGTCGTAGTTCTTCAGCGCCCAGATGAAGCCGCCCTTGGAGCGGATGACACGGGCCACGGCGTCGTCGATGAGGGTGTAGAAATAGGTGATGCCCAGCTCGGCGAACTTTTCCCTGTAGTTGTTTTCGTACTCCTCCTCGAAGATGCGCTTGAACTCGCCGTCGTACACCTTGGAGATGGTGTCCTTGGTGGAGAACCACAGATCCTGCCGGTTGGCTATGGCGTACTGGAAGCAGCTTCTGGCGAAAGCACGGATGCTCTTCTCCGTGTTGTGCTGTCCCTGCCAGATGGCGGCGCCCTTCACAGTCTGGACGGTCAGGGTCTTTTCCGCGCCGCTCTCGCCCTTGAAGGTCAGCGTGGCGGTGCCGGGCTCGTCGGTCACCATGTCCACGGCCTTATACATGTCGCCATAGGCGTGACGGGCCACGGTGATGGGCTTTTCCCAGTTCTTTACCACCGGG
The DNA here is from genome assembly GCA_934597345.1 of uncultured Oscillospiraceae bacterium. Lineage (GTDB taxonomy): Bacteria > Bacillota > Clostridia > Oscillospirales > Oscillospiraceae > Vescimonas. Next base: position 3,611 of record CAKTRJ010000025.1, read on the forward strand.
TGGATAAAGGGCACCACGATGGGAGCGCGGAAGGCGGTGCCGTCCAGATAGGCGCGGATGGTGCCGTTGGGGCTCTTCCACATCTCGGTCAGCTGAGGATATTCCTCCATGCGCTGCTTGTTGGGGGTGATGGTGGCGCACTTGACGGCCACGCCCAGACGCGCCGTAGCCTTGGCGGCGTCAATAGTCACCTGATCCTTCGTCTCATTGCGGTGCAGCAGCCCCAGATCATAGTACTCGGTCTTTAAGTCCACAAAGGGCAGGATCAGCTCGTCCTTGATCATCTGCCACAGCACGCGGGTCATCTCGTCGCCGTCCATCTCCACCAGCGGCGTTGTCATTTTAATCTTATCCATAGTGCGTCCTTTCATATGTGTGTTGTTGGGTGGTGTGGGAACCAAAGCCTCCCCTGTGTAAGGGGAGGTGGCGCGAAGCGCCGGAGGGGTTGACGGACAATCCCTCAGTCACCTTCGGTGACAGCCCCCTTTACAAAAGGGGGCCTTTGGAACCGCTGCATAAATCGTATTCTCAGATCCGTTTGGCGTAATAATTCATCAAACAGCCGTCCAGCAGGATCTCCTTTTCATCCGCCGTCAGGCCGCGGACGTGGAGCAGCAGATCGTGAACGGTGCCGTTGGTACAGATAACCTTGGCCGGAATGTCTTCCGCGCCGCTCTCAATGGCCTGCCGGATGCCGGGAACAAACACGCAGTCGCCGGGCTGGTAGTCAAAGGCGGTATCCCTGTCCAGCGTGAAGGGCAGGATGCCCCAGTTGATGCAGTTGCTGCGATAGCGCTTGGTGGCGAATTCGTAGCAGATGTTGGCGAAGCCGCCCAGCACCTTCTGGCAGGAGGCCGCCTGCTCGCGGGCAGAGCCGTCACCGGGCTTGTTGGCGAACACGCAGGAGCCGAACTGGGTATTGGCAGCCAGCGCCTTAGCGTCGCCCACCTTGCCCAGCACCTCCAGAATGTGAGCGGGTACGTCGCCGGCGCGGCGCTGTGCCTCCTGTGCCGCCACCTCTTTGGCATGGGGCACATACTCCGGCACCCGGCGGCTGAGGGTAAATTCTGCCAGACGCAGGGGGTTGGAGCGGTAGGAGGAGGTCTCACCGGAGGGGATCAGCTCGTCGGTGGTAGTGACGGGATCGTGGATCACCGCCGCCAGCTCCACCAGCAGATTCTCGGTAAGATCGTACATCTTGGGCCAGTCGGTGATGTTGGGGCCCATCACCAGCTCCACGCTGGGATCGGCCTTGCCGAAGCCGTAGTACAGCCGGTTGTCGTACACGGACTTGTCGAAGTGATATTCCCGGCGCACCGGCTCATAATCCACATCGGTGGCGGCGGTGATGCGTCCGCCGTTGGCGGCTGTGGCGGCGATGGAACGGGAGTCCATCAGGCACACGGCGGCGAACTGCCCCTCGCCGGGCTTGGAGCCCTCGCGGTTGGGGAAGTTGCGGGTGGTGTGCCGCAGGCTCAGACCGTTGTTGGCAGGCACGTCGCCCGCGCCGAAGCAGGGTCCGCAGAAGCTGGGCTTGATGACCGCGCCGGTGGCCAGCAGGTCGGCGGTGACGCCGTCGCGGGTCAGCTCCAGAGAGACCGGCACGGAGGTGGGATACACGTCGAAGGTGAACGCGCCGTTGCCGGTGCTGCCGCCCCGGATGATGTCCGCCGCCTCGGTGATGTTGTCGAAGAGTCCGCCTGCGCAGCCTGCGATGACGCCCTGATCGGCCCATACGCCGCCGTCGTGGATCTTGTCGGTGAGATGGGGATGTGCCTTGGGGAAGCGCTTGGCGGCATCGGCCTCCACCTTGGCCAGCAGCTCCTCCGCGTTTTCCAGGAACTCGTGGATGGTCCAGGCGTTGGAGGGGTGGAAGGGCAGGGCGATCATGGATTCCACCTTATCCAGCTCGATGGTGATCATCCGGTCATAGTAGGCTGTCTCTGCCGGATGGAGGGGGGCGTAATCCGCCTCACGCTGGTGGGCGGCATAGAACCCCCGGGTCTCCTCGTCCGTCTCCCAGATGGAGGAAAGGCAGGTGGTCTCGGTGGTCATCACGTCGATGCCGTTGCGGAAGTCGATGGGCAGCTCTTTGATACCGGGGCCAACGAACTCCAGCACCTTATTGTTGACGAAGCCGCTCTCGAAGGTGGCCTTCACCAGCGCGATGGCCACGTCGTGGGGGCCGACGCCCCGGCGGGGCTTGCCGGTGAGGTATACCATGACCACCTCCGGCATGGGAGCGTCCCAGGTGTTCTTCAGCAGCTGCTTGGCCAGCTCCGGGCCGCCTTCGCCCACGGCCATGGTGCCCAGCGCGCCGTAACGGGTGTGGGAGTCGGAGCCCAGGATCATGGCGCCGCATTTTGCCATCTGCTCCCGGGCGTAGGAGTGAATGACGCTCTGGTTGGCGGGAACGTAGATGCCGCCGTACTTCTTGGCGGCGGACAGGCCGAACACATGGTCATCCTCGTTGATGGTGCCGCCTACGGCGCACAGGCTGTTGTGACAGTTGGTCAGGGCATAGGGGATGGGGAACTCCTTCATGCCGCTGGCCCGGGCCTGCTGGATGATGCCCACATAGGTGATGTCGTGGGACACCATAGCGTCAAACCGGATCTTAAGCTTCTCGGGATCACCGGATACGTTGTGGGCCTGCAGGATACGCCATGCCATGGTGCCTTGACGTGCCTCCTGTTGGGGAACAGACGCGCTCTCACAGGGGACACCGTTTACCAGATACATGCCGTGATCAATCAGTTGAATCATGCTGAATAACCTCCTTGGGATAGATTCTTACACATATTTACTGTCCCTATTGTAAACGCAGCGGCGGCCGGTTGTAAACTGGTTTTTGCCCAAAAACAGGGCGGAAAACACATTTCTCCCTTTTGACGGATTTGCTGCGAAAACGCATTGAAATATGCATGTACATGCAAGCTGCCTGTCATTTTTGAGAGGTGCAGGCGCGGTGCAGCGGTGCGGCACGGCATAAAATGCAGTCTCTCCGGCGGAGAGACTGCATCCACTTTTTGGCAAAGTGCACAAAGGCCCGGATAGCCGCCGGAAGGGCGGCGGGAGAAGCGGCGAAAAAAACCGGGATCGTTTAAAATTTATCAGACCAGCGGGAGAAAGTTTCTTTTGGGTAAATTTTTGCTGATTATTGTTGACGAATAAGAGATTTTGTGACATACTAGATAACATAACGCTCTATATCCATTTTTCAGAAGGGCGTCAGCAAGTGAAAGGAGTGACCACCTTGAGCAGACTCGACATCAAAACCCCCAGCAAAGCGCAGACTGTGGTGGATAACCTCTACCGTGACGTAGAGCGCCGCATCGCGGCGTCGCCTCCCGGTCTGTGTCCTGTGGATATGTCATTGACCTTTTTGCAGCTGTGTCATGCCCAGACCTGCGGCAAGTGCGTACCCTGCCGTATCGGCCTGGGACAGCTGACCAAGCTGATCGAGCTGGTGCTGGACGGCGAGGCCGATATGTCCACGCTGGCCATCATTGAAAAGACGGCCCGCAGCATCGTCAACACCGCCGACTGCGCCATCGGACGTGACGCCGCCCGGCTGGTGGTGGACGGTCTGGAGGGCTTCCGGGACGACTATATCGAGCATATCGAGCATCACCGATGTCTGGCAAGCCTTGCCCTGCCGGTGCCCTGCGTGGCCCTGTGTCCGGCGGGTGTGGACGTGCCCGGCTATATGGCGCTGGTAGGCGAGGGCCGCTGCGCCGACGCGGTGCGGCTGATCCGCAAGGATAACCCCATGCCCACCGCCTGCGCCTACATCTGCGAGCATCCCTGCGAGGCCCGGTGCCGCCGCAACATGATCGACGCGCCCCTGAACATCCGGGGGCTGAAGCGCTACGCCGTGGATCACGCGGGTGACGTGCCCCAGCCGGAATGCGCGCCCGCCACGGGAAAGACCGTGGCCGTCATCGGCGGCGGCCCCAGCGGCTTGAGCTGTGCCTACTATCTGGCGCTGATGGGCCACAAGGTGGTCATTTTCGAGGAGCGCAAGCAGCTGGGCGGTATGCTGCGCTATGGCATCCCCAATTACCGCTTCCCCCGGGAAAAGCTGGACGCGGAGATCAACTCCATCCTGTCCCTGGGCATCGAGGCCCACACCGACGTGACCGTGGGCAAGGAGATCACCTTCGAGCAGCTGCAGCAGGAGTATGACTGCCTGTATATCGCCATCGGCGCCCATCAGGGCAAGGGCGCGGGCATCCCAGGTGAGCACAGCAAGAACGTCATGTCCGCCGTGGAGATGCTGCGTGGCATCGGTGACGGCGACATGCCGGACTTTACCGGCAAGCATGTGGTGGTCATCGGCGGCGGCAACGTGGCCATGGACGTGACCCGCAGCTCCATCCGCCTTGGCGCGGACAAGGTGTCCTGCGTCTATCGCCGCCGCATCGAGGATATGACGGCGCTGCCGGACGAGGTCACCGGCGCCATGGCCGAGGGCGCGGAAATGCTGACCCTGATGGCGCCCGTCCGCATCGAGGCCAACGAGAATGACGAGGCCGTGGCCCTGTGGGTACAGCCTCAGATCCCCGGCGAGACCGACAAGTCCGGCCGTCCCCGGCCGGAGAAGGCCGACCTGCCGGAGCTGCGCATCGAGGCGGACATCATCATGGTGGCCATCGGACAGGGCATCGAGATCGCCGGGTTCGAGCAGTCCGGCGTACCCATCAAGCGGGGCACCTTTGTGGCGGCCAGTTCCAGTCAGGTGGGCAACATGAACAATGTGTTTGCCGGAGGCGACTGTGTGACCGGCCCTGCCACGGCCATTCGCGCCATCGCTGCCGGTAAGGTGGCGGCAGCCAATATCGATGAGCATCTGGGCTTCCACCATGATATTACCGTGGAGCTCGACATCCCGGCGCCCAAGCTGAACAACTCGCCTCCCCACGGACGCATCAACACCACCGAGCGGGAGGCCGCGGAACGGAAGAACGACTTTGAGGATATCGAATGTGGCCTGACCTGCGAAGGCGCCTGCACCGAGGCAGCACGCTGCCTGCGCTGCGACCACTACGGTTACGGGATTTTCAGAGGAGGTCGAAACAGCAAATGGTAACTTTGACGATCGACAAGAAAGTGATCTCCGTGCCGGAGGGCACGACCATTCTGGAGGCCGCCAGGAGCGCCAATATCAGCATCCCCACCCTGTGCTATCTCAAGGATGTCAACGAGATCGCCGCCTGCCGCATCTGTATGGTGGAGGTGGAGGGGCACGCGCGGCTGGTGCCCTCCTGCGACAACGCCGTGGTGGAGGGCATGGTGGTGCACACCAACTCGCCCCGAGTCCGTGAGGCACGGCGCGTGAACCTGCGGCTGATCCTCAGCCAGCATGAGAACTGCTGCACCAAGTGTACCCGCAGCGGCAGCTGCAAGCTCCAGACACTGTGCAACGACTATAACCTGCTGGGTGACCACTACATCAAGGACCTGAAAAACATCCCCACCGATTTCTCCAACCCTGTGGTGCGCATCGAAAACCGCTGCATCCGCTGCATGCGGTGCATTCAGGTGTGCGAGAAGATCCAGACCATGAACATCTGGGATGTGGTGGGCACCGGTACCCGCACCACCGTGGGCGTGGGCCGCTTCCACACGCTGGGCGAATCCGACTGCACCTTCTGCGGCCAGTGCATCACCCACTGTCCCGTGGGCGCTTTGCAGGAGCACGATGACACCGGCAAGGTGTGGGACGCGCTGGCGGATCCCAACAGGATCACCGTGGTGCAGATCGCGCCCGCCGTCCGGGCCGCGTGGGCGGAGTACTATCACCTTGACCCCAAGTTCGCCACTGCCAAGCGGATGGTGACGGCATTGAAGGAGATCGGCTTCGACTACGTGTTCGACACCAACTTTACCGCCGACCTGACCATCATGGAGGAGGGCACGGAGTTTTTGCAGCGGTTCACCCACCGCGACCAGTACAAGTGGCCCATGTTCACCTCCTGCTGTCCCGGCTGGGTGCGGTTCGTGAAGGGCCAGTTCCCGGAATACACCACCAATCTGTCCACCGCCAAGTCCCCTCAGGCCATGTTCGGTGCGGTGGCCAAGAGCTACTTTGCCGAAAAGCTGGGGGTGGATCCCCACAACATCTATGTGGTGTCCATCATGCCCTGCACCGCCAAGAAGGCGGAGCGGGCCATCCCCAACCTGAACAGTGCCTGCGGCGATCCGGACGTGGACGTGGTGCTGACCACCCGCGAGTTCGTCCGCATGCTGCGGGGCGAGCAGATCAACCCCGCCGTCATGGAGGAGACGGAGTTCGACAGTCCTCTGGGCACCGGTACCGGCGCGGCGGTGATCTTCGGCGCCACCGGCGGCGTCATGGACGCGGCACTGCGCAGCGCCTACTTCATGGTCACCGGCCACAACCCCGATCCCGACTCCTTTACGGCGGTGCGGGGCATGGACGGCTGGAAGGAGGCCACCTTCGAGATCCCCGGCGCAGGCCGTGTCCGCGTGGCGGTGGTCAGCGGTCTGGGCAACACCCGCAGGCTGATGAACGCCCTGAAGGACGGCAAGGCCAGCTACGATTTTGTGGAGGTCATGGCCTGTCCCGGCGGCTGTGTCGGCGGCGGCGGACAGCCCATCCGGGACGGCGTGGAGCTGGCTCAGCCTCGCGGCGATATCCTGTGGAACATCGACAGGAACGCCCCCATCCGGTTCTCCCACGAGAATCCCGAGGTGCGGGCGCTGTACAATCAGTATTTCCACAAGCCTCTCAGCCACCGCTCTCATGAGCTGCTGCATACCGATCTGACGGCGTGGAAAATGCCCACGGAGGAGTAAGACAATTTTCGGAGGTGCGGGTATGAGGAAGATACTGCTTCTGCTGGCGACGGCGACCCTGTGTATACTGCTGCTGACAGGCTGCGGCAGTACGGAATGGACCATGTCAGACATCCAACTCTCGGCTCAGGACGCCGCGGCGGTGGACCGGTGTCTGAAGTCCAAGGACTGGCAGGACGGCCTGACGGACTGCATCTCGGTGCGCCTCACCGACGGCAGCGGCAGGCGCGTTGACTACTGCGCCGACTGCGGCATCTTCAACGATCTGGGGGCCGGACGGCACCTGAAACTCAGCGACAGTTCCCGTGAGGACATGAACACCCGGCTGGGACAATATGTTGACCTTTGGGACAGAGGATAACAAAAAGTGCGGTACATGCTTGTGTACCGCACTTTTCCATATGTACCGATCAACCGGCCAGCGTCTTGCCCATCTCGCGGCAGGCGTTCAGCGCCGCGTCGTCGGGGGCTTCGCAGCAGGTGACGCTCTCGCACACCAGATTCACACCGGCGCTGTCGCAGTCCTTTTCCCAGCTGCGCATCCACTCGCCGTCGCCCCAGCCGTAGGAGCCGAACAGCGCCACGCTCTTGCCGCTGAGACTGTTCTTGCAGTTGTCGAACATGGGCTGGAAGTCCACCTCCTCCAGCACCTCGCTGCCCATGGCGGGGCAGCCGAAGGCGATGGCGGAATAGCCGTTCAGGGAACCCACCTGATCGGGGGTCATCACGGTGACCTCCGCGCCGGCGGCCTTCATGCCCTCGGCCACGGCGTTGGCCATGGCCTCCGTGTTGCCGGTGCCGCTCCAATAGATCACAGCAGTCTTTTTCATAATCGTTGTCCTTTCTTTTTTACGAATTTATTGTATCAACCCGCCACTGTCAGCTGCCCGATATCGGAACCGGAACGCCACAGGGCGCAGTAGATCTCCGTACATTTCCTGAACTGGTCAAACATCCGCCGTGCCTTTTCCACGTCGCCGTAGACCTTCCACAGCCCGGCGCACTTGAAGTCGCAGGCCCGGTGCTCGATAAAGCCCTTCACATCCTCCGGCGGATAGCTGAGGAACAGACCCACCTCGTGAGGGAACTCGCCGCTTTCCCGGAAACGGCGGATCAGCTTGGCCACGCACCGCTGGCAGCCGCCGCAGGGATAGCCCGCCTGCTGCAAGATGTCCTGCGCCGTCTCACTCTCCAGATCCCGCCGCAGCTCCGCCGGACGGTACAGGTACAGCAGCGCCTGCCGGCCCAGATAGCGGATGGGCAGCAGACACAGCCCCTTGGGTACCAGCTGCCGGTTCAGCCGCCGGATGTCCGCCAGCAGCGACGCCCGGTCGTCACAGGGGCAGGGGAACAGGCTGCCGGTCTTGATGCCCGCCAGCGTGGGCGCGCATTGCTTGATCAACAATTCTTCTGACATATGCGGCCTCCTCTCATGGCTAGTATGGTGGATCATGCGTCTGCTATACATTGGTTAGCGCAAGCTAACCGATGGGACTTAAAAAAGCTGCCGCAGCTGGCAGATCTTTTTTTACGAAGCTTTTACAATGGTTAGCGATGGCTAACCGGCATCCCTTAAAAAAGCTGCCCACAGGCAGTTTTTTTAAGTTTCACCCACTGGAACTATGGGCAGTATAGCACAGGTCCCGCCGTTTGGCAAGCCCCTTTTTGAAAAAAATTTCCAGAATACAGATCAGGCGAAAATAACCTGCACCAGCACCATGTACACCACCGTGCCTGCGCCGATGGACAGCAGCACGTTGCGCTTCCACAGGTGCAGCGCCGTCACCACCGCCAAGGCGATCAGCTCCGGCAGGCCGTGGGGCGCGGCGGTGATGTCCACGTTCCGCAGGCAGTACACCACCAGCAGACCCATCATGGCGGCGGGCAGGGTGCGGCCCAGATACTCCACCACCTTGGGGATGGGCTTATTGTCGGGGAACAGCAGGAAGGGGAGGAAGCGGGTGATGATGGTGCCCAGCGTCACCGCACCCACGATGATAAGGGCCTGCGTCGTTGTCAATGTCATAGCTTTTTCCTCCCGATCAGCAATACGGCCAGTATCAGCACCATGGCGGGGATCACCAGATTACCCGCGCCGAACACCGCCAGCGCCGCAGCGGAGCACACAAGGCCGATGACGCCGCTCATGCGGTTCTGAGGGTTCGTTACCTGTTCGATAAACAGCACCACGAACAGGCCCGTCAGGGCGAAGTCCAGGCCGGTGGTGTCAAAGGTGATGAACCGGCCCGCCACCGCGCCCAGCACCGAGCCTGCCGCCCAGTAGCCGTAGTTCAGCAGCGATACCGCCAGATAGAAGTCCTTTCTCGGCACATCCGCGGGCGGCTCCACCGAGGAGACGATGGAGAACGTCTCGTCGCTGAGGGTGTAGATCAATACGCCCTTGGCCGCGCCGAGACCCCGGTATCTGCCCAGCATGGACACGCCGTAAAACAGGTGCCGGGCGTTGACCATCAGGCTCATCAGAAACGCCTGAATAGGGTCAAAGGCCGTGGTCAGCAGCGTGATGGCCACAAACTGCATGCTGCCGCAGTAGGCAAGGCAGCACATCAGCAATACCCATGGTACGCCGTAGCCCTTGGTCTGCATCAGTACGCCGTAGGCGATGCCCAGCACCAGATACCCGGTCAGCACCGGGATGGTCTGGGGGAATGCGGTACGGATAGCGGCAAGGGCGGGATGCGGCTTTTTCTCCATACATCCACCTCCGGATAAAGAAGCTGTAAAGAAGATGTAAAGTGTTCTCAATTATATACAACACAGCGGGGAAAATCAAGAAAAGTTTACAATTATCGCCTTGATTCCCTGTATGGGTATGGTATCGTGTAGGTACAGAGGAAAGGAGCGTGATCCCATGAAGAAGCTGCATAAGGTGGAGCAGGGCAAGATGCTCTGCGGTGTGTGCACCGGTATCGCCGCCTATTTCGACATCGATCCCACGCTGGTGCGTCTGGGCTGGGTGCTGTTCTCCCTGCTGGGCGGCAGCGGTATTCTGGCCTACATCATCTGCGCGCTGGTGATCCCGAACGACCCGGATAAGGTACAATAAAAACAGAAAAGAGCACCCCAAGTGGGTGTCTAACTTGTCAAAAGGAAACCCAAAGGCTCCCCTGTGTAAGGGGAGCTGTCGCGGCGTATGCCGTGACTGAGGGGTTGTTTGCTCAAAAGTTGTTTTTTAACAAACCCTCCGGCGCTGCGCGCCACCTCAGCTGTGCACGCCCCAGTGTGCGCACTGGGGTGCCTTTACACAAGGGAGGCTTTGATTTCTGCAAAATATTGACAGACTAAGCACCCGTTCAGGGTGCTTTTGTTTCGTTTGACAATCCCTGCGGGGACTGGTACAATAAACCTATCAAACAAAAAGGAAGTGATCCCATGATCCTGACTCCTCAGCAGCAGGCGCTGCTTGACGGCGAAAAAGGCGAGGTCATGGCCAAGGTGGTCAAAACACTGGTCATGTACGGCGACGCCTTCGGCGCGGAGCGGATGGTGCCCGTCACCAGCCAGTACGGCCATACGGTCATCAGCTTCGGCCTGGACGTGATGAAGCCGGTGTACGACCTGTATGACCAGCTGATCGCCGCCGGGCTGACCGATGGCCAGAGGTTTACCGCCGATCCCCGCCCGCTGGATGAAAACGTTCCCTCCGGCCTTCTGGAGGATGTGGTGTTCAAGAAGATCATGTATACCCAGCAGGAGCGGTATGAGCAGCAGCTGCGCAAGCTGGGCATCGTCAGCGACGACGCCTATACCTGCACCTGCTATATGGACGAGGTGGGCAACGTCCCCCGGAAGGGTGACGTGCTGACCTGGGCGGAATCCTCCGCCGTGGTATACGCCAACTCCGTACTGGGCGCACGGTGCAACCGCAACTCCGGTATTCTGGAACTGATGGGCAGCATCGCGGGCTTCGTGCCGGAGTTCGGCCTGCTGACCGACGCAGGCCGCAAGGCCACATGGGTGGTGGAGGTGCGCTGTACCTCCTGTCCCGAGCCGCAGCTGCTGGGCAGCGCCATCGGCATGAAGGTCATGGAGGAGGTGCCCTACATCAAGGGCATGAACACCTGGCTGGGCGCCGAGCTGGATGACGGCGCGAAAACGTATCTGAAGGACTTCGGCGCGGCCACCGCCTCCAACGGCGCGGTGGGCCTGTACCACATCGCCGGACTGACCCCCGAGGCCAAGGAGCAGGGCGAGAGCCTGATCGCGGAGAACGCCAGGGTCTACGTCATCGACGACGCGGAGCTTCAGCGGGTGAAGGACAGCTATCCCGTCATGTGGAAGAATCCCCACGCCAAGCCGGAGCTGTGCTTCGTGGGCTGTCCCCACATGTCCCTGAAGCAGCTTCACGACTGGACGGACGCGGTGGAGCAGAACCTGCGGCTGAACGGCCGGGACAAGGTGGCCGTTCCCATGGTGTTCACCGCCGCCCCCGCTGTGATCAAGGCGTTCGAGCAGGACACTGTCTACGCGGCGCGGCTACACAACATGGGCGTGGTGGTCAGCTACATCTGTCCGCTGATGTATATGAATAATCCGCTGTGCAAGAAGAAGGCGGTCATCACCTCATCCAACAAGCTGCGCACCTATACCAGCGCCCGGTACTATACCGAGCGGGAGATCCTGGACATCATCACCGGAAGGGAGGCCGACTGATATGAAGGAATTCAAGGGCCGCATCGTGGTGCCCGGCACCTGCCGGGCGGAAGCGCTGGTGAGCCATGGCGGCTTCAATACGTTGGCCAGCTATCAGATGGCGCTGATGTTTGGTGACAAGAAGGTGAAGTGCGGCGACCAGAACAACGCCGACCTCTATAAGAAGCCCATGCTGGGCAAGGCCCTGTGCCTGCCCATGACCATCGGCTCCACCACCGGCGGCATGGTGCTGTTCACCGCCTGCGCCCTGGGCAAGCAGCCCGCCTGTATGCTGTTCTCCATGCCCATCGACTCGCTGGCCGCCAGCGGCGCGATCCTGGGAGACGTGTGGACCGACGGCAAGATGCCTGTGGTGGACAGCCTGGGCGAGGAATTTTTAGAATACGTCAAGACCGGCATGCAGGTGACGGTGGGCGAGGAAGGACTGGTGACCGTAGAATGAGCGATAACGTATTTAACAAGAAACCCAGCGAGTGCCGCTATTCCTTTATGCAGCACAAGGAGTGCGAGTTTTTCCCCTGTCACGCTACCAACCACCCGGAGGATTTCAACTGCCTGTTCTGCTACTGTCCGCTGTATGCCCTGGGCAGTCAGTGCGGCGGCAATTTCAAGTGGCTGGAAAACGGCGTGAAGGACTGCTCGGCCTGCATGCTGCCCCATGGCCGCGGCAGCTATGAGTATATCATGGGTAAGTTCCCCCTGATCTCCGCCATGGCCAAACGCAACCGGTAACAACGAAAAGCCCTGACCCAATGGTCAGGGCTTTTCGTTATTCGATCAATCGGTTCGCTTTCGGAAAACCGCACGCCAGTCCATCTCCATCACCAGCAGACTCAGCAGCATCAGTGCCGCGCCCACATAGCCCCGGGGCAGCAGCTTCTCGTTGGCGAAGAAATAGGCCACGATGGCGGAGAATACCGGCTCCAGCGTGAAGATCACGCCCACATGGCTGGCGGTGGTGTACTGCTGGGCCACCGCCTGGATCACAAAGGCGAGGCCGGAGCAGAACAAGCCCAGAAAGATGGCCGCGCCCCAGATCGTGGGGAACTGGGGCAGCCGGGGCTGCTCCGTGACGGCGGATACCAGCAGCATCAGCACGCCCGCCACGCCCAGCTGGCATACACCCAGCGTCAGGGCGTCCACCTCCGGCTGCTTGACGGCCTTTTCCGTCACCAGCATATCGGCAGCGTAGCACACGGCGCAGACAAGGCAGATCAGGTCGCCCTTGGCGGGGCGGAACTGCTCGTTCAGCGTCAGCAGGGCAAGGCCCACCGTGCAGAGGATCAGGGCGACGCCCAACTTTTTATCGGGCCTGTTGCGGTTGAACAGAAGGTCCAGCAGCGGCGTGAACACCACCGGCAGGGCGCAGATGAAGCCCGCGTTGGAGATGGAGGTGTTGGCCACGCCGAAGGTGGCCCCGGCGTACACGCCCACCAGCAGAGTGCCGATGATGGCGCTGTATTTCAGCGTGGCGCGGTTGATATGCCGCAGCTTTTTCCAGAAGATGGGCGCCAGCACCAGAAAGGCCAGCAGAAAACGGAAGGCGTTCAGGTTCATGGGCTGCAATTCATCCAGACACAGATCCACCAGATAATAGGATACGCCCCAGAACAGGGTGACCAGCACCAGCGCCAGATCGGCCTTGCGCTGCTTCGACATAAAAACGCCTCCTCTCACAGTCTCTGAGAAGGCAGTATATCACAGGTTTCGCCCAAAAGCAATCATTTCCACAGCCGGAGATAGCCGCCGTCGTGGAGCTGCTTTATCAGCAGCAGCAGGATCGGGCCGAGGATCATGCCCGCCACCCCCATGGCACAGAAACCGATATACATGGCGGCCAGCGCGGGCAGCGGCGGCAGTCCGGCGCTCTGCGCCATCAGCTTCGGCTCCATGATGCTGCGCACCAGCCAGATCACCAGATACAGCGCCGTCAGGGCGATGCCCTTGGGGAAGCTGCCTGCCAGACAGCACAGCACCGCCCACGGCAGCAGCACCGTGCCGGTGCCGAACACCGGCAGCGCGTCGATGAACGCGATGACTGCCGAAAGCAGCAGGGCATAGGGCTGCCGGATCAGCAGCAAGCCCGCCAGCAGCTGACAGAAGGTGATGATGATCAGCACGCACTGGGCCTTGACCCACTTGCCGATGGTGGTGATGAGGCTGGCCTTGATGCCCCGTGCGGTCTCCCGCCACGCGGGCGGCAGCTGCCGCCGCAGAAAGGCCATCAGCTGGGGATAGGCGGCGGAGGTGAAGAACAGGGCCAGCGCCGTGGTGGCGCAGAACAGCATTACCTGGGGCAGCGCACTTACAAGACCGGTCAGCAGCCGCAGCAGGGTGGAGGAGAGACTGCCCAGCGCCTCGGAGAGCGTCTGTTCGGTGGTGTTCAGCAGCTGGGTCAGCCATTGCTGCACGCCGTCGGGACAGTCGGCGCAGAAGCTGCGGAGCCGGGCGGTGATGCGGTCCGCCAGTACGGGAAGCCCCGCCAGCAGCTCCGGCAGCCGCTCCATCAGGTCGGTGGCCTGCCGGATCAGCTGCCCCACCAGCACCGCGCCCAGCGTGATCACCAGCGCCAGCAGCGCCAGCGTGAATACCGCCGCCAGAAAACCCCGCTTCAGGCGCAGCTTCCGCCGCGCCAGCGCGATCACCGGCTCCATCAGCGCCGCAAAGCCCAGCGCCAGCAGAAACGGCAGCAGCCATACCAGCGCATAGCGCAGCACCAGCCAGCTTACCGCCAGTATCGCCGCCCAGTAGGCCGCCTTGATGAGAAATGCTTTTTCCCGCTGCAAATGATCACCTGACTCTCAACTTTTCCTTGTAAAACGGGGACGAGTATGCTACCATAGAAATACAGATGTATACCCAGAGGGATACCGCGATGGGAGGAACAAGCTATGGAGAAGAAAAAATACTTTATCGTATCCGCTGACGCGCTGCCTGAGGTGTTCGTAAAGGTGGCCGAGGCCAAGCGCATGCTGCAGGTGGGCGAGGCTGCCACCGTGGGACAGGCGGCGGCCATGGTGGGCATCAGCCGCAGCGCCTTTTATAAGTACAAGGACGCGGTGCAGCCCTTCCAGAACATGAAGGCGGGCCACATCATCACCCTGTACGCCCTGCTGCGGGACAATCCCGGCGTGCTGTCCAACTATCTGTCCATTTTCGCCGCCTCCGGCGCCAATATTCTGACCATCAACCAGACCATCCCCACCAACGGCTGCGCCGGCGTCACCGTCAGCGCCGAGACCAGCGACATGACCGAGACCATGGACGAGCTGTTCTCCCATCTGGCCGCGGCGGAGGGCGTGCTGCGGTTCGAGATCATGGCGGGCTGAGGCTCCATCGGATATACTATAAACAGAAAACGCAAAAAATATGAGCGTACTGCTTCGGCAGTACGCTCATTTTCATGCTATCGGCTGTATTTTCCTTTTGCCAGCGCCAGAAGGGCGGCGCGGTCGTTGTCCGTCTCGCCGTCCATAACAGCCTCCAGCAGCGCTTGCAGCGCCTGACCGATGGCTGGGCCCTCCAGCCCCAGCGCCGCCATGTCCCGGCCGTTGACCGCCAGCTGCTTCAGACTGAAGCAGGCGTCCTTCTCCAGCAGGGCGTCCATGATGGCCTCGCCCTCGCCGATCTCCCGCTGGCGGCTGCGGTAGTCCGGATGCTGGGCCAGATTGTCCGCCCGCTTCACGGCGCACAGTTGCCGCAGGCCCTCCGCGCCCAGCTGGTTCATGGCCCGGCGGATGGCCTTCTCCGTCAGGGGGATGGGCCGGTCATGATACCGCACCAGTATGCAGATCTGCCGGGCGGTGGCCTTGTCGAACCGCAGACGGCGGCAGACGGCCTCCGCCATCTCCGCGCTGGGCCGGTGGTGGCCGTGGAAGTGGCCCACCCCTTGATCATCCAGCGTGAAGCACCGGGGCTTGCCCAGATCATGCAGCAGCATGGCCCACCGCAGCACCGGATCGGGCGGCGCGGCGGCCACCGCGTGGGCCGTGTGGCCCCACACGTCGTAGCAGTGGTGGCGGTTGTGCTGGTCAAAGCCCACGCAGGGCAGTATCTCCGGCAGCACCACGCCCAATACCTGCGGATCCTCCAGCAGGACGCGCAGTACGTCCGTGCCGCACAGCAGCTTCGTCAGCTCCTCCCGCACCCTCTCCGCCGCCACATACCGCAGGTCGCCGCACTGGGCCCGCAGGGCCTGGTGGGTGTCCTCCTCAATCATAAAGCCCAGCGTGGCGGAGAACCGCAGCGTCCGCAGGATGCGCAGGGCGTCCTCACGAAAGCGGTGCTCCGGCTGGCCCACGCACCGCAGGATACGGCGGCGGATGTCCGCCTGACCGTCGAAGGGATCGTGGAGCGTGCCACGCATATCCATGGCCATGGCGTTCACCGTCAGGTCGCGGCGGGCCAGATCCTCCCGCAGGCTGCGGGTGAAGGTGACGGCGGCAGGGTGCCGGTGGTCGGGATAGTCCCCGTCGGTGCGGAAGGTGGTGACCTCACAGGTCAGCGCTCCGCTGCGGACGGTCACCGTGCCGTGCTGCAGGCCGGTGGGAATGGCGAAATGGTTGAAAAGGGCCATGGTCTCCTGCGGCAGGGCCGAGGTGGTCACGTCCCAGTCGTGGGGCGCTTTGCCCATAAGGATATCCCGGACGCAGCCGCCCACGGCATACGCCTCGTGCCCGGCATGCTCCAGCGTTTGCAGCACCGCGCAAACCTCCTGTGGGATCATGGTTTCCACCCCTTTTCGTCTGTTTTCCGCAGAATTTGAGCAACAATGACGGTTGCACTTTGTTTACAGGTGTATTATAATATTTTTTCAGGAAAAATACAAGCGGCGGCTGCAAAGCCGCCCTTTTGGAGGAATCGATATTATGATGCATCCCACTGAGGATATCCGGCATTTTCTGCACAGCGGCGTCCGCGTCCATATGGCGGGCATCGGCGGTGTGTCTATGTGCGCCCTGGCCGAAGTGCTCAAGGGCATGGGGGTGGAGGTACAGGGCTCCGACATGACCGACAGCGACACGGTGAAGCACCTGCGCAGCGTGGGCATCCCCGTTGCCATCGGCCACAGCGCCGAGAATCTGCAAAACTGCGATCTGGTGATCCGCACCGCCGCCATCCACGACAGCAATCCCGAGATCGCCGGGGCCGTTGCCCGGGGCATCCCCGTCTACGAGCGGGCTCAGGGCTGGGGCGCCATCATGCAGGCGTACCGCAACGCCCTGTGCATCTCCGGCACCCACGGCAAGACCACCACCACCTCCATGGCCACCCACATCTTCATGGCGGCCCAAAAGGATCCCACCGTCATGATCGGCGGCACGCTGCCCCTGCTGGGCAAGGGCTACCGGGTGGGTAAGGGCGACACCATCATTCTGGAGAGCTGCGAATACTGCAACTCCTTCCTGAATTTCTTCCCCACCGTGGCGGTGATTCTGAACGTGGCGGCGGATCATCTGGACTTCTTCAAGGATCTGGCCGATATCGAGCATTCCTTCCGGCAGTTCGCCTGTCTGACGCCGGAAACCGGCTTCATCATCGCCAACGGCGACGACGAGGGCGCGCGGACGGCGCTGGCGGGCATTGACCGTCCGGTGCGTTGGTTCAGTGTGAAGGATCACAGCGCCGGCGTGTACGCCGACAACGTGGCGTTTTTCGACGGCTTCCCCTGCTTCGACGTAGTGGCCGACGGCAAGCGCTACGCCCATGTGGCGCTGCACGTTCCCGGCAAGCACAACATCTCCAACGCATTGGCCGCGGCTGCCGCCGCTTATGTGCTGGGCATCGACGGCAAAGCGGTGGAGGAGGGACTGGCCTCCTTCGGCGGAGCCGAGCGGCGCTTCCAGTACAAGGGTGCGTTCAACGGAGCCAGAGTGTACGACGATTACGCCCACCATCCCGACGAGCTGCACGCCCTGCTGGACATGGCCCGCAGTCTGCCCCACCAGCGGCTGATCTGCGCCTTCCAGCCCCATACCTACACCCGTACCAAGGCGCTGTTCGACGATTTCGTCCGGGAGCTGCGCACCGTGGATGTGGCGGTGCTGGCGGAGATCTACGCCGCCCGCGAGACCAACGACGTAGGGGTGTCCTCCCGCGACCTTTGCGCCCATATCCCCGGCAGCGTCTATTGCGCCACGCTGAAGGAGACGGCGGAGGCGCTGCGTCAAATTGCCCAGCCCGGCGACATGATCCTGACCGTGGGCGCGGGCGACATCTACCGTGTGGGCGACATGCTGGTAGGGAAGGAGTAAGCTATATGACGATTTCCCCTATATCCCGCAATACCCGCCCTGAGGGAGTGCTGCTGCCGCAGGAGGCAGCGGCTTTTGACCTGCTGGAAAAGCTTGGCATCGACTATGATCGTGTCAGCCACGAGGCTGCCTTCAATATGGAGCTGTGCGCCAGCGTAAGCGATGCGTTGGGTGTGTCCGTGTGTAAGAATCTCTTTCTGTGTAACCGGCAGAAAACCAGTTTCTATCTACTGTGCATGCCGCCGGACAAGCCTTTCCATACCAAGGATCTCAGCGCCCAGATCGGTTCCTCACGACTCAGCTTTGCGCCGGAGGAGAATCTGTGGGAGCTGCTGCGCTGCCATCCCGGTTCTGCGACAATTCTTGGTCTTGCTAATGATGAAGAGCATCGGGTACAGCTGCTGATGGATCGTGAGGTATATGACGCACCATTTATCTCCTGCCATCCCTGCATCTGCACCAGCACGCTGAAGTTAAAGACCCGCGACGTGCTGGAAAAGTTCCTGCCCGCCACGGGACATGAAGCGGTCATTGTGGATTTGTAATCGAAAAGGGCTCCGGTTCACATGAACCGGAGTCCCTTTTGCAATTGCCTGTTGACAAACGTAAACCGATATGCTACATTGTGATTACGGATGTAGACAACAGGAGGTGGAGTCAATGGCGCATATGGGATTGACCGAGGCGGAGTGGCAGGTGATGGAGTGCCTGTGGGCCGCCGCGCCGCAGACGGGGCGGGCCATCATCGACGCCCTGCACGAGACCACCGGCTGGAGCCGCAGCACCACACTGACGCTGCTGCGGCGGCTGGAGGACAAGGGGGCCGTCAGCGCCGAGAGCGAGGGCGGCGTGAAGCACTACCGGCCGCAGGTGGCCCGTGAGGACGCGGCGGTGCAGGAGACGGAGCACCTGCTGGAACGAGTGTATCAGGGCAGCGTCAGTCTGATGGTCAGCTCGCTGGTGAAGAAGCAGACGCTGCCTCAGGAGGAGATCGACAAGCTGTACGCCATTTTGCGGGAAGTGGAGGAAAATCATGATTGAATGGGTGGTATCCTCGTGTATTTTGATCCTTGCGGTGATCGCCCTGCGGTATCTGCTGCGGGGGAAAATCAGCCTGCGGCTGCAATACGCCCTGTGGCTGCTGGTGCTGGCGCGGCTGCTGATTCCCGTCAGCTTCGGCAGCACGGACATCAGCGTCATGTCGGTGGTGGAAAAGGCACCGGCGGTGCAGGCGGTGGAAAGCGTCCGGGACGTGGACACTATTTGGCAGGCCGGCAACGGCTCTGTTCAGGGACATCCCATCGGCGGAGGGGTGGATAATACCGTGATGCTGGCGGAGCCCAGCGCGCCGGAGGCCCAGTTCCACCGCATGTCCAGTGCGCTGAACTTGCGCAAGGTGCTGCTGCCCATATGGTGGTGCGGCGCGGCAGTGACACTGCTGGTGTTTCTGACCGCCAACCTCCGCTTTGCCGCGCGGCTGCGGAAAAGCCGCCGTCCCCTGACGGTGGAGGGCGCGGCGCTGAGCGTCTACGTGGCGGATGAGAGGGCGGTGCCATGCCTGTTCGGCCTGTTCCGGCCCGCCATCTATGTGACGCAGGCCGCGGCGGATGATCCAGAGCTGCTGCGCCATACGGTGACCCACGAGACCACCCATTTCCGGCAGGGCGACCATGTGTGGGCGCTGCTGCGGACGGTGTGTCTGGCGCTGCACTGGTGGAATCCGCTGGTGTGGTGGGCGGCGAAGCTGTCCCGTCAGGATGGGGAGCTGGCCTGTGACGAGGCCACCATCCGCGCCCTGGGTGAGAGCGAGCGGACCGCCTATGGCCGCACGCTGATCCGTATGGCCTGCGGCCCCGGTTCCCATGTGCTGCTGACGGCCACCACCATGGACGGCGGCAAGACCAGCCTTCATGAGCGGATCGTCCTGCTGGCAAAGAAGCCCCGCACGGCGGTGACCGCCGCCATTGCGGTGGTGCTGGCGGCGGCGCTGTGCATCGGCTGCACCTTCACAGGGGCGAAGAAAGACGAAGTGACGGCAGAGCCAGATACCATTGCCGGTTATATGGCGGCGCTGACGGTGGATGACGTCACCGGCTGGAACGTGAAGCAATACCCCAATATCACACTGGGCCGTCTGGTGACGGCCATGAACGATGCCGCCGCTTATGAGATCACGGCGGAGGAGGCCCTGGGTTATGGAGAGAACGGGCAGGAGTGGTTCGTTTCCCTGCATGCCGACGGCCATGAGCTGATGCTGAACTGCGGCGACATGGGCGGGATCGTGCATGTCGTTGATCTCAGCGCGGCGGCATCGTCGGCTTATCCGGTGGACCGGGAGATCGAGGCCTATTTCCGCCACGATACCCTCTATGATCTGGTGCGCCACGCCCAGGCTGACAACGCTGTCATCGACTACACCGCCTATGAGACCTTCCGGCCCCAGCTGGACACGGTGATGCAGCGGATGCTGGACGGTCTGGCAAACGATCCCGGCGGGCTTTACGCCTATCAGCTGGTCTGCTTTACCCGGGTCTGGCAGTACGATACCGGCGGCGGAAACCGGGCGGAGGTCTATCAGTTCGACTACGCCCTTCTGGCCGAGAAGCCGGAGGAGGTCACAATGGCGGGTGCCATGTATCTGGACGATCAGCAGCGGCTGCGGGGCTTCTCCAACTGCGGCAATGTGGTGGCCCGGTACCGGGACGACACCCTGCTGGGACTGGTGCTCATGGGCAGCGACAACAGCTATGTGCCGTCCTTTGATGAGGACTGGTCCTGGGCAGACCAGATGCTGTCGGCCATGCAGCAGGAGCTTGACCGCGGCAGTATATGGCTCGACTGGCCCGACAAGGCGGAGCTGACCACCCAGACCTTCACCTATCAGGACCTGACGGTGCAGGTGACCAATGTCTACCTGATGCAGAAGGGTCAGGTGCGGGAGGATGCGGATGAGGTCTTTGAAAACGATATCTACATCGTCTCGCCCGGCGCTGCCTTCACCGTCCTGGAGTGCGGCAGCGAGAATGACGCCGACGGTGTTCCCTACGCCAACTGGCTGTACTATGCGCCGGATGGCGCCGCTACCGAGCTGTGGCCCGGCGACACCGTTCCGATCATCAGCGATACCTCCATCGGCCATGAGAGCTTTCCTGTCCTGCGTTTCTACCTGTACGACAGCTGGCTCCAGGCCCCCTCCACTGATCCTCTCGCGTCCGTCCGCACCGCTATCGAGGCGGAGGAGCAGCGGTCCTATGCCCGCAATGTCCGGGTGGATACTCTCTCCGTCAACGAAGCCGAGACGAAGCGGGTATCCCAGAACTACATGGGCAGCGAGCTGGCCATTGCCCGGGGCTGGTCCGACGACCTGTTGACCAATCACTTCCTGGTGGTGGACGCCGCCTATTACATCGAGTACGACCATACCCGCACACCGCTGGAGGGCGGCAATGTCACCCAGCAGTTCTATCTGGCACAGAACGAGGCGGGTCGCTGGATCATCGTGGACAACGCCATGCGCTCAGCCGACGGGCAGGAGGAGAATACGTTATGGTGAAGAAGTTTTGTGTCCTTTTGCTGACCACGCTGCTGCTGGCCCTGCTGACAGCCTGCGGCGGGGATGGCAGAAAGCAGCCGGAGCCGGACACCATCGCCTACGTCATGGAGGAGGCGACAGAGCAGACCCTGGGTGCGATCGATCCGGAGGAGTATCCCGGATTAAAGCTGGAAAACCTGATCCCCGCACTGAATGACGCCGCCTTTTATGAGATCACGGAGGAAAAAGCAAAGTCGGCGGGCTTTGGACAGACCGAAAAAGAGTGGTTCGTCCTTGTGCCCATCACCGGCGGCCATGACCTGGCGCTCTGGTGTGATGAGTCGGAGGACATTGTCCAGGTTTTTGATGTGTCCGCGCTGGCATCATCCAAGTTTCCCATTGACTGGCAGATGAGCGGCTTTTTCCGTCATCATGACCTCTATCAACTGGTGCGCACCGCAAAGGACTATCCCCAGCAGCTGGAGCACCCTGATTATGAGAATATGCAGGCCAGTATCGAACTGCTGCTGAATCCGCTGACGGGCCGTTTGCGGTTCGGCACGACCTGGTACACCGACCATGAGGTCAAGACCTTTGCCAAAGTGTGGAGCTATGACGAGGACGGCAATCAGGTGAACATATACCGGCTGCGGGCGCTGGCCTACGCCAAACCGGAAGAGGTGGAGGAGCTGTCCGACTGGCTCTCGCTGGACAGCCAGGGACGCTATTACGCCGTGAACTGGTGGGGGTATGTGGCGGCGCGGTTCCATAACGGCGCACTGCTGGGACTGGTGCGTTTGAATGAGGACGGCAGCGGCTATACCTCGGACGGCTTTGCCGATTTTCGCGAGGATGACGGCTGGCGTGAGCGGATGCTGGCGGCGTGGCAGACATGGCTGACGGCGTCAGCGGAGCCTGCGGAGCCGGAGGAGCCGGAGGACACCGCCGACATGGCGGCGCTGCTGCGCGGCATCCGTCCGGCGGATGTGGTGATCAACTACAATGTGTATCCCAAGGTGACGGAGGAACAGGCGGCCGCCGCCCTCAACAGCGCGGCGGAGCACCAGATCACCGAGACGCAGGCCCGGGAGACCGAGGGTTACCCCGGCTGCGGCTATCCCTTCTGGGGAATGAACATAGACGGCGTGGATCTCTATGTCAAGTGCGGTCTGGTGGAGAATGTGGTCTGGGTCGGAGACAACAACGGCGGCGAGGGCTACTTCAAGGATGAAACGCTCTATGAGCTGGTGCGTCATTGCCGGGACTATGACGAAGTTATCGACCAGGCGGCCTATGCCCGGTTCAAATCCCAGATCGACGCCGTGATGCAGGGGGAGTTGGAGGCTTACGCAAACAGTCCCGGGGAGTTTCATGCCTATCAGCTGATGAATTTCTCGCCTGTCTGGACCTATACCACCGACGACGGCAACCGGGCGGAGTGGTATGACTTCGACTTCGCCCTGATCCCTGACAGACCGGATCTGGACTTCTGGTCCGGCGGCATCTATATGGACAGTCAGCTGCGGGTGCGGGGCTTTTTCGTCTGCGGCAATGTGGTGGCCCGCTATAAAAACGATGACTTCCTTGGACTGGTGTTCATGGCCAGCGATGATCTGTACGGAACCCAGCCCTTTGAGAAAGACCCCGCCTGGGTGGAGGCGATGCTGGCCGCAAGAGACGGCTGCTGAATAAAAAAGAAGTGGCACTGCCACTTCTTTTTTATTCATTTATTCCGCCAGGTGGAGGGGCTCAGCAGCACCAGCAGGGGCATCAGCTCCAGACGGCCCATCAGCATGATCAGGGCCAGCACCAGCTTGCTGAACCATGAGAGGGGGGCGAAGTTGGCCATGGGGCCGAGAGTGCCCAGAGACGGGCCTACGTTGCTGATACAGGTCAGGGAGGCCACGAAGGACTCCGTAAAGCCCAGCACGTCCAGCGATACCACCAGCGTACCGGCCATCAGGATCAGCAGATACGCCACCTGGAACATGTGGGCGGAGGTGACGGCCTTTTCGTCCACGCTCTGCCCGTCCATGGTGATAACGGATACCCGGTTGGGGTGGATGATGTGATCCAGCTCCCGCCGCAGGCTCTTCACCTGAAGCATCAGGCGGCTGACCTTCATGCCGCCCGCGGTGGAACCGGCGCAGCCGCCCACATACATCAGCAGCACCAGGATGCACCGGCTGAAGGTGGGCCACAGGGTGAAGTCCTTGGTGGCATAGCCGGTGGTGCTCATGATGGTGGTGGCCTGGAAGGCGGCGTCCTTGGCCGACTCATACCAGCCCTGTCCCAGCTCCACATGCAGATCCACGCAGATAAGGCCGATGGTGATGGCCAGGATCAGCAGATACCACCGCAGCTCCTCGCTGCGCAGGGCGTCCTTGATGCGGCCCCGCACCACGGCGTACAGCAGCGAGAAGTTGATGCCCGCCAAAAACGTAAACACCACGATGACCCATGTGATGGCGTCTGATTGATAGGAGGCGATGGAGGTGTTGCGGACAGAGAAGCCGCCGGTGGCCATGGTGGTAAAGGCGTGGTTCACCGCGTCGAACCATGACATGCCCGCGATCCGCAGCGCCACGGCCTCCGCCGCCGTCAGCACGATATAGATGGTGTAGAGGATCTTGGCGGTGCCGCCCACGCGGGGCACCAGCTTGGACTTGATGGGGCCGGGGCTTTCCGCCTTCATCAGGTAGTAGGCGCCGTCGCCCAGATGGGGCGTCAGGGCAAGGAACAGCACCAGCACGCCCATGCCGCCCATCCACTGGGTCTCGCTGCGCCAGAAGAGGATGCTGGGCGGCATAGTCTCCACCGAGTCCAGAATGGTGGCGCCGGTGGTGGTCAGGCCGGAGGCCGTCTCGAACAGTGCGTCCACGAAGGAGGGGATGGTGTCCGACAGCAGATAGGGGAAGGCGCCCAGCAGCGTCAGCGCTACCCAGGCCAGCGCCACGGCGGCATAACCGTCCCGGCCCTGCATCCGCATACGGGTCACCGGCACCAGATAGGCCAGCGCACCCAGCACACCGCACAGCAGCGCCGAGGTCAGAAATGCCTCCCAGCAGCCGTCGCCATAGCCAAGGCTGACCAGCAGCGGCAGCAGCATAAAGCCGGCCTCGACCCACAGCACATAACCAGCCGTGCGGGTGATCAATCGAATATTCATGAAACAATTACCTCGTTTTGCAAAAAAGGCAGACAATTACTATTATTATAGCCCCGGCGGCGGGAAACTGTCAAGCGTAACGCCTCCTTTACACGTCGATAGACATAAAACTTTTGAATTTGCCGCAGAAATTGAAACGTCCGGCTTGCTTTTCGGAAAATATATGGTATACTTATCATGTTATTATGCGTTTATCTTTCTACACTATATGGTGTATATAGTGTATGAAGTTTTCCGCTGTGGGTAAGATAAGCGTCGGACAGAGTTTCCGGCGACGACCTTCCATCGCTGCCCGCGGCTTTGTAAAAGTTGGAAGAGAGGGTGCAAATTTTGAATAAGTATATTGTCAACGGCGGTCATCCCCTGTATGGCGAGGTCACGGTCAGCGGCGCGAAAAACGCGGCGGTGGCCATCATTCCCGCTGCCCTGATGGTGGAGGGTGTATGCCGGATCGAAAACATTCCCCAGATCAGCGATGTGACGCTGTTCTTCTCCATTCTGGATGAACTGGGCGCAAAGGTGCGGGTGCTGAATCCCCACGCGGTGGAGTTGGACTGCCGCACCATCCGTTCGACCCGCCCCAGCTATGAGCTGGCGCGGCGCATCCGGGCCAGCTATTACCTGCTGGGCGCGCTGCTGGGCCGCTTTGGCGAGGCCACGGTGGCCATGCCCGGCGGCTGCGACTTCGGCGTGCGGCCCATCGACCAGCACATCAAGGGCTTTACCGCCATGGGCGCCGAGGTGTCCGTGGAGGGCGGCTATATCAACGCGCGGGCCAAAAACGGCCATCTCCATGGTGCCAACATCTATCTGGATGTGGTGTCTGTGGGCGCCACCATGAACATCATGATGGCGGCGGCGCTGGCTGAGGGGACGACCGTGATCGAAAACGCCGCCCGTGAGCCCCATATCGTGGATCTGGCCAACTTCCTGAATTCCATGGGCGCGGACGTGAAGGGCGCGGGTACGGATTCCATCAAGATCCGGGGCGTGCAGCACCTGAACGGTGGCAGCTATGCCATCATCCCCGACCAGATCGAGGCAGGCACCTACATGGCGGCGGTGGCCGCCACCGGCGGCGAGCTGCTGATCCGCAACGTGATCCCCAAGCACATGGACTGCATCAGCGCCAAGCTGATGGAGATGGGCGTGGAGATCGAGGAGAACGGCGACGAAATGCTGGTGCGGCGCACCGGCCGTTTGCGGCGCACCAATATCAAGACCATGCCGTATCCCGGCTTCCCCACGGATATGCAGCCACAGATCGCGTCTGTGCTGGCGCTGGCCGACGGCACCAGCCTGATCACGGAAAGCGTGTGGAACAACCGCTTTAAATATGTAGATGAGCTGAAGCGCCTTGGCGCGCGCATCCAGGTGGACGGCAAGATGGCCGTGCTGGAGGGCGTGGATCACTTCACCGGCGCACCGGTGCAGGCCCCTGACCTGCGGGCGGGCGCGGCGCTGGTGATCGCGGCGCTGGCGGCCCATGGCACCACCGAGATCAGCCATGTGCAGTTCATCGAGCGCGGCTATGAGGATATCGTGGGCAAGCTGCGCGCCGTGGGCGCGGATATCTGCATGGTGGACGAACCGGAGGCGGAAAAGGAAGAGGCCCGCATCGGGTAATTGAACATCATATTCAGCGTCTGCCCGGCGATACCGGCGGGCGCTGAGTTACTTTTACGAGGTGGACATATGCAGCGGATCACCGTGCTGTGCGTGGGCAAGCTGAAGGAAAAATTTTATGCCGACGCGGCGGCGGAGTACATCAAGCGGCTGAGCCGGTACTGTAAGATCGAGGTGACGGAGCTGCCGGAGATGCGCCTTCCCGAGGATCCCTCCCCGGCGGAGATCAAAAAGGCGCTGGCGGCCGAGGCCAACGCCATCCGGCAGAAGCTGGAGGGCGGCGCGGTGGTGGCCATGTGCATCGAGGGACAGACCTGCTCCAGCGAGGCGCTGTCCAAAAAGCTGGCGGCCTTCGCGCTGGAGGGGAAAAGCAAGGTGACATTTCTGATCGGCGGCAGCTTCGGGCTGGACGAGACGCTGAAAAAGCAGGCCGACTGGCGATTGAGCATGTCGCCCATGACGTTCCCCCACCATCTGGCGCGGGTGATGCTGCTGGAGCAGATCTATCGGGCGTGCCAGATCGCGGAGGGCACGCGCTATCATAAATGACGAGGGAGGTTTTACGATGAGCTTTTGGAACGATCTGATCCATAAAGGGGAGCTTCCGCAGGACTTTTGGGAGGATTTTATGGGGGCTTCCGCCTGGAGCTTTCATAAAAAGGAGATGGACTGGCCGCTGGAGGAAAACGGCGAAAAGGTGAAGGCTGTGCTGCTGAAGGAGACCTTCGACTCCCCGGCGGAGTCCGACATGGTGATCTCCATGCTGGCGGCCTACGGCATCCCCTGCTTCAAGTATTATGACAAGGATGGCGGCGCGGGAAAGGTCATCAACGGCTTCTCCGGCTACGGCGCGTCGCTGTATGTGCCCCAGACCATGCTGGAGGAGGCCCGGAATATTCTGAACGCGGAAGCGGTAGAGGAGGACGAAAACGATGATGGATTACATGCGTGAATATGAGAAGTGGCTGCAAAGCGGTGCACTGACGGCGGACGAGGTGCAGGAGCTGCAGTCCATCGCCGGGGACGAGAAGGAGATCGAGAGCCGGTTCTACGGCCCGCTGGAGTTCGGCACGGCGGGACTGCGGGGCACCATGAAGGTGGGCCTGCACCAGATGAACGTGTACGTCATCCGCTGGGCCACCCAGGGCTTTGCCAACGTGATCTGCGCCGAGGGCGAGGACGCCGGGAAGCGGGGCGTGGCCATCTGCATGGACTGCCGCCATCACTCCATGGAGTTTGCCCGGGCCGCCGCCGAGGTATGCGCCGCCAACGGCATCCATGTGCGCATCTTCGAGTCTCTGCGTCCCACACCGGAGTTGAGCTTCGCCGTGCGGGAGTACGGCTGCCAGGCGGGCATCAACGTCACCGCCAGCCATAACCCCAAGGAGTACAACGGCTATAAGGTCTATTGGGAGGACGGCGCGCAGCTGCCGCCCCACCACGCCGCCGCCATCGCCGCGGAGCTGGAGAAAATCGATATCTTTACCGGCGTGAAGCGGATGGACTTCGACGAGGCCGTCAAGGCTGGGCTCATCGAGACCATGGGCGACGAGACCGACCGCAAGTTCATGGCCAACGTTATGGCTATGGTCAATGACTACGATTCCGTCGCCAGGGTGGCGGATACCTTCCAGGTGGTGTATACCCCCTTCCACGGCTGCGGCTACAAGCTGGTGCCGGAGGCCCTGACCCGTCTGGGCATCAAGCATCTGCACTGCGTGCCGGAGCAGATGGTCATTGACGGTGATTTCCCCACGGTGGTGTCTCCCAATCCGGAGAACCCCGAGGGCTTCTATCTGGCTGTTGCGCTGGCCGACAAGGTGAAGGCCGACTTCATCGTAGGCACCGACCCGGACAGCGACCGTGTGGGCATCATGGTCCGCAACAAGGAGGGCAAGTTCCAGCCTGTCAGCGGCAACCAGACCGGCGTGCTGCTGAGCGATTACCTGTACGGGGCCATGAAGCGCAGCGGCAAGCTGCCGGAAAACCCCGTGATGCTGAAAACCATTGTCACCACCGAGATGGCCCGCAAGGTGGCCGAGGCCCATGGCGTGACCTGCTATGATACCTTCACCGGCTTCAAGTTCATGGCCGAGAAGAAGAACCAACTGGAATCCGCAGGCGCGGGCAAGGTGGTGTTCTCCTACGAGGAGAGCTACGGCTACATGCTGGGCGACTACGTCCGGGATAAGGACGCCGTCACCGCGTCGCTGCTGCTGACGGAGATGGCCGCGTGGTACGCCACCCAGGGCATGACCCTGTACGACGCGCTGGACGTGCTGTATAAGAAGTACGGCTGGTACGGCGAAAAGACACACAATCTGGTGATGCCCGGTCTGGACGGTCTGGAGAAGATGGCGAATCTGATGAAGGCCCTGCGCCAGAACCCGCCCACCGAAATTTCCGGCGTGGCCGTCATCCGCCGCAAGGACTATACCGACGGCAGCGTGGTGGACTGCGCCACCGGCGCGGTGTCCGAGATGGAGCTGAAGGGCAGCAATGTGCTGCGCTATGAGCTGGCCGACGGCACCACCATTCTGGTGCGTCCCTCCGGTACCGAGCCGAAGATCAAGGTCTACATCCTGACCATCGGTAAGGATGCGGCGGAGCGTGACGCCAACATCGAGAAGTATGGCCGGTGGGCGGAAGCCTTGGCCAAGTAAAATGGAATAAAAAATGGCTGCACCTTAACGCCACAGCCCGGTAAGGCGATAATTTCAAAACACTGAAAAATGGCATTTGCAAAGGCGAGCAATAAGGCTCTGACTCAAAAGGTCGGAGCCTTATTGTTTTCTATCTATAATGTAATTGCATCTTTGAATTTCTGCACCTCTATAAGTATAATGAAAGCATCAGGAGGTGTCAGACAATGAAAGAACAGAAATATCATATCTACCTGACCAATCAGGAACGGTCAGAGATTATTGAGTCCCTAATTGATTTCAAAAACCTCCGTATGCAGCAAGGGAAATATACCGATGCCGTTGATGAGGTGTTGGTAAAGGTAATCCGTGCAAAAAAGAAGAAACTCAAAGTTGTCTACATTTAAACATAGCTTGGGCTGCTTATTCCCCGCTTGGGGGTAAGCAGCCTTTTTCATATTATATAGCCTTAAATCCTGTGCCGCTTTTCCGCTTTCGGAAAGGCGGCTTTTTTGTTTTCAGAGGGTCACGAAAAATTTTTTTCAACTTTTTTTGAAAAACACCCTGCCAAAAGCCGCCCCTAATTCAGAGTAAGTGAAGGGGTTAATTCCTGACTTCATTCAGGAGCTTCTTCGTGATCCTTGAAAATTGAATATACAGGCACTTGGGACATTAGTTCTGATGATAGCCCGAAGATAGGTACGCCGTGACTGTTCCTTTTCGGAGCAAGAGCGAGAACCCCTGATCTGAAATTCGGTTTGCCACCGGAACGGCGATGACAGTCAGAATGATAATGATACTTCTCTACGGAGCTGGCGGAGAACCCGGCAGAGGTGAGATCCCTATGAACACGGTGCAGCACACCGTGACCCAAGTGTTTCCCGTAAGGCAAAAGCCGCCGCAGGGGGCGTTGAGAACAAATACTGCGGACATATACATAGCCGTCGATTTCAGGCGGCTATGAAATCTACAAAGAAGGAGGAAAAGCGAAATGCCAAACTGTAAAACCATAGCGATATGCAACCAAAAAGGCGGCGTGGGGAAAACCACCACGGCAGTAAACCTCGGCGTAGGATTGGCTATGCAGGGCAAAAAGGTGCTTCTCGTGGACGCTGACCCGCAGGGCGACCTTACTACCTGCCTCGGTTGGCAGGATACGGACAGCTTGCCGCAGACCCTTTCCAATAAGCTATCAGCGGTAATGCGGGAAGAACAGCAAGACCCGTTCTCCGGCATTCTCAGCCACGAAGAAAAGGTTGACCTTGTTCCGTCAAACCTTGACCTTTCAGCGTTGGAGATGAGCCTTGTGACTGCAATGAGCAGAGAGAGCGTGATGAAAAACTATCTCAGCCAAGTGAAGGACAGATACGACTATGTACTGATAGATTGTATGCCGTCCCTCGGTATGATAACGCTCAATGCTCTGACTGCGGCGGACAGTGTGATTATTCCCGTGCAGGCACAGTATCTCCCCGCAAAAGGTATGACGCAGCTTTTATCGACGATTGCCAAGGTGAAGAAGCACACCAATCGGAACCTGACAATCGACGGTATTCTGCTCACACTTGTAGACGGCAGAACGAATCTTGCCAAGAGTACGGTAGAAGCGCTGAGGGAGAACTTCGGTTGTCGGATCAGGATATACCGGACGACCATTCCCATTGCCGTAAAAGCCGCCGAGGTTTCATCTAAAGGGAAAAGCATATACGCCTATGAGCCGAGCAGCACCGTGTCTAAGGCTTACACGGATTTCACGAAGGAGGTGTTAGCCGATGGCAGGCAGAAAGAGCGACTTCACGCTTCCCACGAACACGCTCGATGAGCTATTCTCTACGCAAGAGGAACGGGACGATGCCAAGCTCAGTAAAATCCGAGATATTCCCCTTGAGCTGATCGACGATTTTCCCGACCACCCATTTAA
>CAKTRJ010000026.1 GCA_934597345.1 uncultured Oscillospiraceae bacterium
ACCCTGCAGGGCTACTTCGGCTACACCGTCAACAGCGCCAAGGGCAAGCCCACCAACAGCGAATTCATCGCCATGATTGCCGACCGTATCCGCCTCCACCGCAAGAATCAGAACTGGTGAAACGGTCAAAAAAACGCACAGAGAGCCTGCTCTCTGTGCGTTTTTTATATGGCCGCTCGGTAAAATGCACAATGGAGAGTTGACATAACGGGGGATCGTGGAGAAAAAGTGCATGAAAACGCTGAAAGGGTAAAAAAATGTGAAATTTCTATTGACAAATTAGCTCACGCTAACTATAATATCCGCGTGGTTAGAAAAGGCTAACCATTTTTAAGCATGATAAGTTAGCATGTGCTAATGATCAGATATTCAAGCAGAAAGAAGGGGAGCGCATGATGCCGCTGACATTGGCCGATGTGGGAACGGAGCAGATCATCCACCGGATCGGCGGAAATGAGGAGGTGCGCCGGCACCTGGAAAACCTGGGATTCGTAGCGGGCGGCGAGGTAACGCTGATCAGTTCACTGGGCGGCAACGTGATCGTCAAGGTGAAGGAATCCCGCGTGGCCATCAGTGAAGAGATGGCGAGAAAGATCATGGTGTAACTTTAGATGGCGAAAAATCTTTGATTTCATTGCCAATGACCGTTACCCTCGTTTTTACATTTGAAATTTTATATAAAAAATATTGCGTGATAAGGAGGAGACACATGAAAACATTGAAAGAGGCCAAGATCGGCCAGACCGTGAAGGTGGTAAAGCTCCACGGCGAAGGCCCCATCAAGCGCCGTATCATGGATATGGGCATCACCCGCGGCACTGAGGTGTATATCCGCAAGGTGGCGCCTCTGGGCGACCCCATGGAGGTCACTGTCCGCGGTTACGAGCTTTCTCTGCGGAAGGCCGACACCGAAATGATCGAGATCGAGTAAAAATTTTTGTGTGACGGTTAGCGTCAGCTATCCGAAAGGAGCGAATATGGAAAAACAAATTAAAATTGCCCTGGCGGGCAACCCCAACTCCGGTAAGACCACGCTGTTCAATGCGTTGACCGGCTCCAACCAGTTCGTGGGCAACTGGCCCGGCGTTACGGTGGAGAAGAAGGAAGGCAAGCTGAAGAAGCATGATGACGTGAC
This sequence comes from uncultured Oscillospiraceae bacterium, assembly GCA_934597345.1. Lineage (GTDB taxonomy): Bacteria > Bacillota > Clostridia > Oscillospirales > Oscillospiraceae > Vescimonas. The sequence goes on from CAKTRJ010000026.1 coordinate 1,136, forward strand.
CATCATGGACCTGCCCGGTATTTACTCCCTGTCCCCCTACACTCTGGAGGAAGTGGTGGCCCGTAACTACCTGATCGACCAGCGTCCCGACGCCATTCTGAACATCATCGACGGCACCAACCTGGAGCGTAACCTGTACCTGACCACCCAGCTGACCGAGCTGGGCATCCCTGTGGTCATCGCCATCAACATGATGGATCTGGTGAAGAAGAACGGCGACGAGATCAACATCCCCGAGCTGTCCCGCCAGCTGGGTTGCCAGATCGTGGAGATCTCCGCCCTGAAGGGCACCGGCGTCATGGAGGCCGCCGAGGCCGCCATCAGCGCCGCCAAGAGTGCCAAGACCGTTCCCATGCACACCTTCTCCGGCCCCGTGGAGCACGCCATCGCTCACATCGAGGAGGCCGCTGTCCATAACATGCCCGAGGAGCAGCAGCGCTGGTATGCCATCAAGATTTTTGAGCGCGACGACAAGGTGCTGGCCAAGCTGAGCATCCCCGCCGAGACCATGGCTCATATCGAGGCCGATATCAAGGCCGCCGAGAAGGAGCTGGATGACGACGCCGAGTCCATCATCACCAACGAGCGCTATGTCTACATCGCCGAGGTCATCAAGAGCTGCTATAAGAAGAAGAACAAGGGTGCGCTGTCTACCTCTGATAAGATCGACCGCATCGTCACCAACCGCTGGCTGGGCCTGCCCATCTTCGCTGTTGTTATGTTCCTGGTGTACTGGATCGCCATGGTGGGCGTCGGCGCACCGGCTACCGACTGGGCCAACGATGGCCTGTTCGGCGACGGCTGGCACCTGTTCGGCATCGGCACTGCTGAGTATACCGAGGTAGCCGATGCCTATGGCGAGGCCTCCCTGATCGTGGACGGCTATGACGCCTATATCGAAGAGAACGGCGCTCTGGCTGCTGACGGCACCTTCACCTATGACGTGGAGGATGAGGAGACGCTGGCCATCGAGACCGAGACCGCGACTCTGGCTGATTACGAGGAAGCCAAGGCCACTCTGGATGAGATCGGCGACGAGCCTGATCCCGCCGACTACGGCGTTTGGGTTCCCGGTATCCCTGCTCTGATCGGAAGCGGCCTGGAAGCCGCCGGTGCGTCCGACTGGCTGAGCGGCCTGATCCTTGACGGTATCGTCGCCGGTGTCGGCGCGGTGCTGGGCTTCGTTCCCCAGATGCTGGTGCTGTTCCTGATGCTGGCCTTCCTGGAGGCCTGCGGCTACATGGCCCGTATCGCCTTCGTTCTGGACCGTATCTTCCGTAAGTTCGGTCTGTCCGGTAAGTCCTTTATCCCCATGCTGATCGGTACCGGCTGCGGTATCCCCGGTGTTATGGCTTCCCGTACCATCGAGAATGAGCGCGACCGCCGTATGACCATCATGACCACCACGTTCATCCCCTGCGGCGCCAAGGTGCCCTTCATCGCCATGATCGCCGGCGCTCTGTTCGGCGGCAGCGCCTGGGTCTCCACCTCTGCTTACTTCATCGGTATGGCGGCCATCATTGTGTCCGGCATCATGCTGAAGAAGACCAAGATGTTCGCCGGTGATCCCGCTCCCTTCGTTATGGAGCTGCCCGCATACCACTGGCCCACTCTGGGCAACGTCCTCCGCTCCATGTGGGAGCGCGGCTGGTCCTTCATCAAGAAGGCCGGTACTATCATCTTGCTGTCTACCATCTTCGTGTGGTTCACCACCTACTTCGGCTGGGTCGACGGCCAGTTCCAGATGCTGTCTGAGGAGCAGATCGACGCTTCCATCCTGGCCAAGATCGGCAGCGCTATCGCTTGGATCTTCGCACCTCTGGGCTGGGGCAACTGGCAGGCTACCGTGGCCTCCATCACCGGTCTGGTGGCAAAGGAGAACATCGTCGGTACGCTGGGCGTTCTGTACGGCGGCGGCGAAGGCACTGTCTATGATGCGATTGGGGCTGCCTTCACTGGTATCAGCGGTTACTCCTTCCTGGTGTTCAACCTGCTGTGCGCTCCCTGCTTCGCAGCCATCGGCGCCATCAAGCGTGAGATGAACAACCGCAAGTGGACCTGGTTCGCCATAGGCTATCAGTGCGGCTTTGCTTACCTGGTCGCCCTGATGATCAATCAGTTCGGCGGCTGGTTCATCGGCGCCGGCAATATCATCGGCACCATCGTGGCCGTTATCGTTCTGGCTGGCCTGCTGTACATGCTGTTCCGCCCCTACAAGGATGCCACCAAGCTGAGCGTGAAGATGTAATTCACACCGCAAAACCCCGTACTTATCAATTCTGAGAAAGGAGCGCTTGCCATGCTGGCTGATATTCTGATTTGTCTTGTTCTGATCGCCATTGTCACTTCCATTGTCCACTCCCTCATTAAAAACAAAAAGCAGGGCAAGAGCCTTTGCTCCGGAGCCTGCACCGGCAGCTGCGCACACTGCGGCGGCCATTGCAGCCACAAATAAGAAAAACGGCCGTCGAAAGACGGCCGTTTTTCATGGGCGGCAGGCTGCCCTACGGATGGGTACGGTAAGCTTGTGTGCGGCGGGGTGTGGACCCCGCCCTACGAAGGGATGCGGAATCGTACCTATCCTGCAACTTTCACAATGTAAACAGACAAACCCTTGACACGTTCCGGATTTCGGGATATGATACAATATAGAATGATTCATTGAGGGGTTCACTGATTATGGCAGAAAAGTTGACCCCCCGCAAACAGCAGGCGCTGGAGATGCGCAGCCGCATCCAGAATGTGGCGCTGGATCTGTTTGACCGGGAGGGCTTTGAAAATGTCTCTGTGGAGGAGATCGCCCAGAAGGCGGGCTGCTCCGTAGGCAATATTTACCACTACTTCAAAAGTAAGGACGAGCTGGCCATCCAGGTCACCAGCCATGTGGACGCGGCGTATCTGACGCTGGAGGCGGAATATCTGGCGGATACCGCCAGGACTTCCCGGGAAAAGCTGCTGGACTTCGTGGGGCAGTCCCTGCGGATCAGCAGCAGCGACCCGGTGCTGTATAAGGCGTTCATCCACGCCATGAAGTACCCGGAGCAGGGCGCGCTGCAGCGCAACGAGCACCGCATCTATTACCGGGTGCTTTCCGAGCTGGCGGAGCTGTGCCGCCGGGACGGCTTCATTGACGGGCAGTATGACAATGACACGGTGGTGGAGTATCTGGTGACGCTGCACCGCGGCATGCTGCTGGAATGGCGCATTTACGAGGGGAAGTTCGATATTGCCGCCCGCGGCATCGCCATGGCGGAGATTCTGCTGCGGGGTTTGGAAAAGCACGCATGATACAAGAAAAGCGTTTGGTCGATTTCACGACCGAACGCTTTCTTTTTTTGTTCACAACGCCGATATTTGAAAAGACGTGGGAAAAGAGGGGCCAACGCCGTTGACAAACGGGAAGGAAAGTGCAATACTGTGAATAGTTCATTAAGTGATTCGGTGAAATTTTTGACGAAGTATTCGATGAAATAAGAGAAAGAGAGGGAACCCCCATATGAAGATCCTTGTCATCAACCCCGGCGCCACCAGCACCAAGATCGCCGTGTTCGAGGAGGACCAGCAGCTCTATAAGCTGGGCATTGACCACTCCGCCGAGGAGCTGGATCAGTTCGAGCGGGTCATCGACCAGGCGGACTACCGCAAGAACGCCATCCTGAACGCCGTCACCGAGGCCGGCTATCAGCTGGAGGACTTTGACGCGGTGTGCGGCCGCGGCGGTCTGTACCGTCCCATCCCCAGCGGCACCTATGCCGTCAACGACAAGGTGATGCACGATGTGGAGACTGCGCCTTATGGCGAGCATCCCTCCAACCTGGGTGCGTATCTGGCCAAGAAACTGGGCGACATGGTGGGCATCCCCGCTTTCTTCGTGGACCCCGTGTGCGTGGATGAAATGACCGAGATCGCCCACTATACCGGCTTTGCCGAGTTCCGCCGCCTGTGCCAGTTCCATGCCCTGAACCACAAGTCCATTGGCCGCAAGGCCGCCAAGGAGTTGGGCAAGAAGTACGAGGACGTGAACCTGATCGTGTGCCATCTGGGCGGCGGCGTCAGCGTAGGCGCCCACCAGAAGGGGCGCGTCGTCGACGTGTGCAACGTGAAGGACGAGGGCTCCATGGGCATGGACCGCGCCGGCGGCCTGCCCGTCAACCAGTTGATCAGCTACTGCTTCTCCGGCAAGACCAAGGACGAGGTGAAAAAGACCTTCGGCCGCCGCGCCGGTATGCTGTCCTATCTGGGCACCACCGATTTCCGCGTGATCTGCGCCAAGGTGGTGGAGGGCGATCCCAAGTATGTGGAGGCCTATCAGGCACTGGTCTATCAGCTTTCCAAGGATATCGGCGCCATGGCCGCCGTGCTGCACTTCGACGTGGACGCCATCGTGTTCACCGGCGGTATGGCCTATGAGCAGTTCTTCTGTGACGATATCACCGCCTATGTGGGCAAGATCGCCCGGACCATCCGTCTGCCCGGCGAGGAGGAGATGCGTTCTCTGGCCGAGGGTGCGCTGCGTGTGCTCCACGGCGAGCAGGAGGCCAGCATCTATTAAATCGTTTTCCAATTGTAAGTGACATATAGAGCAATGTAAGAGTAAGCAAAAAAGAAGAAAGGTGGAAGAAAACTATGAAACATCTGATGTCCGGTAACGAGGCCACCGCCCGTGGCGTCTACGAAGCCGGTATCAAAGTCTGTTCCGCGTACCCCGGCACCCCCAGCACCGAGATCCTGGAGAACATGCCCCAGTACGGCAAGGACGTGTACTGCGAGTGGGCTCCCAATGAGAAGGTCGCCGCCGAGGTGGCTTACGGCGCTGCCGTGGCTGGCTCCCGTGCCTTCTGCACCATGAAGATGGTAGGCCTGAACGTGGCCGCCGACCCCCTGTTCACCGCCGGTTACATGGGCGTTAACGGCGCCTATGTGGTGGTCACCGCTGACGACCCCTCCTGCCACTCCTCTCAGAATGAGCAGGACAACCGCCACTATGCCCGCGCCGCCAAGATCGCCATGGTGGAGCCCTCCGACGCGCAGGAGTGCAAGGACTTCGTGAAGCTGGCCTGCGAGATCTCCGAGGAATTCGATACCCCCGTGCTGTACCGCACCACCACCCGCGTCTGTCACTCCAAGGGTCTGGTGGAGTTCGGTGAGCGCACTGAGCATGTGGCCCCCGAGTACAAGCGCAACACCCGCAAGTACATCTGCGCTCCCGCCAACGCCTACCTGAACCATCCTCTGGTGGAGGAGCGTCTGGTGAAGCTGGCTGAGTACGGTGCTACCCGCGCCCTGGAGAACGGTCTGAACAAGCTGGAAATGGGCGACGGCAAGATGGGCGTTATCACCGCCTCCATCGCTTATGAGTATGCCAAGGAAGTGTTCCCCGAGGGCACCTCCTTCCTGAAGCTGGGCCTGACCTATCCTCTGCCCATGAACCTGATCCGCGACTTCGCCTCCAAGGTGGAGAAGCTGTACGTTATCGAAGAGCTGGAGCCCTTCATGGAGAACGAGATCAAGGCCGCCGGTATCGACTGTGTCGGCAAGGAGCTGACCGGTGTCATGTACGAGCTGAACACCGAGCTGGTGCGTGAGCGCGTGCTGGGTATCAAGCCCAACTACAAGACCATCACCGACGTGCAGGTGGCCAAGCGTCCTCCCGCACTGTGCCCCGGCTGCCCCCACCGCGGCTTCTTCTACACCCTGTCCAAGAACAAGAACTATGTGGTCACCGGCGATATCGGCTGCTACACCCTGGGCTTTGCGCCTCCTCTGAACTGCATGGACGTGTGCATCTGCATGGGCGGCGGCTTCTCCGCCGGTATGGGCATGGCCAAGTCCTTCCAGCGCGAGGGCGTCACCGATAAGGTGGTGTTCGGCGTCATGGGCGACTCCACGTTCTTCCACAGCGGCATGACCGGCGCTGCCGAGATCATCTACAACAATGGCCGCATGATCCCCTGCGTGCTGGATAACCGTATCACCGGTATGACCGGCCATCAGGACAACCCCGGCTCCGGCTACACCCTGATGGGCGAGGAGGCTCCCATGCTGAGCGTGGAGAGCATCTTCAAGACCTACGGCTTCGATCCCGTGCTGACCGTCGATCCTCAGGATCTGGCCGCCATGAAGGCCACCGTCAACACCGCTGTGGCCGCCCTGAACGAGGGCAAGCACCCCGCCATCGTCACCCGCCGTCCCTGCCTGCTGATCAAGCGCGTGAAGCATGATCTGGGCATGTGCGTGGTCAATACCGACAAGTGCGTGGGCTGCAAGAGCTGCCTGAAGGTGGGCTGCCCCGCCATCTCCATGGAGAACGGCAAGGCGGCTGTGGACCGTACCCAGTGCGTGGGCTGCACCGTCTGCGCCCAGGCCTGCCCCGTTGGTGCTATCGAAAAGGAGGAGAAGTAACATGTCTAACGTAAAGAGCTGTCTGTTGGTTGGCGTTGGCGGTCAGGGCGCGATCCTGATCTCCAAGATCATGTCCAACGGTTTTATGAAGGCCGGTTATGATGTCAAGCAGAGCGAGGTCCACGGTATGGCCCAGCGCGGCGGCTCCGTGTCCACCCAGGTCCGCTGGGGCGACAAGGTGTACGGCCCCGTGTTCGGCAAGGGCGAGGCCGACATCATGGTGGCGCTGGAGAAGATGGAAGCCGTCCGCTATGCGGAGTTCCTGAATCCCGACGGTGTGGCCGTCATCAATGACTACGCCATCAAGTCCACCACCATCGCCTCCGGCGCCGAGGAGTATCCCGAGGGCTGCATCGAGGCCATGCAGAAGAACTTCAAGACCATCGCCGTTCCCGCCAGCGATATCGCCATCCAGCTGGGCAACGCCAAGTGCATGAACGTGGTGCTGTTCGGCGCCATGTGCGATTCTCTGGGCTGCCCCGAGATCGACTGGGAGCAGGTCGTGGCTGAGACCGTCCCCGCCAAGGTGAAGGAGCTGAACCTGAAGGCCTTCCGCGCCGGACGCGAGGCTGCCAAGGCCGGTAAATAAGCGCTATCCTCTACTGTACCATATCTCTGAAAAAGAGCGGCCCGCCGTCCTGGCGGGCCGTCCTTTTTGCGGATTGATGTAATTTCGTGGGGAGGGAGAATAAAAGCCTCCCTTGTGTAAAGGGAGGTGTCAAAATCGGAGATTTTGACGGAGGGATTGTTTTAAGAGGGCGTGGTGGAGACAAAGGTAAATTCTATGTCGGAGAGCGAAACACCTATTCTCCAATTATTCAAAAAATAGTAATGACTTTTCCTGCCATATAGGGTACAATGTAACACAAACCCCGATCTGAATTCACAGGAGGAACCTTTCTTGAAAAAACTCTATGACGCGGTGCAGCGCTTCTGCGCGAGGTACCCCCGTTTCGGCATCCCCAACCTGATGCTTTACATCGTGGCCGGCAACGTGATCGTCTATATCCTGATGATGTTCACCCAGGCCAACGACGCCAACGCCCTGGCGTTCCTGACGCTGAATACCGCCGCCGTGCTGAAGGGCGAGCTGTGGCGCATCATCACCTATGTGTTCGTCCCCACCAGCAGCGGCATCTTCTGGCTGCTGATCAGTCTGTACTTCTACTACTGGATCGGCTCCACGCTGGAGCGCCAGTGGGGCACCGCCAAGTTCACTCTCTACTACATCAGCGGCGTACTGCTGACGGCGGTGGGTGTGCTGATCGCCAGCCTCATCTCCGGCCAGAGCTATACCGTGGCGGGCTCCTACTATGTGAACCTGTCCATGTTCTTCGCCTTCGCGTTCCTGTTCCCGGATACGCAGGTGCTGCTGTTTTTCATCATTCCCATCAAGATGAAGTGGCTGGCGTATCTGGACGCGGCGCTGTTTGCCTATGACGTGCTGCGCAGCCTGATCGCGGGCAACTGGGGCGGCGCGCTGCTGCCGGTGATCGCGCTTCTGAACTTCGCCGTGTTCATCTGGCCGGAGGTCCATTATATGGCCGACCGTGCCGCCTACCATCACCGTCCCCAGACAGTGCAGTTCAAGCGGGCTGCCCAACAGCAGCAAAAGCAGGAGCAGAAGCAGGGCTATCATCATAAGTGCGCCGTCTGCGGCCGCACGGATACGGACTATCCCGACCTGCAATTCCGCTATTGCAGCAAGTGCGCGGGCTACCACTGCTTCTGCCAGGATCACATCTTCACCCACGTCCACTTTACGGAGTAAAATAACAAAGTTCCCGGCTCGGCCGGGGACTTTGCTTTTTCCATTGTGCCGCGGCAAGCGGCACACCTCAGTTTTTCACGTTTCTCTCTTCTCTTTTCACTAAAAATAAAAGCACCCTGTTCCATGCGGAACAGGGTCTTTTTGTTTTTATGTGTTTACTTCGTCTTGGCGGCCGTATCCGTCTTGTTGATGGTCGTATCCGCGGGATCCTTCAGCGCCCAGGTGGTGGGATCGGCGGTATCCTCGATCATCTTGCAGACGATCAGGTAACGATGGTTGTCGTCGCCGTTCTTGCACACCGACAGGATCAGCACCTTATCACCGGCCACAGGCATGTTGTCCTTGTCCAGATTGGTGGTGCTGTCGGTCTCCTTCCACAGCTGCTCGAAGAAGCTGTTGAACACGTCGGCCTTGGTGAAATCATGGTAATAGATGATATGGCTCAGATCATACTGAACGCCGCCCACGATCTGATAGGTCACACGGCGATCCTTCTGATACATATATACCAGATGCTGCTGGCTGAAATCCAGGTTCTTCAGCATGCTCTGCAATCCGCCGAACATGGTGCGGTTGGCCTGATTGTGGCCATACAGCACGGTGACGGGGTCGTTCAGGTCACGGCTGTTGATGGTCTTGCCCTCGACCACGGCCTCACTGAAAATGGTGCCGGCCTTGTTCTCGTTGCCGTCCAGATCACGGTGCAGGTAATAGTTGCGATCCGTGGGATGCTGCACCACAGGATAGGACAGCTCGTGGTCAGTGCCCAGGATCTTGGCGAAATCAGGCACTTCCAGCCATGCGTACACCTCCTTGTACTTGGCAAAGGTAGCTTCCATGTCCTTGGGCTCCACAACGGGATCGGGCTCCACGCGGTTTTCGGTGTCGTCCGGATCCACGATGGAAGGCTTGTTGGCGTCGTTGGTGTCATCGGGTGTCGTGTCGCCGCCGCAGCCCACCAGCGCCAGAACCATCACCAGAGACAGTACCAGAACCAGCAGCCGGGCAAAAGTGCGTCCGCTCACGGGAAGAGCCTGAACAAAGCGGTCAAATTTTTCTTTCATCCTATTTCTCCTTTCGCATGGCCGGACATTCGCTGCGCGGCCTATGGGGAACAGCGCCGGATAACGATTATCACAGCGCTTGTTCCCATGGTACCATATTATGTTTCCAAAAGCAACCATAAATTTCTCGACGGAAAGGAGAATGCGATGTGCTTTACCAGTTGGCAGGGTGGTTCCACGTGGCGAAAAGCGCCTCAAAGCGCGCCCGCTGGGCCGCTGTCATGCGACCTTTGTATTGGCTGAGAAGCGTGTCGGCCTGCTGCGTGTCGCCGCTTTTCAGATAGTTGCGCATGGCCCGTTCCAGACTATCCGCCGCCGTGGAGCTGAGGGACGCCGTGTTGCCGATGCTGGAAACGGCGCTGCTGCCGGTGGAGGAGGTACGCATACCCTTCTGCTCCGCGGCGGCCTTGTCGGCAAAATAGTCCAGCAGCAGCTGATAGTTTTTCAGATCGCGGCTGCTGATCTGGTCGTACTGGCTCTGGGCCTGGGCGACCTCCTTCTGCCATGCCGCCACCTGATCCTGCCAGCGATCATATTCGGCCTCCTCCTGTCCCTGCAGCAGGCCATAGCGGTCCAGCAGCGCCTCGCCTGCGTCGCGGTAGCGGTTATAGGCCACCGACTGTAATTGCGGCAGCATGTCGGACAGCTGCTGCAAATGCCGCTGATAGGACTGCTGGGCGGCGGACTGGGCATAGCTGGAGCCGTAGCCGCCGGTAAGATGGGCGCTCTGGCCCAGGGTATCCTTCATGGCGGCGCTGCCCTGGCGGGCATACTGGGCGGCGTAGGACTGGAACGCCGCGTCCGACGCGGGATCATAGGAAAAGCCGGGACGGCTGCTGATCTCCTGATATAGCGCCTCCAGCTGTGCCGCGAAGCTGGACTGGTAATCGGCGGGCCGCAGCGATGCCAGACTTTCCAGCAGACTGCGGGCCGCCTCCACGTCGCCGGAGGGGGTATAGCCCTTCTCCAGCTGTGCCAGCGCGGCAGAGGTCCCGGCAGAGACGGAACCCATCGCCGCCCCGGAGCTGGCGCTGCCCGAACCGGAGGAAGCAGGGGAATAGCTGGGGGTGTAGCTGGGCTGTGCCAGCAGGCTGCCCCAGGTCTCTTTTCCCACGATGCCGTCCAGCTTCAGGCCGTTTTTCTTCTGATAATCCCGCACGGCGGCCTGTGTTTTCGGACCAAAGATGCCGTCCACAGCCAGGTCGTAGCCGTGCTCGTTCAGCACGTTCTGCAATTTGTTGACGGCGCTGCCGGTGGAGCCGTACCCCACCTGACGGTAAGTAGATGCCATAATGATATTCTCCTTTTGCGAATCGTGTCCTCAGCTGACCCGCTGCCAGACATATACTGCCAGATAGGGCGGCATCATGTCGATGGCCTGCCCGCCGCCGGAGGACTGCGTGGTCAGATCAAGGCTGTGGTTGTGGGTGTTGCTGTAAGCGTCGGTATACAGGCTTCGGCTGCCGCTTCCGCCTCCCCAGCTTTCGGCGTACGCGCCGGAGCCGCTTCCGCCCTGGGCGATGTTGGGCAGGCTGTGGCTGTGGCTCATCTCCTGCGCGTCGGTATAGCCGCTGACCCGATGGGTGTGGGGCGGCAGTTGATCAGCGGTCAGCGTCCGCTGCGCCTGTCCGCCGGTGCTCCCGGCGGCATAGCTTTCACCTGCCGCCAGCAGGAAGCGATCCTGGATCCGCTGCCATGTGCCGCCCAGCACTGTGCCGGGATCTGTGGTGGCGGCGGACAGATACAGCGCCCCCACCGGGTACAGCAGATCCAGCAGCGTCCGGCCGCCCACCGTCAGGCTGCCCGCCGCCACCTTGCCCGCCACGGTCATGTCGCCGTCAAACCCCGCGTCCCACGCGCATTGCAGCGTAGGGCTGTCCGCCAGTTTGCCGAAGGCCGCGCCCACGCCTCCGGCCCGGAGGTGGAAGGCCACCGCCGCGTTGGAGGAGGTATAACTGACGGCCCGGACGCTGCCCACCGTGTCAATGGCGGACAGCTCCACCTCATAGGTGGCGTCCTTCTCCAGCGTGGAGGCGATTTGCGTGGTCAGACCGCTTACCAGCGTGGTATAGCCGCCATAGGTGCCGCCCACCTTGCGGTATCTGGCCCGCAGCGTCACGGTGTTGCGGCCGTCCAGCGGCCAGCAGGAGCCGGTGGCCTTCACCCGCAGGCATGCGCCGCCGCTGTCCTCCACTCCGGCGGCGCTGCACCGGAAAGCCACCGAGGTCTGCAGCGACGGCGTCTGATAGTCGAATACCGATACCGCCGGGGCGCTGACGGTGGTGGTGCGCCCGCGGGAATCGGTGACCGTGGCGGTAGGCGTCAGGGTGCCCGCCATACCGATGGGCGCCGTGGTGCCGGAAAAGCCCTTCACGGTCTGCCCGGCAAAGGTGAACCGGCACTCCGCCAGAGACGCGCCGCCCACGGCGCTGGCCTGCACCTCATATTGCAGGCAGCTCATGCCCCGCACCCACAGGCCCCACTGCTCCAGCAGGTCGTTGTCGTTCACCAGCGCCACCGTCAGCGTGGCACTGGGACGCATGGTGTCCGGCACGTAGGCGGTAAAGGCGTAGGTCTTGGTGCAGTAGTTGGGGTTACTCAGCTGGGGGATGCTGCTGTGGAAGGCCACCGTCATAGTCAGCGTACCGCTGCCGGATACGCTGTCGGGAATGGCCAGCGACAGGCTCTCCTCCGGCGTCCAGCTGTATACCACGCGGGTATCGTTCTGGGAGACGACCGTCAGTTCCGCATCGCTGACAGCGGCGCTGACGCCCTGAAAGTCATAGCGGAAGGAGAAGCTGTACAGGGCCGAGGGCCGGGTCACCACCAGTGTGTTGGCCTGCCCGATGGTGATGTCGCCCCAGCTGAGATTAAAATCCTTTTCCGTATATGCCATGGTTACCCTCCGATCCATTTGAATGTCAGGCCGCTGCCGCTTTCCATGCGCCATGAGCCGATGCTGATGCTGTCCAGTACGGTGATGCTGGTGATATACAGCCGGTTATTGGACACATAGGCGATCTCCGTGCTGTCCTGCCAGAAGCTCAGCTTCTGGGCGGTGAATACGGCCCGGAAGTTGTTCTGCTCCACCACCTGTCTGCCGTCGATCTCCGTGGTGGTCAGATTCTGTCCCACCGCCACGCCGTAAACCGGGGCAGGGCCGTCATAGTACACGATACCCGTGCGGATATAGCCCTCCGTGTCCAGCCGGTAGCTGGAAAAGGCGGCGTCCACCGCCGCCACATTGGCGGCCAGATCGCTGCAAAAGCTGTAATACTGTGTCAGTGCCTCCGGATTGGCCTCCAGATAGGCGCTCAGCCGCTGCACATAGGTGCCGAACTGGGACGCGGCCACATATTCCTCACTCAGCCGCACCTCCAGCTGCTCCATGTTCCGCGTCACCTGCTGGGCAGTTTTGATAATCATGGCCTTCAGATTCTGGAACTGCTCATTGTCCGAGGGCGAAGCAGCGCCAGAAGCCGCCGCGCCGCCCTTCCGCTGCGGGCCGCTGCCTCCGGAGGCCGATACCGTGCCGCCCTCCAGCGCCGCCAGCGCCATGTTCAGCTGCTGCGCCATCTGAAAGAGATAGGAGTACTGCTGCGTCAGTTGCTGCTGCACCGACCCGTTGGGGTAGGGCGGCATGGGAAAATCGCTCACGGCAGGTCACTTCCTTTCTCATACACGGCGCTGATGCTGTAAATGCGGCAGCCGCCGTGACCGCTGAGCCGCAGCCGCAGCTGCGGGCACCGCACCGGACGGACGGTCATCAGTCCGGCCCGCACCTGACGGCTGCCACCCCGCAGGATGCCCGCGTACTGCCAGCTGCGGCCCTCGTCATAGCTGACGTGGGCCTTCACCCATGCGCCGCTGTCCGGCCAAAGACGCAGCTCAAGGCGCTGCAGGTACTTGTGTTCCGGCGTATCCAGCCCCAGCTCGCCGGTCTCTGCGGACCAGTCCAAGGGGGCTTCGTCCTCCTCGCCGCCGCCGTACAGCGCCGTGACACCGCTTGCCGTCAAGCCGTACAGCACGCCGTCCGTCACGGCGAACTGCTTTACCCGCAGGCCATCCTGCCGGTGCCACAGCTTCCGCGCGGTGTCATAGACAAAAAGGTGATCCTCACCGTTCCGCCGGGCCGACAGCCAGTACTGTCCCTCCGCCGCGCCGCCCACAGCGCTTTCGTACCGCTCATCACCGAAGCAGGCGGATACCAGCTGAGGCATGCTGCCGTCAAAGGCGTACACGCCGCCGCTGCCGTGAAAATACAGCACGCCGTCCGCCACCGCCAGCGAGCGGCTGCTGCCCTGCTTCACGCCGGGGCATTGCAGCGATGTGATCTGGTGAGCGCCCGCGGCGCTGATGTAAAGCCGCTCCATGCTGTGCTCCTTGAAGAACAGCACCGTCCCCAGATAGGCCGCCGCGCCGGTGAATACGCCGTCGCTGCCCCGGTCGGCGGCATAGCTGTCGGTGGAAAGTCCCGCAAAGGTGTTCCAGTTGCGGAAATCGCCCAGTGCGCTGCCGTATACGGCGTTGACGCTCCTGCCGTCCACGATGCCGTATTTGCAGCCCCACAGCCGGTTGCCGCACTCCACCACGAAATCCATGTCCGGCACATAGCGCCGCACCGTCACGGCGGTAGTCTGCTCCCCCTCAATGGCCGCCGCCGCGCCGATAACGATGATGTTGTCGCTGCATTGCAGCAGCGTCCATGTGCCGTCCACCGCCGCTCCGGTGCAGCCGGAAACCGTCACGCCGTCCCCGGCGGAGAAGCCCTTACCGATGTTGGCGGCGCTGAGCTTCATGGCCACGTCGCCCACCGCCTGCCACATCATGCCGTCATACTGCATCAGTGCGCCGCTGCCGGTGTCCAGCCACAGGTCGCCGCTGGCGGGGGAGCCGGGGGCCGCCGCGCCGGTGGTGTACCCCTCATACTCTGTGCCGTCGCTGCGGCACAGGGCGAAGGTAACGGTGCCGGTGGTCTGGCTGGTGTTCTCCAGACTGCCCTTATCGCTGAGATCCTGTGTGTTGATGTACATCTTATCCGGCCAGATCAGCAGATACGCGCCCATGCTGACCAATTGCTTTTCTCCGTCCGTCAGTGTCAAATCGATGGCTGCGCCGTTGATGTACAGCGTGCGGCCGTCCACCCAGATCAGGCAGTCCTTGGCGGCCAGACCGTTGGGCCTGTCCAGCGCCATGACGGCCTTACGCTTTTCCCGCACCGACAGCGTGGGATACGCGCAGCCGGACAGATTCTCCATCTTGGCGAAAGCGCCCAGCGGCGTCCGGGGCCGCGCGTCATAGCCTAAGAATTTGCTGACCGTCACGCGCTGCTGTGCCGGAACAGGCAGTTGAGATAGAAACATGTGGTTCCTCCTTTCTTACACGGGGCGGGAGGAAAACCCTCCCGCCCCGATCGCTTCAGCATAGCTTCAGTGCCCGGACGCCCTGCGCCGGCGCGGCGGTACGGCATACATAGTCCCGGTACGTCAGCAGGCCGTTGTTCCAGCTGGCGGCGGCGCTGTTATAGCGTGCCATCTCGCCGTTGCAATAGTGGATCTGGGCCTCCACATAGTGGCGGTACAGCTCATCATAGGGGGCCTCCACCGTCAGCGGCGCACCGTCCTCCAGCGGAGGGAGCGCACCGGTCACCCGGCGGATCTCACGCAGCACAAAGCCCTCCGCCTGCGCCAGCCACCGCAGCTTTTCCGCCTTGGCGTACTGGTTGGGCACCAGTGCGTCCACCTGCTCCAGCACCTGTGCCGGTGTGATGTTTGCCATGGGCGTCACCTCCTCAGTCGGCCATTCTGTCCACATAGCGGCGGGCCTCGTCCGCCATCATCCGGGCGTTTTCCAGCACCTCCGCCACATAGTCGGGCACCTGTACCTGCACGCCCTTCATGATCTTCCAGCTTCGGCCGTTGACGGAGACGATCACAAAGTTCTCCTCCTGCTTGCGGCCTCTGGGGATGGTCACACTGACCATCTGCTCCTGTTTGCTTGCCATATCCCGTTCCTCCTTGCGTTAGTTGGATTTGTCCTCGCCGGAATAACTGCTGCCGCACTCCACGCGGACGATGTACTCGTCGTACAGGATGGCGGCGGCGTGGATACCCTTCCAGCCCACACTGGAGCGCTGATCCAGAGGATCAGCAGTGCCGGAGGAGCCGCGGGGCTTCACGATGACCTCGGTGCCCTCACTGAGATCCACCACGCCATAAGCGCCCTTGCCCACAAACAGACAGCCGTAGACTGCCAGACCGTCCTTGCCGCCCTCGCCGGGATAAATGACGGCGTTGTCCGCCACGGTGACGGTCTCCTCCAGCGTCAGTTGGCTGGCGGTGTTGGACTTCACCTTCACGCGCTTGCCGCCGCACAGCACATAACGGCCTGCCAGGGCACCGGCGGCCACGGTGCCGCCGTCGAAGCTGACGGTAGCGGAGTCGTTGGCGGCGGCGCTGGCGGTCAGTGTGCGGCTGTTGGCGGCCAAATCGTCGCCGCGGAAGATCTTGGCCTCGGTGGTCTCCACAAAGCGCACGCCGTGCAGCTCACCGATCTCACCGGAGAACAGCTCCGTGGCGGCGGCATACTGATGGGCGGCCACCCAGTCGGGGTCGTTGCGCAGGTCGAAGGCCACGCTGGGATGGATGATGCACACATACTTGCCGTCGAAGGTAGGTGCGTTCATCTTCTTCAGCGCCGTGGCGGCGCGGGCCACCAGCTCGGCGGTCATGGTGCAGCTCTTGTCCAGACCGTAGCGGTGCAGCACCTCGGTTTTCTTGCCGTCGGCGTCCTTGCCGGGGGCGTAGATGACGTGGGTGCCCTGCTGGATCTCGTTGCGGGTCACAGTGTCCAGCGTCAGACCCATGTTGGCGCCGTGGCGGTCGGTGATCTCCAGCACCACGTCGTCGATGGCGGTCAGATCCAGCATGTCGGACACGGTGGTATAGTCGCCGTACTGGCTCAGCTCCTTGGTGATGTAGCTGACGGTGATGCCGCTGCCGTCAGGGGTCACGCCCTCGGTCAGGGGCGTCAGCGCCTTGTCGAAGGAGCCGAATTTGCGCCACTCCACGGTCTTGCCGCCGCCTACGGGCAGGGGCTTGGTGGCGGCAAACTGGTTGTGCACCAGCGCGGGCTTGGCGTTTTCCAGCAGCTCCATGCCGTAATAGGTTTTCATCTCGGCGCTGAGACTCTGGGTGCCGGTGGTCTGTACGTTGCTGCCAGCGAAGCGCTGCAGATCGAAGGAATATTCGTTCATCTTGATACTCTCCTTTTATAAATGTAGTGTTTCTCCCCGGCGGCGGGAGCGTTCTGCGCCCGAAGAAAGCGTCTGCGGTAGCCCGCGACCCCGCCCGGATACCCGGACATCTATATCAAAACCCAGTTTAAAACCGGATCTTTTCTCCGCGCTGCACCCGCTTCCGGATCTCCGCCAGCTCGCCGGAGGTCAGCGCCTTGGGATCGGCGCGGGTCACGGCGCTGCTGCCGTGGCCGCCGTTTTCCGCGATCCGCCGTCTGCCGCTGGCCACGGCGCGGCTCATCTGCTCGCCGGAGCGCTGCACGGCGTAGCGCATGGCCTGCGCCAGCAGTTCTCTGCGGTGCGTCACCTCATAGGCGGTGCGCCCGTCGATGCCCGCCGCCACAAGACGGCCGAAGGTGGGATCGCGCATCTCCTTCTGCCAGTCAAAGCCCTCATAGACCCGGCGGATATCCTCTGCCTCCTGCGCCAGCCGCGCCACGCAGCCGCTTTCGTAGGCGTGCTGCTCCTGGGCCTGACGCCGCAGCGTCTCGTTCTCCTGCCGCAGCGTCCGCAGGCGGCCGTCCAGGATTTTCTGCACCCGCGCCTGAAACGGCTGCTTGCACCGTCCTTGGATCAGTTCTTCAAATTCCGCCGCCGCGCCGTCTGTATCCACGGCCTCCGGTGTACCGGCCTGCGTCAATTCCTGCTGGTCATGCATGGCGTTCCCTCCTTGTCCGAAGGTCTCTGACCTCCACATAGTCTCCATAATGCCGCGCCAGCAGGCAAAGTCCCTGCCGCGCCACCTCCAGTGCGCCGCTGTCCTGCACCGCCATCAGCGACCAGAAGCCGTCGCCCCGGATGTCCAGCACCGGGGCGCTCTGCGCCTTCAGCGTCGCGGCGGCGGCTTCCATCAGCATGCTGACGGCGGCGCATATGATGTCCTGTCCCTTTGCTCCATAGCCGCTGTGGCCATAGGCCCATATGGCACGGTCATGTATCGTTGCGCGGATCATCTGGGCCGCACCACCTCCCGTGACTGTCTGCGGCTGCGCTCCATGGCGCTGGCCGCCGTCTGTGCCGCCTTCATGGCGCTGGCGGAGGCCCTGACCTGACCGCCGGACTGCTCCGCCGCCAGACTTTCCGCCAGATGGGTGCCCTTCGCCTCGTCCACGATCTGCGCCAGCTGCAAAAGCTGCTGCCGCAGCGCCGCGATCTCCGAGGCCTGCGTCTTACCGGTGGAGATCACCCGTGCCAGATGATCCTTGTTTTTGAACTCCATCAGCTCCAGACACCGCAGCGCCTGATCCGCCAGATCATCCCGGAAGAAGCCCATCTGGAACAGCTGCAGGGCCAGCTGATTGTGCTCCGCCGTGCGGTAGGGGCTTTCCTGCTCCGCACCGATCTCCAGATCGAACTCCGGAACCCGGTAGGATACGTTCACGCCGTCGTCCATCATCTTGGGCTGCAAGCCGCGGTAGTCATAGCTGATGAACTCCTCCGTTCCCATGGCGCCCAGCAGACGGAACTGCCGGGGCAGCTCATAGAACTGGCGGATCAGCTCGATGCACAGCGTCACCACATCGGAAAAGGCCTCGTATCCGTCGTCGATCATGTTGCGGCTCAGCTTGCCGCCGCTTTCCTGTAAAGCGGCGATGGCGGTGCCCGCCGTTACACCGGATGCGGTGCCGCCGTTGGCCACGTCCCGGTTGCCCGCCGTTTCCTTCATCTCCGCGATCTTGTTGTTCAGGATCGCCACGTACACGCTGTCAAGGCTGCCTGCGTGGATGGGCGCGATGGAATCGCTGCCCAGATTTCCGTTGGTGTGGACAAAGGGCCGCGTCCAGTCGGCATACTCGTTTTCGTTCACTGCGCCGTCGGAGCGGATAAAGAACCGGGGCGTGGCGTTGGCCAGCGTGTTTTTCAAGATAGCCTGATTCATCAGGTCGATCTGCTTCTGGGGGCTTTTGCACAGATCCACATAGCCATACCCGCAGGGAGTTCCCTCCTCGGGAAACAGCACATCGAACACGAAGGGGTATTTTCCGTGGTCATACCAGCCCCGCTTCGCCATGCTGGGGCCGCAGGGCACCTCCTCCATCACCGGCGCGCCGTTCTCGTCCACACCGCGGAACTGGGCCTCCACAGGCTGCCGGGTGTCGTTCTCCGTGGCATACAGCACCGTTTCCCCCACATACTTGCAGTACTGCAGCACCTTCCGGCCATCCACCTCCGTGTGATAGTACCAGTCCACCACCAGCGACTTGTTGGAGGTATCCACCGTGTCGTCATAGAGATAGCGGCTCAGGGTCATGTCACCCCGGCCCAGCTTTCCCTCCAGCTGGGGATAGGCCGCCAGCAGCTCCTCGTTGTCCTGCAATTCGGTAGAGAAGAAGTTGGGGCTCTGCTGGATGTCGGTGACGCCGGGGGACCAGAACAGGTTCAGCAGATCCATCCGCTTCACGCTGATGTCGCCCAGGCCGTTCAGCTTGCTGCCGTCCCAGAACACACCGTACACGGCGCAGCCGGATTTCAGCTTGTACCACCATGCGGAGGAATAGGTGCGCTTGAACTGGTTCTTCTTCAGGATCACCGGCAGGATGCGGCTCAGCCGCTGGGCCTCCTGCCGGTCGTCCGGCTCGCGGGGCAGCACGGTGGGGGAGGGGTAGCAGTCCATGGCGTCGGCGTGCTTGGACAGGATGCAGTTCACCAGCCATCCGCTGGCGGGCTGGGGGTCGCCGCTGTTGCCGCCCTGCCCCTCCTTCTCCATCTGTTCCCAGTGGCGCAGCTTCCAGAACTGCTCATTGTCGATGATGCGCTGCTCCAGATGCAGCTTTCCATGCTTGTACATTTTCAGGATCGCGTTGGCTCTGCGCAGCTCGTCCCGGCCGATCTTCGGCTTTACCAGAATGTCGGCGGCGTTGGCGGCTGCCATGGCCGCTGCCGCGTCCCGCTCGATGGCGGACTGCGCCGCATTGTTTTGTGTCATAAGTACCTCCTGCATGTCAGAATGGGCGCGGAGCGCCGCCCCGCACCCATACAGGATGGTCATGTGTTTGTTGCCCTTCCGGGGGCAACAAGACGTAAAATTTTTATGAAGAATCCAAAAACACCGGAAAATGGCCATACTCCGCACCCTTCCCGGCCTTGACGGGCAGGGTGCGGCGATGTATAATAAACTGATTTATTATCTGTATGGAGGACATGGGGTTATGTGGATCGCGGATGGCTGGCAGGATTATGAATTGCTCTCCTGCGGCGGCGGAGAAAAACTGGAGCGTTGGGGTCGTCAGATTCTGGTGCGGCCTGACCCGCAGGCCATCTGGGAGGCGGACAAGCGCTCGAAGCTGTGGCGGCAGGCCAACGCCCGTTACAGCCGCAGCTCCACCGGCGGCGGCCATTGGGAGAAGAACGACCTGCCCCAGAGCTGGCCCATCTGCTATAAGGAGCTGACCTTCCAGGTGAAGCCCATGAACTTCAAGCATACGGGCCTGTTCCCGGAGCAGGCGGCCAACTGGGACTTTGCCATGGACGCCATCCGTAACGCGGGACGTCCCATCCGCGTGCTGAACCTGTTCGCCTATACCGGCGGTGCCACCGTGGCCTGCGCCAGGGCGGGTGCCAGCGTCTGCCATGTGGACGCGGCCAAGGGTATGGTCTCCTGGGCCAAGGAGAACGCCAGACTCTCTGGCCTGGCCGACGCGCCCATCCGCTGGATCGTGGATGACTGCGCCAAGTTCGTGGAGCGGGAGATCCGCCGCGGCAAGACCTACGACGCCATCATTATGGACCCGCCCAGCTATGGCCGCGGCCCTTCCGGCGAGGTCTGGAAGCTGGAGGATAACCTGTATCCCTTCGTGAAGCTGTGCATGCAGGTGCTGTCGGATAAGCCCCTGTTCGTCATCATCAACAGCTATACCACCGGCCTTGCGCCCTCTGTGCTGGGCTATATCCTGCACCTGCTGGCCTGCCAGCGCTTTGGCGGCAAGGTCATGTGGGACGAGCTGGGCCTGCCCTGTACCGAGTCCGGCATGGCGCTGCCCTGCGGCGCGACGGGCCGCTGGGTCAGCGAATAACGCGATCATTTTCATAAGGAAACGATAAATATTATGTCAACTATGCTGCAAACCGAGCACCTTTCCTTCACCTACCCGGCGGAGGAGGGGGTAAGCGCCTCCACCACGGCGCTGGAGGATGTGTCGCTGTCCATTGAAAAGGGCAGCTTTGTGGTGGTGCTGGGTCATAACGGCTCCGGCAAGTCCACTTTGGCCAAGCATATGAACGCGGTGCTGCTGCCCTCTGGCGGCACAGTGTATGTCGAGGGCATGGATACGAAGGATGAAGCCCTCCTGCTGGAGATTCGCCGCCGTGTGGGCATGGTGTTCCAGAACCCGGATAACCAGATCGTCGCCAACGTGGTGGAGGAGGATGTGGCCTTCGCGCCGGAGAATCTGGGCGTCCCCAGTGAGGAAATTCTCCAGCGGGTGGATGACGCCCTGGCGGCGGTGGGCATGTCGGAATTCACCCGCCACGCGCCCCATCTTCTCTCCGGCGGACAGAAGCAGCGGGTGGCCATCGCCGGCGTCATCGCCATGGCCCCGGAGTGCATCGTGCTGGACGAAGCCACTGCCATGCTGGATCCCTCCGGACGGCGCGAGGTGCTCTCCGCCATCCGTACATTGAATAAAGAGCGTGGCATCACCGTGGTGCTCATCACCCACCATATGGACGAGGCCATGGATGCTGACCGCCTTATCGCCATGAATGACGGCAGGCTGGTCATGGACGGCACCCCGGCAGAGGTGTTTACGCAGGTGGATGCCCTGCGCGCTATGGGCCTTGCCGCCCCTGATACGATGGAGCTGCTGTACGGCCTGCGTCAAAACGGCATGGACGTCCCCCTGGACGCTCTGACCGTAGACGACTGCGCCGCCGCCATCTGCAAAGCATTGCAATAGAGCGGTAGGAACATGCTTTCCCTGGCGCTTGTGCAATCAAAGCCTCCCTTGTGTAAAGGGAGGTGGCAACGCGAAGCGTTGACGGAGGGATTGGCCGTAGCAAAGAAGCTTACAACCCCTCAGTCAGCCTTACGGCTGACAGCTCCCCTTGCACAGGGGAGCCTTTGAAGTGCGGTTTTTAGTCAAAATAAATGAAACGAGGAACCCAACATTGGAACCCATCATTCGTGTCGATCATCTGACACATACCTATAGCGCCGGAACGCCCTTCCAGCGCAGCGCCGTGCAGGACATGTCGCTGGATATCCTGCCGGGTGAATTTCTGGGCATCATCGGCCATACCGGCAGCGGTAAATCCACCCTGATCCAGCATCTCAACGGCCTTCTGAAGCCCACCGAGGGGCACATTTACCTGAACGGACAGGACATCTGGGCCGACCCCAAGAATATCCGTCAGGTGCGTTTCCATGTGGGACTGGTGTTCCAGTATCCGGAGTACCAGCTCTTTGAGGAGACGGTCTATAAGGACGTGGCCTTCGGCCCGAAAAACATGGGCCTTGACGACGCCGAGATCGACCGCCGCGTGCGCCAGTCGGTGCAGGCCGTTGGCCTGAGCGCCGACGTGCTGGAAAAATCCCCCTTCGCACTGTCCGGCGGCCAGAAGCGCCGCGTGGCCATCGCCGGCGTCATGGCCATGGAGCCGGAGGTGCTGATCCTGGACGAGCCTACCGCGGGCCTTGATCCCCGCGGCTGCGAGGATATCCTCTCTCTTCTGCGCAGCTACCACACCCGGCGCGGCAGCACCGTGGTGCTGGTCAGCCACAGCATGGAGGAGATCGCCCGCAACGCCCAGCGCATCATCGTGCTGGATAAGGGCGGCGTTGCCATGCAGGGAACGCCGGCAGAGGTGTTTGCCCGCGCCCGTGAGCTGGAATCCATCGGCCTTGACGTACCCCAGGTCACCAAGATCGCCCACGCCCTCCATGAAAAGGGCGTGGCCATTGATCCGGCGGTCTATACGGTGGAGGCGCTGCAAGCGCAGCTCCTCGCCCTGAAAGGGGGCCGCGGCGTATGCTGAAGGATATCACCCTGGGCCAGTATTTCCCCGGCGATACCCTGATCCACCGGCTGGATCCCCGCACCAAGCTGCTGTGCGTGATCCTGTATATCGTGGCCCTGTTCAACGCCAAGAGCGTCTTGACCTACGCCATCGTGGCGGTGGTGCTGATCACCTGCATCCTGATCTCCAAGGTGCACTATAAGGCCCTGACCCGCGGATTGAAGCCGGTCTATATCATCGTGGCCTTCACCGCCATCATGAACCTGTTCTTCTCCGGCGGCACGCCGGTGGCGGACGTGTGGCTGCTGCGCCACATCACCTACGAGGGTATCCGCTCCGCCATCGCCATGGTGCTGCGTATCATTATGCTCATCATGGGTACCTTCCTTTTGACCTATACCACCAGCCCCATCAGCCTGACCGACGCGCTGGAGCATCTGCTGTCTCCGTTGAAGAAGCTGAAAATGCCCATTCATGAGCTGGCTATGATGATGTCCATCGCTTTGCGCTTCATCCCCACCCTGATCGAGGAGACAGACAAGATCATGTCTGCCCAGAAGGCCCGCGGCGCGGACTTCGAGTCCGGCAATATCTTCCAGCGTGCCAAAGCGCTGGTGCCTATTCTGGTGCCGCTGTTCATCAGCGCCTTCCGCCGGGCCGACGAGCTGGCCACAGCCATGGAGTGCCGCTGCTACCACGGCGGCGAGGGCCGCACCGCCCTCCACGTCCTGCGCTATAAGGCCGCCGACTATCTGGCCCTTATCGGTTTTCTTGTTTTCGCCGCAGGTGTCATCGTTCTGAAGCACCTGGGATTGTAAGATAAGTCTCCCTTGTGTAAAGGGAGGTGGCAGCGTGAAGCGTTGACAGAGGGATTGTCCGGAAAGAATTATCTCATCCAAAGCCTTTCCTGGGAAAAACAACCCCCCAGTCTCGGCTTACGCCGAGCCAGCCCCCTTTACACAAGGGGGCCGTTGACCAACCCTACCCCATAAGGAGAACCTATGCGCAATATCGCCCTGACATTGATGTATAACGGCAGCGCCTACCACGGCTGGCAGGTGCAGAAAACGGAGGTCTCCGTGGCCCAGACACTGGAGCGGGGCCTCGGCATGGTCTGCGGCCACCCGGTCAAGCTCACCGGCTGCGGCCGCACGGATGCCGGTGTCCATGCCGAGCATTATGTGGCCAACTTCCGCACCGATTCCCGCATCCCGCTGGATCGCCTGCCCTTTGCCGTCAACACCCATATTCCGGAGGACATCGCCGTCAAGGCTGCCTTCGAGGTGGCGGACGATTTCAACGCCATCGGCTCCTGCATCAAAAAGGAATATACCTACCGCATCTACAACTCCCGCATCAAGAACCCGTTTTATGTCAACCGTGCCTATTTCTATCCCAAGAAGTTGGATGAAGCGGTGATGGACCGTGCCGCCCGGATGTTCGAGGGCACCCACGATTTTGCCGCCGTCCGCTCTGTGGGCACCAATGTCCGCAGTACGGTGCGCACCATTTACTACTGCCGGGTCACCCGGAATGAGGAACTGCTGGAGCTGAAGGTATGCGCCAACGGATTTCTGTATAATATGGTACGTGCCATTACCGGTACGGTGCTGTACGCCGCCGAGGGCAAGCTGGCCCCGGAGGATATCCCTGTTATTCTGGACAGCGGCAACCGCACGCTGGCGGGGCCTACCGCGCCGCCGGGCGGCCTGTATCTGACCCGCGTCTGGTATGACGACGAACGCTTGGAACGCTGAAAGCCGCCGCGAAAGGGAGGGGGACCATGAAACGTGATACCTCAAAAATTTATGATTTCCAGCCCGGCGACGTGCAGGAGGAGCAGCCCCGCCGCGTGCAGAAGCGGAAAAAGCCCCGCAAATGGCTGTGGCTGACGCTGACTGTTATTGTGGTGCTGGGCGTCGTAGCTGCCGCCGTCCTATGGGATGCCAATAGCTTTGACGGCCTGCGCCGCAGCATCATCTATGCCCGGGCCGAAAAGGACGAGACCGGCTGCGCCAGGCTCTATTACTATGAAAACGACGCCACCAGCCGCTTTGCCGCTCTGGACGGCAGCCTGGTAACAGTGGCGGCCAATCAGATCCGTGTGCTGGACGAGCGCAGCCGCGTGCTGTATCAGACCGGCGTCCGCTTTCTGCATCCTGATCTGGTGTCCGGCGGCGGTGTGGCTGTGGCCTATGACATCGGCGGCACCACCATGTATGTGGTGGACAGCAAGGGCCTGCGCTGGCAGAAGGAGACAGAGGGCGAGCTGATCACGGTCTCTGTGAATCCCAATGGCTATGTGACCGCCAGCTATAACAAAAACGGCGCGAAGGCTGCCGTCACTGTGTGGGACAGCGAGGGCAACGAAAAATTTACTTTCAATTCATCCCAGCGGTTTGTCATGACGGCCGCGCTTGGCCGGGATGACCGCACGCTGGCGGCCGTTACCATGGGACAGGAGGACGGCAAATTCCAGAGCTTTCTGGTGCTCTACCATATCAACAGCGAAAAGGAGGTCGCCACCACCCCGATAGACGGTGGCGTGACCTATGCGCTGGAGACGATGCAGAAGACGTTCTGCGCCGTCACGGAGCAGGGACTCTACATGCTGGATACCAATGGCGCGGTCAAGACGTCGTATTCTTATGGCGGACAATTCCTGCGCCGCTGCGTGATGGGCGACGGCGGCTGGGCTACCTTGCTGCTGAGCCGGTACAAGTCCGGCGGATATGCCAGCCTCATCACCGTGGATGACGAGGGCAATGAGTTGGGCGGCTGCGACGTGGACGGCGAGGTGCTGGATATCTCGTCGGCGGGCCGCTATGTGGCGGTGCTGTTCAGCGACCGGCTGATCATTTATGATAAGTATCTGACGGAGGTAGCCACGCTGCCGGACGTCAGTGAAGCGCGTGCCGTTCTCATGCGCAGTGACGGCAGCGCCGTTCTGGCGGGCGCCTCCAGCGCTTCGCTGTATTTGCCGTAAGGCAAAAGGAGACACAATGAGCATTTCCCTGATATTTGATATCGCCATTGCGGCGATCCTTCTGCTGAGCCTGATCATCGGCGGCAGCCGCGGCTTTGTCCGCAGTCTGCTGAGCGTGGTGATCCTGGTGGCCGCGCTGCTGGGCAGCAGCATCGTGGCCAATGTGCTGGCTGATCCCGTCACCGAATGGGTGACGCCCCGGGTGGAGCAGAGCATCCTCGACCGTCTGACGGATGGTCACAGCGAGGAGGCCGTCAGCGCGGCCGCCGCGTCTGATAACGCCGCCCTGAGCCAGCTGGTGGATTTTGACGCCATTACCGGTATCGCAAAGAAGGCTATGGACAGCGCCGTGGAGGCGGGCAAAAATATGCTGGAGGGCGCTGTCGCCGGTATGATCCGGTCTCTGGTGTACGCGATCTTGTTCCTGCTGTCTTTCCTGCTGTTGACGCTGCTGCTGAAGCTGATCACCAGTCCGCTGCATCTGGCGGCCCGTGCGCCGGTGCTCAGCACGCTGAATCGGCTGGCGGGCGCGGCGCTGGGCCTGTGCATCGGCGTACTGGTCATGTTCGCTGCCGCCAGCGTGGTGCAGTGGACGGGATTGGTGGATCAGGCTACCCTGCGGCAGACATACCTTCTGCAATATTTCACTCAGCACAGCCCCATGGATCTGATCGCGTTATTGTAAGCTCCGCGTGCGTAACATTTCGTAGGGCGGCATGACCACATGCCGCCGCGCGAGGACAAAAACCCCTGAAAACCGCAATTCTATTGGCGGTGAGCACAAAACGCTCATGCCAGTTTCTATTGGAGGAACCATATGCAGCCTACCCTTTGTTCAAGATGCAAGAAAAACGTGGCGGTGGTGTTTATCTCCCGCCTCAACGAGAAAAACGAGCAGGTCAACGAGGGCCTGTGTCTCAAGTGCGCCGCCCAGCTGGGTCTGCCCCAGGTGGACGAGATGATGAAGCGCATGGGCATCACGCCGGAGGATCTGGACAACATCTCCAACGAGATGATGCAGGCCTTCGGCGGCGCTGAGGAGCTGCCGGAAACCGAGGACGGCGACGAGGACGACGAGGAGAGCGGCAAGACCGCCACCTTCCCCTTCCTGAACCGCCTGTTCGGCAGCAACGGCAGCAATCCCCCCGCCCAGCCCCAGCAGCCCTCCGGCGAGGGCAATGCCGCCCCCAATAACGGCGGCCGTAAGACCGAGAAAAAGCGGAAGTTTCTGGATAACTACTGCATCAATCTCTCCCAGCGCGCCCGTCAGGGCAAGCTGGACGCGGTGATCGGCCGTGAGCAGGAGATCGAGCGGGTGGTGCAGATCCTGAACCGCCGCCAGAAGAATAATCCCTGCCTCATTGGCGAGCCGGGCGTGGGCAAGACCGCCATTGCCGAGGGTCTGGCCCAGCGCATTGCCGCGGGCGAGGTGCCCTTCAAGCTGCGGGATAAGGAGGTCTACCTCCTTGACCTGACGGCGCTGGTGGCCGGCACTCAGTTCCGCGGCCAGTTCGAGAGCCGCATGAAGGGGCTGATCGAGGAGATCCGCAAGGCGGGCAACATCATCCTGGTCATTGACGAGGTGCACAACATCGTGGGCGCGGGCGACGCCGAGGGCAGCATGAACGCCGCCAATATCCTGAAGCCCGCCCTCAGCCGGGGCGAGATCCAAGTGATCGGTGCCACCACCTTCAACGAATACCGCAAGCACATCGAAAAGGACACCGCGCTGGAGCGCCGCTTCCAGCCGGTGACCGTCAACGAACCCAATATCGAGGATACCCTGAAGATCCTCCGGGGCATCGCCCATTACTACGAGCAGTTCCACGGCGTGTCCATCCCTGACGGCGTGCTGCGTCAGGCGGTGCAGCTGTCCGAGCGGTATATCACCGACCGCTACCTGCCCGACAAGGCCATCGACCTCATTGACGAGGCCTGCTCCGATATGAATCTCCACGACGCGGACATCAACCGCCGCATGGAGCTGGAGCAGCAGCTGGCCGCCATCGCCACCGAGCAGGAGACTCTGTCCTCCGAAACGCCGGAGGAGGAGCAGACCCCGGAGCAGATGGATCAGCGTTACGCCCGCATCGCTCAGCTCCGCAGCGAGCAGATCAGATTGCAGCAGGAGCTGGAGAAGATCCGCGCCAAGGGTACGCCTGCCCTGACCATGGACAACATCGCCCGCGTCATCGAGATGTGGACGAAAATTCCCGCCAGCAAGATCAAGGAGGAGGAGTTCCAGCGGCTGAGCCAGCTGGAGACCCGTCTGAAAAAACACATTGTGGGTCAGGACGAAGCCGTGGCCGCCGTGGCCGCTGCCATCCGCCGCAACCGCGTGGGCATCAGCCCCAAGCACAAGCCCGTCAGCTTCATCTTCGTGGGCAGCACCGGCGTGGGCAAGACCGAGCTGGTGAAGCAGCTGGCCGACGACCTGTTCAACGCGCCGGAGAGCCTGATCCGTCTGGATATGTCCGAATTCATGGAGAAGCATTCCGTCTCCCGCATCGTGGGCAGTCCTCCCGGCTATGTGGGTTATGACGAGGCGGGCCAGCTGACGGAGAAGATCCGCCGCAAGCCCTATTCCGTGGTGCTCTTCGACGAGATCGAGAAGGCCCACCCCGATGTGCTGAACGTTCTTCTGCAAATTCTGGACGACGGCCAGATCACCGACGCCCATGGCCGCAAGGTGAATTTCGAGAATACCGTCATTGTCATGACCTCCAACGCCGGCTCCGACAAGGCCGTCGGCGCGGTGGGTTTCGGCAAGTCCGGCAGCGAGCAGGGGAAGGAGCGGGTCATGAAGGCCCTGCGGGAGTTCCTGCGGCCTGAGTTCATCAACCGCGTGGACGAGGTCATTTACTTCCACCAGCTGACCGAGGACAACTTCCGGGATATCGCCCGCATCATGCTGGACGAACTGAAAACGTCCCTGTCCGACAAGGGCTTCGGCTTTATGTACGATGACGGCGTGGTGGACGTGCTGGTAAAGAAGTCCTATTCCGCCGCCTACGGCGCCCGGAATCTCCGCCGCTGCATCCAGAAGGAGCTGGAGGACCCCATGGCCAACCTGATCATCGCCGCCTTCGAGCATCCCGTCACCCAGCTGAAGGCCACCGCCGAGGACGGCCAGATCAAGCTGTACAGCCTGTAAGGCTGCCAAGAGAGGGAGGGAGCAACAATGCTGTTCCGAAAGAATATCGAGCCCCGCTGCGCCTACTGCGCCCGGGGCAGCCGTATTGACGCGGCGCATGTGGCCTGCGTCAAGCGGGGTGTGGTGGAGGATACGGAGAGCTGCCCCGCCTTTCGCTACGATCCCCTGCGCCGCACGCCGCCCCGGCCTGCGGAATTGAACACCACCAAGCTGTCGCCGGAGGACTTTCAGGTCTGACGGCCTATGAGAGAAGGAGGGGTCACCATGTCCATTGCCGCCGTTCACGCCGTGTATTTTACCGGCACCGGTACCACGGAAAAGACCGCCCGCCGCATTGCCCGCCGTTTGGCGGACAAGCTGGGCGCTGCCTATGCCGAGTATAGCTATACCTTGCCCGACGTCCGGAAGAAGGAGCTGACCATCCCGGCGGGCGATCTGGCGGTGGTGGGCTGTCCCACCTACGCGGGCCGCGTACCCAATCTGCTGATGCCGTACCTGCGGGATATGGTGCACGGCGCGGGAGCGCTGGCCGTCCCGGTGGTGCTGTTCGGCAACCGAAACTATGACGACGCCCTGATGGAGCTCAGTAAGCTGCTTTCCGCCGATGGCTTTACCTGCGTGGCGGGTGCGGCCTTTGTGGGAGAGCACAGCTTCTCACGCACGCTGGGCGCTGGCCGTCCCAACGATGCCGACATGGCGGAGATGGATGCCTTTGCCGACCGTATCGCCGGCAAGCTGGCGGCGGGGGATACCGCACCTGTCACCATGGGCGGCTGCGACCCCATCCGGTCCTACTATACGCCCCGTGACCGCCACGGGAACCCCATCAATATCCTGAAGGTGAAGCCCAAAACGGACATGGCCAAGTGCGGCAATTGCGGCTGGTGCGCCGCCCACTGTCCCATGGGCAGCATCGACCCTGATGACCCGTCTCAGGTGCCCGGCATCTGCATCAAGTGCTGCGCCTGCGTCAAGGGCTGTCCCGCCGGAGCCAAGTACTACGACGATCCCGGCTACCTCTACCACAAGAGCGAGCTGGAGGAGGTCTACGCCCGCCCGGCGAAAAACGCACTCTTTGTATAAGGACATACAGATATGAAATACCCCTACCTGCTATTCGACGCGGATAACACCCTGTTCGACTTCGACCGGGCCAACCAGGAGGCATTCCATGCTGTCTGCCGCCAGTTCGATATCCCCGACAGCGACGAGACGTTCCAGCTCTACGAGCGCTGCAACAACGAGATGTGGGCCGCCTTTGACCGGGGCGAATATACCAAGGAGTTTATTGTGGTGCAGCGCTTCCGCAACTTCCTGTCGGCTATGGGACTTGACCGGGACGCAGAGGGCTGCAACGCCCTGCATCTCGCCACCCTGGGCCGGTGCGCCTTTATGCTGCCCTACGCCGAGGAGGTGTGCCATACCCTGGCCCGCAGCCACAAGCTGTATCTGGTCACCAATGCGGTGGCCTCCGTCCAGCGTGGCCGTCTGGCGAAAAGCCCCATCGTCCCCGACATCACCGCCGCCTTTATCAGCGAGGAGGCCGGAGCGGCCAAGCCCTCGACTGCCTATTTTGACTACGTGTTTGCCCACATCGACGGCATCACAAAGGACAACTGCCTTGTGATCGGCGACAGCATCTCCAGCGATATCCGGGGTGCCAACAACTACGGTTTGCCCTGCTGTTGGTATAATCCCAAGCATACCCCGCGCCCGGCCAATCTCCGTATCGACTACGAGATCGACGACCTGCGGCAGCTGTATGATATTGTATAAGAAATGGATGCAAGCGAAAGCTTGCATCCATTTCTTGTCATTGTTCATCTCCAAAGTCCGCTCTGTACGCCGCGGCCAGCTTCTCAGGCCAGTCGCCGATGGGCTTCAGCACGCCGGTGAAGAACCGCAGCGTGGCGGGCTCGTGGACGAACCGCAATCCGCCCACCAGATTCTGGTGGTCAAACAGCCACTTGACCCGGTCGATGACGTACTCCGTCTGGGACAGGGTGAATACCCTCCGGGGGAAGGCCAGCCGCAGCAGCTCCATGCTGGCGATGCGCTCGGTGCCATCCGGTTCCCGTTCCTCAGACAGCGTACCGCGCTCCATGCCCCGGATACCGCCGCAGATGTACAGCGCGCAGGACAGCGCACCGGCGGAGTACTGGCTCTGGGGCACATGGGGCAGGAATTCCTTCACGTCGATGTGGGCTCCCAGACCGCCGCCGGGGGTGATCACCGGCACGCCGTACTCATCCAGCCGCTTCACGCAGTAGTCGATGAACTGCGGTCCCTGAGAGATCACGTCCATGTCCATGCTCTCCTCAAAGCCCACCGTCATGGCCTCCATCTCCTTCACGGACATGCCGCCGTAGGTGAGGAACCCCTCGAACATGGGAATCAGATCCTCCATAGAGTGGAACAGCTCCTCGTCCCGCACCAGGATCGCGCCGCCCCGGGCGAAGCCGAACTTCCGGGCAGAGAAGTAGATGATGTCGAACAGGTCGGCGATCATGCGGGTGATCTCACGGATGGACTTGTCCTGCATCCCGGCCTCGCGGGTCTTGATAAAGTACAGATTATCCTGCAAAAGAGAGGCGTCCAGCACCGTCAGCAGGCCGTGACGATGGCAGATGGCGGTGGCAGCCTTCATATTGGCGTAGGAGATTGGCTGACCGCCGATCAGGTTGGTGCCGGCCTCCAGACGGACAAAGGGGATGTTCTCCGGCGTTTCCCGCTGGATGCAGGCCGCCAGCGCGTCCAGATCAATGTCGCCCTTGAAGGGTAGGTCGCTGTGGCTCTCCAGACCCTCCTTCTTCACCAGCTCCTCCACGCGGCCGCCCAGACGGGTGATGTGGGCCTTGGCGGTGGTGAAGTGGTAGTTCATGATGACGCAGTTTCCCGGCTTGACAAACCGGGTGGCCAGAATATTCTCACAGGCGCGGCCCTGATGGGCGGGCAGGCAGTGCTCGATGCCGAACAGCTCCTGCAATTTTGCCTGCATTTTGTAGAAGGTCTCCGATCCGGCGTAGGCGTCGTCGGCCATCAGCATGGCGGCCTGCTGCCGGTCAGACATGGCGTTGACGCCGGAATCCGTCAGCATATCCAGAAAGATATCCTTGTTGTGCAGTTGGAAGGTATTGAACCCGGCGTCCTTTATCTTCTGCAGCCGCTGTTCCGTAGGCAGCAGGTGCAGCTGCTGGACAATTTTCACCTTGTGCATCTCCATGGGGATGGGTTCGTGCTTGTAAAACGTAATGGCGGGCATAGTGCGCTCCTCCTTGAAATTCAAAATCAGTTGTGCTGCGCGATAGCCGTCGCAGCCCGGCGTGTTCCAATGTGTCTATCGATGATCCCGCTGCCGCGGGTATCGTTTCATGTTGGTAAATGTCGTCATATTTCTCGCTCCTTCGCGCTGATTGCAATAAAAAAACGCCCTCCATGTCCAAAAGGACACAGAGGACGAGTCAAACCCGTGGTACCACCTCAGTTTACCGCTTGCGCGGCCTCATAGGATACAGCCATTTCTGAAATGGTGATATATCCGCAGCGCGATATCGGGCGCACCCGGCGCCGCCTACCACTCACCAGGAGCTTCGGGGCGCGGCTCAGGACAGTAATTGGGACGCTGTATCTCCGCGGCCTTACACCACCGGCCGCTCTCTGAAGAAGATCACCACAGCATCTTACTGGATGTCCATCATCGCTGTTGAACTTTATTGCCGATACTTTACTACTTTGTGGGGCGAAAGTAAATAGGGAGAATCCACAAGATGAGACCGCGCATGTAAAGCTGACTTGTGCAAATGGCTGGCGAAGGCTGAAAATTGAAATAAGGGCTGGTTATGACAAAACGCCTGTCGGTAAAGATGGAAAAGTTAGGGAGAAAAGCGTTGACAAGCGGGGAAGTATGTGGTAATCTAACCTAGCTGTCCGCGAGACGGACGGATATCCGGTCGGAAATGAGTCGACGAAAAACATCGAAAAA